>CAZIPG010000009.1:0-31082 GCA_964540955.1 uncultured Rheinheimera sp.
CTATCACGGCATCAATGCCTGATTTGGTATTACCGAATACGACACTCAACAGCCCGCCATACTTGAATAACGGTGCCCAGTTTACCAGTAATGTAACAGTGAATTTTAGCAACCAAGCTGGGACGAATTTTCCGACGCAATACTCAAGTAAGTTTGAAGTAGGTTCGCTCAGTCAAGACGGCACCACAGTTGGTCGCTTAACGGGGATTGATATTGATGCTGCCGGTAAAGTGATGGCCAGTTACAGTAATGGCGATCAAACATTTTTATCACAAATTACCTTGGTGAAATTTGCGAACCCGCAAGGTTTGACCCAAGCTGGCAATACCTCATGGAAAGCTAGTTTACGATCTGGTGACGCGCTAGCCGGTGAAGCAAATAGTGGTACTTTAGGTGCTGTGAACTCATCAGCACTGGAGCAATCCAACGTGAATTTAACTAATGAATTAGTTGATTTGATTGCGGCGCAGCGTAACTTCCAGGCAAACTCACGGGCTTTGGAAGTCAATAGCTCGTTACAGCAGACTGTACTTCAGATCCGATAATTTCCTTCTCTTGAATGATGCAAAAAGGCCACCTCCGGGTGGCTTTTTTGCATCATTGCTTTGCTTAAATTTCATACGGAAATTCTGGCATCATCCTTGCTTTATGTTGCTATCAGCAGTGGGAGATTACCATGGATAACTTACTTTACATCGCGATGAGCGGCGCCAAAGAGAACATGAATGCATTAGCACTCCGTTCTAATAACCTTGCGAATGCGACAACAGTTGGTTTTAAAGCAGATTTACAACAGGCCAGAGCAATGCAGGCGTTTGGCGATGGTTTGCCAACTCGCGTGTTTGCGATGTCGGAATCACCCAGTCAGAATTTTGACGCTGGTGAAATCAAAGTGACCGAAAACGAGTTGGACATTGCTATTGGTGGCGATGGCTGGTTCGCTGTGCAAGATGCAAAGGGCGCCGAGGCTTACACTCGCGCTGGTAACTTGAAAATCAGTGCTGAAGGGATCCTGCAAGATGCCGAGGGACGTCCAGTGCTCGGTGAAGGCGGCCCCATCGAATTACCTCTCCCACTGAACAAACTTGAAATTACTGGGGATGGTACCGTGATGGTATTACCGCTTGGAGCTCCTGCGGCAGGTATGGTTGAAGCGGGGCGGATTAAATTAGTGAACCCAGCTCGCACTGATATTCAAAAAGGCAACGATGGGTTGTTTCGGCGTAAAGATGGTGCAGTTGCCGAAGTTGATCCCTTGGTGACAGTCATTGGTGGTGCGATAGAGGGAAGTAACGTCAATGCTGTGGGTGAAATGTCGTACCTGATCGCTCTGCAGCGGCAATATGAGCTGCAGGTCAAAATGATGAAAACCGCAGAAGATATGGACCGTCAGCAGAATCAACTGTTAAGAATTATCTAGCGCTTAGCGCTTAGGAGGACTCTATGCATCCAGCTCTTTGGATCAGTAAAACCGGCTTAGACGCGAAGCAACGCGATATCTCGGTGATTTCTAACAACTTAGCGAATGCCAGCACTGTCGGTTATAAAAAGAGCCGTGCAGTGTTTGAAGATTTGCTTTATATGAATATCAACCAACCTGGTGGTCGTTCATCTCAGAACTCAGAATTACCCAATGGATTAATGATTGGTGCAGGGGCTAAGGTGGTTGCGACGCAAAAAAACTTCAGCCAAGGCAACCATATCACGACCGATAATGCTTTAGATGTATCTATTCAAGGTGCTGGTTTTTTTGAAATTTTAATGCCCGATGGCACGATTTCTTATACGCGCAATGGCCAATTTACCACCGATAGCGAAGGTAATTTGGTCACTTCGGGCGCAGGTTATCAGTTACAACCGACCATTACTGTGCCGCCAGATGCGATTGAAATCAACATTTCTCAAGATGGTGAAGTCTCAGTGAAATTACAAGGCCAGCCTGAGAACGCTGTGCTTGGGCAAATAACTGTGACTAACTTTGTAAATCCTGCAGGCCTTGAACCTATTGGTCAAAACTTATTTCGGCAAACCGGCGCCAGTGGGGATCCGGTGCAAGGGATCCCAGGCTTAGAGGGATTAGGGTATTTGGTGCAAGGGGCACTGGAATCATCGAATGTGAATGTTACTGAAGAGTTGGTGGGCCTGATTGAGAGTCAGCGTGTCTATGAAATGAACTCGAAAGTCATTACTGCTGTAGACCAGATGCTGAGTTATGCGGTTCAAAACCTGTAGTGAGGTCATGATGAAAATCAATAGTTTACTGGCAATCGTGATGCTTTTGCTGGGTGGCTGCGCCAGTTATGAGAAAGAAGCATTTCCAGATGATCCTGCTTTTGCTCCGTTACCACCTGAGCCGCAAGCAAAACCAGTGGTAAACACAGGGTCGCTGTTTGGTCAAGCCATGTCGAATGGCTTGTATTCAGACAATAAAGCCCGTCGAGAAGGCGATATCATCACAGTCGTATTGCGTGAAAATACTCAGGCATCGAAAAAGGCCAAAACGGAGTATGGGAAAGACTCCTCCAACAGTGTTGATCCGATGATTGGATTAGCAGGACGTAACGTGTCGGTAGGTGGTAACACGCTGCAGTTGGGTATGAAGTCCACGAGCGATTTCAAAGGCGATGCCAAAGCGGACCAGAGCAATAGTTTAGTCGGCAATATCTCAGTGAATGTTTTACGTGTGATGGCTAACGGTAATTTAGTGATCCGCGGTGAAAAGTGGTTAACCCTAAACACGGGTAAAGAATATATTCGTTTGACAGGCGTTATTCGCGCTGAAGATGTCGACTCACAGAACATGGTTGAGTCTAATAAAATTGCCAATGCGCGTATTGAGTATTCTGGCACTGGCGCGACTCATGGTGGTCAAGGTCCTGGCTGGTTAAGTCGATTCTTTTCTTCACCCGTTTGGCCATTTTAACGTGTAGAAGGGGGCTTTATGCACAACATATCAAAGTTCATCGGGTTACTGGCGGTGCTGCTAATCAGTGGTTATAGCGAGTTCGCCTATAGTGCTCGAGTGAAAGATGTGGCGACGGTTGAAGGTGTCCGGAATAACCAATTGGTCGGTTATGGCTTGGTGGTAGGCTTACCTGGCACAGGTGAACAAAGTCCATTTACCGAACAAAGCTTTAAAACGATGTTAGCCAATTTTGGCATTAATTTACCGCCAGGCATGAAAGCTCAAATTAAAAACGTGGCTGCAGTTGCGGTATCCGCAGAATTGCCCGCTTTTGCGAAACCTGGCCAATCGATTGATATTACCGTTTCTTCGGTTGGGAGTTCAAAAAGCCTGAGGGGCGGGACATTACTTCAAACCTTTCTTAAAGGGTTAGATGGGCAAGTTTATGCCGTCGCCCAAGGCAGTTTAATTGTTAGTGGCTTGGGCGCTGAGGGAGCCGACGGTTCCAAAGTGGTGGTCAATACCCCGACGGTTGGCCGCATTCCTAATGGTGCGACTGTTGAACGTGAAGTGCCAACGCCATTTGCGCAGGGTGATTACATCACGTTTAATTTGAACCGTGGCGATTTCACGACCGCTAAAAATTTGGCGGCTGCCATCAATAGTTTTATTGGTGATGACATCGCGAAAACATTAGATGCCCGCTCTGTGCAAGTTCGGGCCCCGCGGGATATCGATCAGCGGGTCTCTTATCTGGCTACTTTAGAAAATCTAAGCTTTGAACCAGCCTCGGATTCAGCAAAAATTATTATTAATTCTCGTACAGGCACCATAGTGATTGGTAAGGATGTGAAACTATTTCCTGCCGCAGTCACCCATGGGGGTATGACGGTGACCATCGCTGAAAATCCGCAAGTGGTGCAGCCAAATGCCTTGGCAGGCGGTGATACTGCAGTACAACAGAACACCATTATTGATGTCAGGCCCGATAAATCCAGAATGTTCAAGTTTGACCCCGGCACGACTTTAGATGAATTGGTCAGTACTGTGAATGCCGTTGGTGCGGCGCCTGGCGATTTGATGGCGATTCTGGAGGCGCTGAAAGAAGCCGGTGCCATTCATGGTGAATTGGTGGTGATTTAAATGGAAACTCCTGGCAGCAACATTTCATATCATGATCTTTCCAGCTTAAATGAACTGCGTTCATTGGCGAAAAAAGATGAAAAACAAGCGATCCATCAGGCTGCAAAACAGTTTGAAGCTGTGTTTATGAATATGTTGCTGTCGAGTATGCGCAAAGCCAACAAAGGGTTTGAGCAAGACAATCCACTCAATACCAATAGCACTGAATTCTTTCGCGATATGCATGATCAGCAGCTTGCCACAGAGTTATCCAACCAAGGTACTTTAGGGCTGGCAGATCTCATGGTGAAGCAGCTAAGTCCCGATCCAGCAGGGGGCAAACTCTCTAAGCATCTCAAAATGCCTGGTGATATCGGTGAAGAAAAGGTATTTAGTGCACCTTCACATGTGCATAAAAAGCTGAATATGCCAAGCGGACCAAGTGCCATGAAAGCCTTAGATCCTGAACGAATTGTGTTGCCAGCACGTGAGTCTTCAGCCAAAACCACCCAATTAGCGCCCGAGTTGACCGTTACAGCTGCTGTGAGTTCTCAATCGGTCAATCAATTTGCAGCAGTAGGGCAAACGGCTGGCATTCAACAATTGGCTGCAGAAACAATTTGGCAACCCCAGACTGCAAAAATGGGCCAGCGAGTTCAGCAACAACCAAGCCAAGAGTTCGCCGTGAATTCTGTCAAAACTGAGGTGCAGCCTGCTGCTGAAGGTATCGCTGAAATTCAAGCAAAGCCTAGCGTGTCAGAACCTTTTGCGTTTGTGGAACGTTTGTTGCCTGCAGCAAAAGTGGCCGCACGAGAGTTAGGTATTGAACCCTTAGCATTACTCGCCCAAGCAGCCTTGGAAACAGGCTGGGGAAAAAAAGTGTTCAAAACGACTGAAGGTTCACAAAGCCACAATTTATTTGGCATTAAAGCAAATGGTGCTTGGGATGGTCCGGTTGCAGTGGTAGATACTCTGGAATATCGTCAGGGTTCTGCGGTTCGTGAAAAAGCAAAATTTCGCGTCTATGAAAGCCCAGAGCAAAGTCTGAAAGACTATGTAGAATTTATAAAAACAAATCCAAGATATCAGCAAGCACTAGCTCATACCGCAGATGCTAAAAGTTATTTTCGCCAGTTACAGGCAGCGGGCTATGCAACTGATCCGAATTATGCCGAAAAACTGACGGCTGTATTTGAGGGGGATACCTTTAATCAGGTACGAAAATTGCTGGCAAATAATCAGTTAAATAATGAAGCCAGTTTATTGGCAACAAGATAATGGTTGAGGTTCGTCATGGCAGATAATTTATTAACGATAGGCTCCTCAGGAGTACTTGCCAGTAGCGGCTTACTGAATACCACCAGTAATAACATCAGTAATCTCAATACCAAAGGGTACAATCGGCAAAACACCGAATACGATTCTTCAATTCTTGGCTTAGGCGTTGGCCGTGGCACCACAGATCGCCTAGTCAATGATTTTGCTATGCGCCAACTTCGCCGCGATACATCAGCGGTGTCCTACAATAAACAGTTTTTAGCCGAAGCAAATCGTGTCGATACTCTTTTTTCGAATACTGCAAACAGTATCTCTACAGGCATATCTGATTTATTTAAACAAATTCAAACTGCCAATAATGACCCGGCAAATACCTCGTCGCGACAATTATTTATGGGTAGTTCGCAAACATTAATTGATAAGTTTAATACGCTATCGAGTTTAGTGCTCGAACAGCGCACTTTTGTTAGTTTGCAGCTAGATAGCTTTGTTAGCGAGACCAATAATATCGTTAACAACATCGCCTCGCTGAACAAAGAAATTACCGCCTATGGAATTGGTCAAACGACGCCTGCGCCTTTGGATTTGTTGGACAAACGAGACGAAGCACTGCGGAAACTTTCAGAAATGGTCGAAATCCATACGCTGGATGCCGCCAGTGGTGAGAAATTAGTTTTTCTCAATAGTGGTCAAGCTTTAGTCATGGAGCATGGTCGTTTCAATATGTTGGCGGCGAGTGGCGATCCTGATCCCGAGCGAAAAGTGCTCGAGATGCAACTTGATTATAATAGTAATATTTTGCAAGAAGTTGATAGCCTAGGCTTAGGTGGGAAAATTGGCGGTTTGCTGGAGTTCCGTTCGCAAATGCTTGAACCGACTCAAAATCGACTGGGGCAATTGGCGGTGTCATTAGGCGACGCAATCAATAAGCAAAATCGGCTCGGTATGGATGCAAATGGACAGTTAGGCAAAGATATTTTTTCATTAGGGACCTTTGGTGCCTATCCAATGCGAGACAATACCGGGGCGGGGCGGATCACTGCAACGGTACAAACAGGCGAGGGCAGTAGCGTGCCTCCGAATGAATTCCTGATTACCTTTAATGCGCCCAATCAATTCACTATGGAAGTTCTTGATAACAATGGCAAAGTCATTACCGGGTCTGCCATTACTGAAACCGTGACCGGTTATCCAATGACGTTTAATACCGATAACGTGGGCGGTGGTTTCCTCTACGGGTATGAAATTACATTGGATAATTCGTTAGGAGGCTTTGGTAACGGTGATCAATTCATTTTGAAACCGCTCAGCGTTGCTGCTCAAACATTGACTTTATTAAACGACCGTCCAGAAGACTTGGCTTTAGCATTGCCAGTGCGGGGCGAGTTTGCGATTAACAACCAAGGCAATGGTCGATTCGGCGATTTTAAAGTCACAGATACAGATCCTACGACCTCTGCATTTACATCACCAGGCGGTTTAACAGGCGCCCCATTGCAAGTGACTTTCATTGGTGGCAATCAATTCGAAATTCGCGATAGTAGCAACACCTTGTTGGGCACGACGGCTGTCATGACTGGGGGAAGCTATAATAATTTGATGGCCTCAGCGGGCCTTGCCAACTTCGGTTTTGATTTCAATTTGACTGGCGTACCAAAGACTGGAGACACCTTTACTGTGTCCTATAATGCGGGGGGCTTTAAGGATAACCGTAATGGTTTAAGCTTAGCGAATTTACAAACTGCCGATTTAATGAGAAAAAATGCAGTTTCTGTCGCCACTGCCGATAACAAAATGAGTTTGAATGAAGGCTATGGCACCATGATTGGTTTTATTGGTGAAAAAACCAGTGCAATCAAGCTGGCAACCGAGTCTTCAAAATCACTGTTGCAACAATCTGAAGCTTGGAATCAGTCGATTTCGGGCGTCAATTTAGACGAAGAAGCGGCAAATTTGATCCGTTTTCAACAGTCTTATGCTGCAGCAGCGAAGATTATTTCCACATCTCAGGCTATTTTTGATACGTTGTTGGCTGCAGCGAGGTAATTATGCGAATTTCATTTAATCAGAAATACCAAGTGAATCTGAACAGCATTTTAAATGCGCAGGAACGCTTGCAAAATGCCAGCGCAAAACTTGAAAAGCAAACCAGAATTTTATCTCCGTCCGACGATCCTTCGGCATCAGCCCGAGTGGTTGCGCTGGATCAGCAAATCAGTCAGATGGATCAGTACAAAAGCAATAGCATCATTTTGCGCAACAGTTTGGATTTAGAAGAAGCAGCGTTGTCAAATATCCGCGGTACCATGGATCAAGCACGAGTGTTGACTTTGCAGTTAGGCAACGGGGCACTCTCTCAGCTTGATCGCAATGCAGTTGCTCAACAGCTTAAAAATATGCGTTCACAAATTTATGACTTGATGAATCAAAAAGATTCGGATGGTGGATATCTGTTTTCAGGCTTTCAAAACCAATTACAAGCTTATACAGTTGATGCAGCCTCAGGCAAGTATGTTTATATGGGCGATGAGGGGCAAAAGAAATTACAACTGTCACCCTCAGTGGCTTTACCAAGTAATGATAGTGGTAAGTTTGTGTTTGAGGATGTGAATGCGCGGCGCAAAACGACCACGCCAACTGTGAGTGGTGGTTATACTGCCGCTATCTTCGAAACGACTAACCAAAGCCAATTCGATGAATTTTTTAAACAAAATTATGATGCACTCAATCCGGCCAACAACAATTTTAGTGTGGTTGTGGATGCAGCGAATAATTATGAAATTCTGCGTAATGGTGCGAGCATGACGCCAAGTGTGACAGGTGCAGTGAATGGCACGAATGAACTGACATTTCAAGGGATAAAAATGAAGTTAAGTGGTTCAGGACCTGGCCAAATCGACTTTTCATTGAAAGCCCCAGAAAAATCGAACATTCTTAACACGCTAACTGATTTAATCAATGCGGTTGAAACTTCTGAAGTCAATGGCGTCCAGTTAAGAGAAGCAATGGCTGATGCCCTGGTTCAAATTGACGGAGCAGCCGTGAAAATTGATGCCACTGTTTCTGGCTTGGGTGGCCGCCAAAATTTGGTGAAAACCATCGAAGATGGCAATACAGATCTGCAAATCACCAATAAAAGTTTCAGAGCTGATTTGTATGAAATCGACTATGTCGAGGCCATCACCGAATTAACTAAACAAGAAACCGCACTATCGGCGGTACAACAAACGTTTAATCGGGTCACTGGTACCAGTTTGTTTGATTATCTTCGTTAAGAGGCGGATAAAACCGCCTCTCTTTCATTGTAATGATTTTTTTCTTTCTGTGTTTCTCCGCGATTTGGCAATAGATGCCAAAACCAACAAACTTCTGCTTTTAATGCTTTGATTGATTTTTCACAGAGAAAGCTTTTTTTAGGCAATAAATGAATATTTCCCTCAAGTTTTCCTTACTCATTCCGATACATAATTAACAGGTGCAGTTTTGGAAAACCTGTGAAATTTGAAAGAGATACAAAAAATTTTAAATTTCCGCTAAATGTTTTCCTACTGTGTCCGATACATAAGTATCAGCAATATAAATTGCAAGAATTAGCGAAAACCAGGAGATAAATCATGGCCTTATATGTAAACACCAACGTGTCTTCATTAAATGCACAACGTCAATTAATGAACTCAGGTAATTCATTAGATACTTCATTCCAACGCTTATCTTCTGGCTTCCGTATTAACAGCGCAAAAGATGATGCGGCAGGTCTGCAAATTTCTAACCGTTTAACTTCTCAAACCAACGGTTTGAACCAAGGTAACCGCAACGCCAATGACGGGATCTCCTTAGCGCAAACTGCTGAAGGTGCTTTGGATGAAGTGACTTCAATGTTGCAACGGATCCGTACCTTGTCGCAACAAGCGTCAAACGGTTCAAACACCGATGAAGATCGCTTAGCAATCCAAGAGGAAATCCGTTCTTTAGCATCAGAAGTTAACCGCGTTGCCAAAGATACAACCTTTGGTGGTACTAACCTGTTAGATGGTTCTTATGATGCGAGCTTCCAGGTTGGTGCTGATGCCATCCAAACTATCTCGTTTACGATGAGAGAAGTCGGTGGAACCACGAATGGTACTAATAGCATGAGCGCTAATGGCGGTTTTACTATGTCAGGTATTGCTGGGATTGCAAGTGCGGTTACTGGCAAATCGATGACAGCCTTAGCTGCAGGTATTAGTAGCGTAGGCACAGGTATTTTGGCTGCTAACGCAGGCTTTACCAACATGGCTGCAACTGTAATTAGTGTATCTTCACAAGTGAATGCGCAACAAGTGTTGGCAGCCATGGATTCAATGATTGCAGTGGTTGACAAAAAACGGGCAGAACTTGGTGCGGTGCAAAACCGGTTCCAATCAACAATCCGTAACCAATCCAACATTGCGGAAAACTTAGCAGCTGCGAACTCACGTGTGAAAGATGCTGACTTCGCGCAAGAAACTGCATCCTTGACTCGTTATCAGATCTTACAACAAGCGAGCCAAACAATTCTTAGCCAAGCAAACCAAAGACCGCAAGCGGCATTAAGTTTACTTGGAGGTTAATCCCTTCAGTGAAGCAGGCCCTGAAGTTCAGGGTCTGCTTTTTCCCAAGTTGAATAAAATTGACTTTGCTTCGTACACTAATCTATTGCCCTTCGTTCGGCAGCTTCTTGCCACTCCACAATTTTTTGACACTCTGACTGAAATTTTTTGCCGCAATATAGCCATCTTAGCGATATTGCCATTTTTTTAACGCTCTCAATATTGCTGGTAGCGTTATCATCGAGCAAATTCGCCAATAAGCACCAGAATTCCCAAATGAGTTGTCTCATTGCATGCCGCTAATTGCCCCAATTCCAACCAATAACAGCCTAAATGCACAACAAATCCAGAAAAATTTAAATCGAAGACCACAGTTCTAAAATTATTGGCACACCTATTGCTTTTATATTGATGAATCACCTGATCGCCGTTAGGGAGATTCAACCCAAACCCAATGTTAGTCATAGCGCTACACCCAATAGCGCTTATGCCCAAGATGAGAGTTGATTATGGCTTTGTATGTAAACACCAACGTGAGTTCGTTGAATGCCCAGCGTCAGCTGGCCAAATCCAGTGTTGATTTAGATACGTCATTTAAGCGGCTCTCATCTGGGCTTCGTATCAATAGTGCCGCTGATGATGCTGCTGGTTTACAAATTTCTGATCGGCTTAATTCGCAGATCCTCGGTTTAGAACAAGGGAACCGTAATGCCAGCGATGGTATTTCTTTGGCGCAAACTGCTGAAGGCGCGATGGACGAAATCGTTAATATGTTTCAGCGAATTCGAACTTTAGCTCAGCAAGCTGCAAACGGTTCCAATACCGATGAAGATCGTTTGGCGATCCAAGAAGAAATCAGGCAGTTGTCAGCCGAAGTGAATCGTGTTGCGACTGATACCACTTTCGGTGGTCAGAATCTGTTAGATGGCACTTATTCTGCCAACTTCCAGGTTGGTGCTGATGCGGTACAAACTATTGCATTCAATATGAAAACCGTTGGTTCCTCCGCGAACGGTTTGAATTCGTTGACTGCAAATGGTGGTTTCACGATGTCAGGTATTGCTGGTATTGCCAGTATTATCTTAAACAAAGGCTTAACAGCTTTGGCTGCAGGGATCTCAACGATTAGTACTGCAGGCCCTGGCGCCACTGACACTTTTGCCGCGCGTTTTTTGGCTTCGGCTGTCAGTGTTTCGAACCAAAGAAATGCTCAGCTGATTTTAGCGGGTATGGATTCGATGATTGCAGTTGTTGATAAAAAACGTTCTGAGCTTGGTGCTATTCAGAATCGGTTTCAATCGACAATTCGCAACCAAAGTAATATCTCCGAGAATTTAGCTGCGGCAAAAGCTCGAATTAAAGATGCAGATTTTGCTGCCGAAACAGCAGCATTGACTCGAAATCAAATTTTGCAACAAGCAAGCCAAACGATTTTGGGTCAGGCGAATCAACGTCCGCAAGCTGCATTGACCTTATTACAGGGATAATGACGTTGCATTAATAAAAAATTAGGATTGACGATTAAAAATAAATTCAATCTTTTCATTAAGATAAAAGAAATCTTTATTTTTTTATAAAATAAGGCTAAAGCTTCTGATATTGCTGTCGATAAGCAAAATAGAGAACTACAACTCATAGATCTCTATGATGGCGGTGTGTTTGGTTTGGGTTCCGAGCACACGGCCAACGGCAACAAAACGCGGAGGCTATTATGGCTTTATACGTCAATACCAATGTCAGCTCTTTGAATGCTCAAAGACAGTTAGTGAATTCTGGTAATTCACTAGATACGTCATTCAAACGCTTGTCTTCCGGTTTTCGGATTAACAGCGCAAGTGATGACTCGGCCGGTTTGCAAATCAGCAACCGTTTAACAGGCCAAATCAACGGGATGAACCAGGGGATCCGAAATGCCAACGATGGTATTTCTCTGGCGCAAACTGCTGAAGGTGCTTTAGATGAAGTGACCTCGATGTTCCAACGTATTCGTACTTTGGCGCAACAAGCAGCGAACGGTTCTAACACTGATGAAGACCGTTTAGCAATTCAGGAAGAGATCCGCTCGTTATCGAGTGAAGTCAACCGTGTTGCTAAAGATACCACTTTCGGTGGAACCAACTTGTTAGATGGTAGTTATGATGCCAGCTTCCAAGTAGGTGCTGATGCAGTGCAAACTATCACGTTTAGCATGAAAAACGTCAGCGGTACTGCGAACAACATGACTGCGAACAATGGTTTTACCATGTCAGGTATCGCAGGGATTGCAACGGGTGTGACCGGTAAAACGATGTCAACCCTTGCGGCAGGTATCAGTGATATTGGTACTGGTGTTACTGCAGCCACAGCAAGCTTTACTGCATTAGGTGCAACCAGCATCAGCGTATCGTCTCAAGTGAATGCACAGCAAATTTTAGCAGCAATGGATTCTATGATTGCCGTTGTTGATAAAAAACGTGCTGAGCTTGGTGCGGTACAAAACCGCTTCCAGTCAACGATTCGTAACCAATCGAACATTGCTGAGAACTTATCTGCTGCGCAATCTCGGATCAAAGATACTGACTTCGCGCAAGAAACTGCGATGTTGACTCGTAACCAGATCCTGCAACAGGCAAGCAGCTCAATTCTGAGCCAAGCGAACCAAAGACCGCAGGTAGCCTTGTCTCTGTTGGGCTAATAGGTTACAACTAAACTCAGCCACATGATTGGCTGAGTTTAGTTACTTTGTTCTAAAGTGATACGAAAGTAGGGGGATTTATGAATCCACTCAATGTGAGTATGGTGCCTAATGCACCTGAACGTGCAGTCCCTGAATTAAAGGTCGCTGCAGGTACTGAAATCAAAGCGAAAGTTGAAGGTGACAACTTAAATTCAACTGATGCCCAAGCATTCGCCAAAAAAACGGAAGATAAAGAATTAAAGGCAGAGTTTTTCGCTGATTTGCAACAGAATTTGCAGAAGCTTAATGAAGTTTTCCCATTAACGACCACCAATTTATCGTTTGAATTCGATAAAACAGGCAGCGAATCTTTTATTCGCGTGATCGATCGGGATAATCAGAAAGTGATTCGGGAAATTCCATCGGAAGAGTTTCGCAAAGTCGCTAAAGCTTTAGATGAGTTTGCCGATAACTTTAGAAGTAAAGGTTTAATTTTTGATCGCACGGCGTAATTACGCAGGAGCGTTAAAATGGCATTAATCACATCTGCTGGTATTGGTTCAGGATTGGACTTGGAAAGTATTATTTCCGCGAGTGTCAATGCTGAGCGAGCCCCAAAACTGCAGGCTATCACCAAACGGGAAGACTCTCTTAAAGTTGAACTTTCTTCAATTGGTGAAATTACCTCTGCAGTCTCTAAGTTAAAAGATACCTTAGCGAAATTAGCTGATGCGAATAATTACAACAAACGCACTGCGACGATTAAACAACCGACTACTGGTGATTTAATTTCGGTGACCACCAGCAATAAAATGTCGCCAGGAAATTTTAATATCGAAGTTGTCAGGCTAGCGCAAGGAAGTCGAGGCGTATCAGGCAGTTTTACAAATGCCAGTCAAGTAGTCTCAGCTACGGGTGGTAATTTAAGCTTTGCTGCGGGCCCAGATAAGAATTTCACCCTTGCAGTCACTGCGGGGATGACGTTGAATGAATTGAAAGACGCAATCAATTCAAACACTAACAACTTTGGTGTTACTGCAAATATTATTAATACAGGCGATCCAATTCAGGGCACTAAATTAGTGTTCACCAGTAAAATTACTGGCGATGCAAATAATTTAGTGGTCAGCAATGATAACTCCGAATTGGATTCAGTATCGACAGTGGCTACTGGTGCGGGTCCTGCAGGAATTACTATCGCCGCTGCTGATATGGCAAAAAATGCCATTATCAAAGTGGATGGTTTAGAAATCTCCAATGCTACCAACACCTTTACAGACTCAGTGCAAGATTTAACGATCCGGGCGCTGCGAGTTGGCGCTGTTGGTGAAAGCGCAAAGCTGACGGTTGATAATGACCGGGAAAGTGTCACTAAGTTAGTCGATGAGTTAATTGCAAACTACAATAATCTCATTGGAACCGTAGGTTTGCAAACCAGAGTCGGACGTCCTTTAAATGGCGACCCTTCGATTCGCGCCATGAGTAACCAAATATTCAATACCCTAGCGAGTAAAATTACTGGCGCAGGCCCCTTTGAAACTGTTTTCGATTTGGGGATTGGGGTGAAAAAGGATGGGTATTTAGAACGAAGCTCATTAGTTCGCAGCCTCAATGATGCAATGGACACCAATTATGACAGCATCGACAATGTGTTTGCTGGTGATAATGGCATTGCTACCCAATTGAACAAAATGCTGGAGAACTATATCGGTTCGTCTGGGCTCCTTAAAAAGCGTACTGACAATATCAATAGCAACATCAAAGATGCCGGTGAAGATAAAATTAATCTCGGCGTCCGTATGCAAGATCTTGAAGCAAGTCTGCGCAAAAAATACGCAGGTTTGGACGTGCTGTTAGCGCAGATGCGGCAAACGCAAAGTGCGCTTGGTGCACAATTGGCATCATTGCCTGGTTTTACTCGAAATTCGTCTTAGTGAGGGCTGATTATGTATAACGCTAAAGTTAAAAACTATGAAAAAGAAGCACTTAAAACTCGAGTAGCAGGCGCTGATCGGTATGAAATCATCCAGATGCTGATGGGTGGTGCGATTGATAAAATGTTGTATGCAAAAGTGGCGATTGAGAAAAAGGCCTTTGAGGCAAAAGCTCTGCACATTTCAAAGACGATAGATATTATTGACGCTTTGCGTGGATGCCTAGACTTTGAACAAGGCAAAGAAATTAGTGAAAATCTCTACGCGCTTTACAGTTACATGATTGATCGTTTGATGGAAGCAACCGTCAAAAATGATGTTGCAATGGTCGATGAAGTTTCTAACCTAATGCGTGAAATAAAATCAGGCTGGGATGCAATCCCTTCAGAGATCAGATATCAAACGCTGAATTCAAACGAGTTTGTAGAGCGTGTTGGCTGATTTTCCTGAGTTTGATGAACTAACCGAAGAATTGCTCAAAGTCGATTTTGAGCAATTCTTAAAGATTTATGCTGTTTTGCAGCAAAAAATATTAGATTTTTCCAGCCAGCTATCCACAGATCCTGCCAAAGCTGATACTTTAATCAAAGCCAATGAACTGCTATTGACTAAAATTAAGTTGGTTGAAACACACCAACTCGATGTGAAAGCGGCTTTGGTCAATTTAACGGTTTCTCAAAAAATACAAAAGAAGTATACGGCTGAATGAACAATCCAAGCGAATTCAATAAAGAACAACAACTTAATGAAATGAAATGTTTGCTTCTGAATGCTCAATTTCCAGCGGAGCGCGAAGCCTATTTTATTGAATATTCAAATCTTAAGTTTGAGAAAAATCTGAAGGCGTTTCGGAAGTTTTTTCCAGAAATCTACGATAAGTATTTAACTTACCAGCCTTCGGAAAAGTTTCGTCTTTTTCCTAATCCCAATGGTTCTGCCAATATTCTCGATTATGATTGTTTGGTGCCGATTTATTCCGAAGATCCTGTTGCGCAATGTGATGAGCAAGTCGCCAAGAACATCCGTCATCCCATTTTAGGCAAAACCGATCATTCAGCTGTCGATAAAATTATTAACGTTTCGAATTTTCGTCATGTCGATTTAATGTGTGAGATAGGCCGAATTTATAACGAAGCCAAAGCGGACTTAACAAATTTCAATGATTTAGGCAGCAGTATCCCGAGCATCATGGTGTTTGGTATTGGCCTTGGTTACCATTTGCCTGGGATTGTGTCGGCAACACGTTCTGGTTTTGTGAGTTTTTTTGAGCCGAACGAAGATTATTTTTTCGCGAGTTTGTTTGTTGCTGACTGGGATTTTATTCTGCAACGCTTAGATGAAAATGGTAGTTTTTTATATTTAGGCATTGGGCTTACCGAAACCGAGATTTATGAGCAGTTCTATTCAAGAACACGAAAAGTTAGTATTGCAAGTATCTGTCATGCTTGGTTTTATCAGCATTATCCATCAATTAATGTCAATAAATGGATCAATGAGTTCAAGACCAATTATCATCAATTCTTCGCAGGATTTGGATTTTTCGATGATGCCTTGATGGGGATTGCGCATACCTTAAAAAATCTTGAGCAGGGCTTGCCGCTGTTGGCCAAACATAACGTCAGCGATGCTGTAGTGGCGCAGTTACCCGTCTTTATTTTGGCGAATGGTCCTTCGTTAGATGCTGAAATTGAATACATTAAAAGTGTTCAAGATCAAGTGATCATCCTCTCTTGTAATTCTGCTTCGACCGCATTAATCAAGCATGGAATTATTCCTGATTTCCATGTGGCGCTTGAGCGAACAGAATCAACCTATCATTTTTTACATGATAATATTGCGCCAGAGTATCGTGAGAAAATTAATTTACTGACTACGAACGTCATGCATCCTCGCGTTGCACCTTTGTTTCCATGGGCTGGTGCTGCCTTAAAACCTGGTGAATCTGCCACTCAAATCATCCAGCTGTCGCAGTATCGCGAAAAACAACAAGTGATCAATACGATCTCGTTCTGTAATCCGCTGGTTGGCAACACCGCACTGAGTTTCGCTTGCCATTTGGGGTTTAAAAATATTTATTTGTTTGGGGTTGATAATGGCTACATCGATCCAAACCACCACCATTCAAAATCCAGTTTTTACTATGACGAAAAAGGGGATACCAAGGTAAAACCTTTCAAAATTGGTAAAGATTTTAGTATTCCTGGTAATTTCGCTCCAACCGTTTTAACCGATGAATTTATGTATGTCGGGAATGTGCAGATGGGGAGATTGCTTGAGTCGTTCAAACCCCATCAGGTCAATTGTTATAATTGCAGCAATGGCGCCAAAATTGAACATGCTATTCCGCTGCAATCCTCAGATGTGATTTTGCCCAAAGTAGAGCCTTCACTGAAAAAGACAGTGATTGAATACATCAAAACCAATAAATTTCAGGTTTCTGCGACCCGAGAAGATATTGAGAAATATCTTGAATTTGATAATTTTGAATTATTCTGCCAAACCATGGTGAGTATTTTAGATAAGCCAATTGAAGATCGACAATCTGCTTTATTTGGTCTGTTGGAAAGTATTCGCTATTTATATTCTTTTAAAGATTCTGCACCTTATTTAAGTTTGTATTTAATCATCGAAGGTGAAACTTTATACGTCACAACGATTTTGATTTCATTGCTTTATAATTTTGGTGATGATTTAGCCATTCTGCCGTTTTATCAAAAAGCGTTGAATGCGTGGGTGGCGTTTTTGAAAGCTGCGCCAGATTATTATCGCGCCAATTATGATGTACCTAGATAATTAGAAACTAGGAGCGCTGATGAATATTCAAACGGAACGTTTCATCCTTCGCAAATTAACTATTGATGATGCAACCCAAAGCTACTTAGCTTGGTTTGAGGATCCAGTGGTTGCTGCCTTTATTGAAAGTCGTCCCACAGCAACAGCAGAACTTGCCGCCTTTATTGCAGAAAAAAATGCTTCAGCTCAAGCATTGTTGTTGGGCATTTTCAGTAAACAGACACAAAGCCACATCGGAAATATTAAATTTGAGCCGATCCTGATTGAAAAAAAATATGCTGCTCTAGGCATTTTGATCGGAGATGCGAATTGGCGAGGCTGCGGCTTGAGCCAAGAAGTTATCTTAGCCTGCTGTCAGCATTTATTTACAGAACTAGGCATTTCTCACTTCTGTTTAGGGGTGCTTAAAGAGAATCTTTCAGCCATCCGCGCCTACGAAAAAATTGGATTTATCAAATCTGATGCCGATATAAGAGATACGATGTTTGTGATGAACTTGTATCTTTAATCCTTTTTGATGAAGCCATCTAAGGAACTTGCTATGGTTGACTATATTGTTGCGGGTGCTGGTTATCGGGGTATTTTGGCTGCGGCTTTGCTGCGCAAAAAAGGTTATCAGGTTGCGATGGTCGATGCTGCCGACCATGTCGGTGGTGTGTTATATGGCGGTCATTGGAAAGGTTTTTCGTTAGATTTGGGCTGTCACCTTTTTGATAATACCAATGCTGAGCATACCTCTCTCCTGAAAGAAATTTTTGGTGATTTGATGGCTCCCATCGAGGTGAAGTATGCCGGCCGTACCGCTCGACAATGGCATGAAAACTTCACTGTGCCTTCGCTGGTGAATGCGCCTGTTGATCAAGCGCAATTGCTTCATGATTTAGTGGTTGCACGGGCAACAACTGGCACAAATCCAGTCACCACCTATCAGCATTATCTGATCGACCGCTTTGGTTTGACTGCGGCATCAGTCCTTATTGATGCTTGTAAGAAAAAAGTCCAATACGATCCAGCCCAGTTGGATCCAGTTGCGCATCGCGTGGTGTTATTTGATCGCGTCAATATGTTTGAGCACCAAGTATCGATGTTTCTAAAGCAACAACCAGCGCTCGATGAAGTTGTGGCGGCTTATAGCGCGCAAGATCCTTTGTATTTTTATCCTGAAGCCAAGCAAGCTTACGCCAGTCGGAATTTCTATCCTAAAGGGGGCACAAACCAATTCTGTGAGCGTGCCAAACAATATCTCGAAGAGCAGGGCGTACAACTTTATTTAAATACCAAAATTGTGCAGCTCAATGGCAATGCTGTGGTTCTTGAAAATGGCAAAGAATTAAGTTGCCAGAAAATATTTTGGACCTTGGAATTAGAAAAAGCAGAGCGCTTAGTATTTGGTCATTCCGAATTGGAAAAATATATTCATCCGGTGCCTATGGTATTGGTGTATTTTGAAGTGCCTTATCAGGAGATTTCAGATTATACCTATTTGCATGACCATAGTGACGATACGGCAACTTTACGTTGTTCCAGTGTTGGCAAATATAGTCAGCAACAAATTGATGGGAAATCTTATATTTGTTGTGAGATCCCGACCAAACAAGAATCAGCCTATTGGCAGGCGCCAGATATTTTCATCGAACAATTTTGGCAAGAGGCAAAACTGCTTAAAGTCGTTTCAGCAGAAAGTCGTTATACCGACTACAAAATTCTGAAAGCGCCGGTCACATTTAAATTGCCGAAAATTGGCTTTAGCGCCACGGAAAAGTTAGTGCGGCAAAAACTAGCGGAATATACTGCGTTAACTTTAACGGATAGCAGTTACTTCTCAACCCAAGATATTGCCAAAGTCATCCATGCTGAATTAGAAGGCCTTTAATATGAATTCCTATGACGTCATTTGGGATGAGATTTATGAACGCGGACATATCAATCGATATCCGTGGGATAGCGTGGTTAGTTTTGTATTTCGCTCTTATCCGCGCGATATCCCAAAGCATGACATCCAAATTCTTGAGCTCGGTTGTGGCGCTGGCAATAATTTATGGTTTTGTGCGCGTGAAGGTTTTTCAGTGATTGGTGTCGATGCCAGCGCAAAAGCTTTAGAGTTTGCAAAGGCAAAATTTGCAGCAGAAAAACTGACAGGCCAATTTTTACAGGCAGATTTTACCCAGCTATCGCTTGAGAACAACTCAATTGATTTGGTGTTCGACCGTGCGGCGCTCACTTGTACCCCTTATTCCGTCATTTGTAAAACCATTGCCGAAGTACAACGAGTGTTAAAACCTGGCGGGAGATTTTTGTTTATCCCTTATGCAGATTCCCATAGTAGTGCAGCCAGTGGCGTTTTTGCTGTACAGGAGCGCATGGTGCATGGAATTTCAGAAGGTACATTGGTTGATGTTGGCCAAATCACTTTTTTAAGTTTGAATGATATTAAAGCTTTATTCGATCCGAGCCTCTGGCGGTTTATTCAAATCGAACGCGCTGAAAATACTGATTTATTGGCACCTCATTACGGCCTTCATGCCGAATATCGGGTCATTGTTGAAAAGTTATGAGGGATGCTATGGAACAGAATTGGGAAAATAATATTTACGCGCAAGGCAAACATATCAATCGTTACCCTTTTGGCGAAATGGTCTCGTTATTTTTCAATGCCATCCCGCAATTACGGACTGAGGGCTCTGGGGCAAAATCAGTTTTAGAGCTCGGCTGTGGCGCTGGCAATAATTTGTGGTTTTTTGCGGAGAACGGTTTTGACTGTGTCGGTATCGATGCCAGTCCAACGGCCTGTCAATTGGCGGAAGCACGTCTTTCCCAACGGCAAGTCAAGGCTAAAGTTTTTTGTAAAAGCTTTGATGATTTGGATAGCTCTTTAGGGACATTTGATTTTATCATCGACAGAGCTGCAACTTACTGTGCCGATTTTCCGACACGGCAACGTTGGTGGCAGCTTGCGCTTTCTCTATTAAAACCCGGTGGCATAGTGATTAGCGTGAACTTTGATAAAAGCTCAGTTTGGTACCAAAAAGCCGTCAATGAACCCGGTTTTGCCACCGAAGTCGCCAAGGATACCTACACCAATTTTGCTTATGGTGCTTTAGTTGACACTGGGATCTCGCATTTTGTTGATAAGGAGTCGTTGACGGAATTATTCCAAAGCCTAGAAACCTTGGATATTTTGCATCATCAATGTCGTTCTGTGCACCTTGCAAACGGTGATTACAACTACTCTGAACTGATTTATATAGGCCGCAAGCATGTCTGAACTTCAGTCGGTTATTGTGACCTGTGCGGCAAGTTTAGTGATCCCATCTACCTTAGCTTCGCTTCAAGCTGTGGGCCAAACTCACTATCGATTTATTGGCGTTGATGCCAACCATGAGCCATTGGCACTGACTTATCTGGCCGAATTTTATCAAGTGCCGTTGGCGTTACATGCCGATTATGTGCCGAAGCTTCTTGAAATTGTGGCAAAAACCCAAGCCAAATATCTATTGGTGTTGTCTGATATCGAGGCTCAAGTCTTAACCGCTCCAGTCGTACGAGCACAGTTTTTAGCGAACGGCTGTGAGCTGTTGTTACCGCACCATGATGTGGTGATGCAATGTGTTGATAAGGGCAATTTTCTGCAATTTTTGCAAGCCGATCCTCGCACAGCTGAGCGTTTTTGTCAGGTTGATAGCGTTGATGATTTAATTCAAAGTGCAGAAACCTTTGATTATCCGCACAATACTTTCATTGTTAAACCGCGCACCGGTTGCGGCTCTCGCGGTATTATGCTGGTTGATGCCAGCGCAACCCGAAAAGATTTACTGCTAAGTCGCGATTATAAACGTTTTGATTTGGCTTTCTTGCAAGAAGCATTTGCTCAAGAGAAACAGCTGAACTTACTGGCGATGCCTTATTATGCTGGGGATGATTATAACATCGACGTATTGTGTCAGGCCGGGCGTGTGGTTTATTGCCTGATCCAGCGACGAGTTGCGCCTAAAATGGGGGCGATCATGACGGCTGAAGTGGTCAATGATGCGGAAATCACTGAGCTAGTTACTCATTTAGTCGAGAGATTGCAAGTAACAGGGTTAATCAACATTGAAGTTGCTCGTGATTTGGTTCAAGGCAAAGCGAAAGTCTATGAGATTAATCCGCGACCTTCGGCCGCTTTTGCCTTTTTATGCTATCAAGGGATTGATATTCTGGCTGAATTGATTGCTGTATTTAAAGGGCAAACGCTGGTTGCTAAAGCAATGAAACCGATGACGATTAAACGGGTCTGGAGCCAATTGTATACTGATGAATAACGCATTTTTAATAGGGCTAGCCCAACAATATGGCAGCCCATTATTTGTGATTGATGAGCCCAAATTAGTCGCTCGGGCACAGTCGCTACAGGCAGCATTTCAAGCGCAATGGCCGAAAACCCGAGTTTGTTACTCGGTGAAAACTAATTATCTGCCATGGATTGTCAAAAAAATGGCTTCGCTTGGCATCCAACCCGAAGTGATTAGTGGCTTTGAATTAGATTTAGTTGAACATCTAGCGATTGACGGTGAGATTTTAGTCAATGGGCCAGTGAAAACCGCCAGTGAATTGCAAAAATGCATTGAACGCAATTATGTGATCCATGTGGATAACTTGGATGAGTTAACTTTGCTGGCGAAGTTAACTGCTGAGCTGTGCAAACCAGCTCGTATTGCTTTACGTTTAAGGCCAGAATCGGAAAGTTGGAAACGTTTTGGCTTTAAAGTCGGTTCAGCCGCTTGGCAACAAGCGCTTGGTTTAATTGAAGAACATGCATTTTTAACCTTAGTTGGCCTGCATCTGCATATCGGGACTGGGATTATTCAGCTTGGTAAATACCGTCAGGCTGCCGAATTTATGGCCAATGTCGCGAAGTCGCTGCCACATAGTTTAGAGTATGTCGACATGGGTGGCGGTTTTGCGACCGCTATCGCGCGATTGTCCCATTACACGGCAGAACAATGGCAAGTTCCAACAGACACAGCTTATGCCGAGGCGATACTCGCTCCCTTGGCCGACTATTTGCAACAGCATGATTGTAGCTTAGTGATTGAGCCGGGGCGGGCTTTGATTGACGAGTCAATTGATTTAATCTGCCAGGTAGTTAGCGTCGATGATGAGCGGATCATTGTGGATGCGGGCAAAAATATTGTGCCTTCGGTCGAAGCTCGGGTTCATCCGATTGACCTGTTATCGCTTGAAACTCAGTCAGAGCTTTCAGCGAAGCCCATGCAAGCTTATGATATTTTCGGCCCCTTATGTATGGGCTCTGACTGTTTGGGGCGACAAGTTGTGTTGCCGACACCCAAGGTAGGAGACTATTTGCTGCTCAGTGCGGTAGGGGCTTATAGTCAATCGCAATCGATGCAATTTATTAAATATCAAGCCGCTGTGGTGGTTGTCAATGCAGAGCAAACCGCGACTTTAGTGCGACGTCGACAACAGTTAGCTGATTTACTGGTGGTAGATTTATGAAGACAGGGTTTGCAATCGATGGTCGGCAAATTGGCACTGGCAAATGTTTCATCATTGCCGAATTATCAGCCAATCACGGCAAAGATCTGGATATCGCATTAAAAACGGTCGAAGCCGCAGCGTGGGCTGGCGCAGATGCGATTAAGCTTCAGACCGTAGAACCCAGTTTAATTACCTTAGACTGCGATAATGATTATTTTAAGGTCCCTGCGGGGACGCCATGGGAAGGTCAGAATTTGTATCAATTAGAAGTTGATACCTTTTTACCGCGAGAATGGCATCAACCGCTGTTTGCAAAAGCGAGGTCATTAGGACTCGCTTGTTTTTCTTCCCCTTTTGATTTAACGGCTATCGATTTTTTGGAAACATTGGATTGTCCGGCCTATAAAATTGCCAGCTTCGAAATCACCGATGTCGCTTTGATTGAAAAAGCCGCGCGCACAATGAAACCGATCATCATTTCGACCGGGATTGCGAGCCAAGCGGATATCGAGTTGGCAGTGGCGACCTGTCGTGCAGTTGGGAATGACCAGATAGCACTGTTAAAATGTACTTCGGCCTATCCGACGCCATTAAACAGAGTTGATTTGTTATCGATGCCAACCTTGGGACAAGACTATCAATGTCTTTATGGGCTGTCTGATCATACTTTGGGCGATATCGTGGCCGTTGGTGCTGCAGCCTTAGGCGCGACAATTATTGAAAAACATTTCATCTTAGATAAATCCATCCCAAGCGCAGATGCCGATTTTTCGATGGAGCCAGCTGATTTTAAACAGATGGTGGCGCGAGTCAGGGACATTGAACAAGCCCTTGGGCAACAACAGTGGCGAGTCTCTGATAGCATGCGCTCGGGGCGTAAATTCGCGCGTTCATTATTTGTCGTCGCAGATGTGAAAGCCGGCGAAGTATTTACTGCTGACAATGTCCGATCTATTCGACCTGGCGATGGTTTGGCGCCTAAATATCTCCCCGCAGTGCTTGGAAAAGTGGCGACGGTTAATATCGAGAGAGGAACGCCTCTATGCCTGAGCATGGTAGAGAATCTAAACGGATCTTAATCGCTTGCCACGATCGTGGTGGGGCAAATGCCATCATGGCATTATTGGCGAATGCTTGGTTTAGCCAACACCAATTATGGGTTTATTTGGCTGGCCCTGCCTTGCAAGCCTACGCGGATGCAGTGAAGCGTTATTCGTCCGTTCAAAATCTTGCTGAATTGGCCAACCTGCAGTTTGATGCCATCATTACTGGCAGTAGCCATACTGCCAACCTAGAACGTGAAGTGCTGTTATGGGCTGCTGAACGGGACATTCCTTCGTGTTGCGTCATTGATTCTTGGATGAATTTGTCACAACGGTTTTGGCACCCAGCGCAGCAAAAATATTGTTTCCCTTCGCTGGTTTCGTTAATTGATCAGCAAAGTTATGGCCGCTTGTTGCAAGAGTTAGCGGACACTGAACTGGATATCGTGGTAGGCGGTCAGCCATATTTGGCGAACATGCTTGAGCAAGCAAAGCCCCTGGGCGTTCTCCAAAGCCAAGCAGTCGCCAAAACCGACGCAGGTAACGAACTCGCGACGACAAGCTCACCGCGATGGTTATTTTGTTCCGAACCAATGAAAATGGGGTATAACCAGCAAGGTGAATTAGGGTTTGATGAATGGACGGTTTTTACTGATCTTGTCAAAACGGTTGAACAGCAAAAAATGGCTGTGCAGTTATTCATCCGTTTACATCCAGCAGAATCGCCTAAACAATGGCAACAATTTTTAGCGAATATGCCAGTGCTAGAATATGTGGAGTTAATGCCATTGGGCGAAACTCCAGCGCTGAATGAGGTAGACCTGGTGATTGGTATGGCCTCGATGATGCTATTAGAGGCCGTGCTGCAAGGCAAACGGACTTTGAGTTGCCAATTCTCAGGGCGTTTTGTGGTTGCCCCTCAAATCGTGCAATGGACAGAGCTCTGTCATAGCCCGGAGCAATTGATTGAGCTGTGGCGTAACCCTGCCACTCAACCGCCGCATTTTTCACAATTACAACAGGTGTTACAGCATTCTTCCCAGCGCATCAGTGTTTTTATCGCTAGTTTATTGCAACCTAAACTCACCTTAAGAACTGCAGAACTTGATGATATGTCTCTTTATTTTGATTGGGCAAACGATCCCGTTGTGCGGCAAATGGCGTTTAATTCCAAGCCTATCGAATGGCCACAGCACCAACAATGGTTCAGGCGGAAAATTGCTGATCCGCAAGTGTTGATGCTAGTGGTAGAGCGTGTAGAGCAAGCGATAGGTCAAGTGCGGTTGGAACGCCACAATGAGAGTGGTGATGCTGTGCTTGATTATTCGCTGGCTGCTGATGCCCGGGGGCAGGGACTTGCCAGCATTCTGTTACAAAAAGCATGTCATCATGCGTTCCAACAGGGCTTTTGTCGGCGAATTTGGGCAGAGGTTAAGCCCCAGAACCAAGCCTCAGCACGAGCTTTGTTGACGGCAGGCTTTTATTTGCAATCAAGCCAGTCTCTGCAATCAAGCCAATCTCTGCAATCGAGTGAGAATGATTGTTTACGTTTTTCAATGGCGATCGATGGATCAGTCACTGATGAAAGCGGGCTCAAGACAATAAACTAACTCAAATGCTTCCGCAGCTTGCATCCCAACGCAATGACCGCGAAAACCCAGTTGATTTTGGATATTGGCAAGACTGCGGCTATGTGGGGCAGGCCGCATTTCAGCTTCATAGC
The DNA here is from genome assembly GCA_964540955.1 of uncultured Rheinheimera sp. Lineage (GTDB taxonomy): Bacteria > Pseudomonadota > Gammaproteobacteria > Enterobacterales > Alteromonadaceae > Pararheinheimera. The sequence goes on from CAZIPG010000009.1 coordinate 25,501, forward strand.
AAGCAAGTGCACTGAATTTTGCAGAGACAAAATCACTGACATCTTGAAATACATTCGGACTAAAACCGTTGGTGCTATTAAAATTCCACTCAGTGGCTGAAACAACTTCCATCGCAAGGATACAGCGCACCGAGCTATGAGGTTGTGGCCGGGCAGCCGTCAACACTGCTTGGGCTGTACGCTGGTGATCGATATTTAAATCTTTGCTGCTGTGCGTGTAAATGCGGGCCGGTTTAGTTTTCGCCAGAAACTGTTCAATGCGCTGAGTGATTTGTAAAAGTGGCACGCTATCAAAGGCATTGTCAGGGAAGCTGGCGGTTTCAACCAACTTGATGCCAAGCAGTTGTGCGGATTGGCTGAGCGCTGATTGTCGTTGTGTTTTGCTATCATCTGAAGCAATGGCTCGTGAGGACTCGCCATCACCCAGCACTAATAACACAATGTGATCCCCTTGGGCGTGATGCTTAGCAATTGTCGCGCCGCAGCCTAACACTTCATCATCGGGATGGGCGACAATCACTGCAATCGTTTGGCTCATTTGGTATTTCTCACTAATTGCTCAAGTTGTTGACGAATTTTAATCTTGCCAAGCCCATCACAGAGTTGTTTGGCCGCTTGGATTTGTGCACTGTTATCTTGCTGTAATTGCTGGTTTAAATCTACCGCAAGTCGCTCAAGAGTTGAGCAACAAGCCGCTTGATGCTGTTGGAACAGCTGATAATTGCGCGTTTGGCAGGGATCTGTTTGTAGTAACAGCAGCGGTCGACCGAGTGCTGCTCCTTCAAAAGCAGAGATGCCTGGGGCAAACACTAGCACTTTAGCTTGTTGCATTGCTTTGGCCATTTGCTGGCAATTGACAATCATTTCAATCTGATGCCGACTCTGAGTTATTAATTGTTTCAGTTGCTCGAGTGCAGGAAAGGCAGAACCCACGATCACTAACAACTGCAGCGGTTTTGGTAGATCACTCAGTTGATTCAATGCTTGGAGGGTAAATAAATCAGGATCACTGCCACCGAAATTGATTAATGCATCAAATTTCACTGGCGCAATAGGCTCATCGGCAGCAAGAAATTCATCGCGGATCAACGAATATTCTGGTCCTGTCAACACCTGATAGGAATGCCCTTGGTTTACCGCCGTTTTATTGAAGGCGACCAATAAATCGATATCGGCAAAGCTGCGATCCAAATCATCAATCACCACCATGATGGTATCGATCGCTTGTTTGACGGCCAGGCACCAATCTTGGTGTAACTGGTAATGATCAACCACCACGGCTTTGAGCTGAGTTTGCCCGCGCAAACAAGCAATCACTTGTTGTTGTCCTGCGCTCGAACTTAGGTGTTCGATAGGGATGATTGGGTATTTGGTGCAATAAGTTGTGGCGATATTTTGCTGTGCTTCGCAGATAAAAAGCGGTTGCCAGCCATGTTTAGCCAGTTCATCGGCCAAACATAAGCAGCGCATAAGATGGCCAATCCCGACCAACGGACTGGCTTCGAGCACAAACGCGATATTAATTCTTTTTCTTCCTTACCCGGAAAATTGGCTTGATCGGTTCGCAATGCAGGAGTTCAAGTAAATTATTCTCGCGGATCGCCTGCTGCACTCTGGGTAAAATTTCTTGATAACAAGCCAATAATTGGTCGATGTGCGCTTGGGTATGGCTGAAGTTCAGGTTATGACTGCCAAAAAACAACATCCCGCGCTCCGACATTTCTTGCATGATATAACTGGTAATTTGCTCATCCGAATATTGCGTTTTATCAGCATGAATAATCAAGAAACTCCAAGATGGATGGCCTTTAACACTAAATAATTCAGTGAGTTGATGCTTTTGTAAAATGGTTTGCAAACCGTCAATTAAATAGTTGCCAATATTTTCCAGATATTGCGTGACCCCCAAGCGGAAGGATTTCTCGATACAAGCTTTTGCTGCAGCTAAAGCGATCACATCCCCAGCAAACGTGCCTGAGAAGAAAATTTCATCCATCAAGTCCATGTAACACGCTTTACCGCAAATAGCACTCAGTGGAAAACCATTGGCTAAGCCTTTGCCCAAAGCGGTTAAATCTGGCGTCACCCCAAACATCGCTTGCGCACTGCCAGGCGCAAATCGAAAACCAGTAATTGTTTCATCAAAGACCATCAAGACTTGATATTGGTCACATAATTCACGAACTTTGGGGAGAAAGTCTGGATTGGGGAAATCAACATTCATTGGTTCTAAAATAACCGCAGCGATATTTGAATTGCTCGCTAATAAGTCGGCCAAACTTTGGATGTTATTGAATTCAAATTTATGCGTCATTTGCTGTACAACAGCTGGCACACCAATCGAACGAGCGGTGGAACCAATATACCAATCATGCCAGCCATGATAACCGCAAGCAGCAATATCCGTCTTGCCCGTATAAGCGCGAGCGATGCGAATGGCTGCACTCGTGGCATCACTGCCATTTTTGGCAAAACGGACTTTTTCGGCACAAGGAATATGCTGGATGATGAGCTCGGCGACCTCAGCTTCAAGTTGATGGGGGAGAGAAAATACAGAGCCATCAATTACTTGCTGGATGACGGCTTGATTGACGTCCTCATCACTATAGCCCAAGTTAATCGCGAGTAATGCCGAAATGAAATCAACATATTCATTGCCATCGTAGTCCCAAACAATAGCACCTTTGCCTTTTTGCAAAAATAACGGTGAACCGTTAATTGGAAAACAGTAATGGCTTTTACTAAAGGTTTGGGCACCTACAGGGATAGATTTAAGAGCTCGTTCTAACATCGCGAGCGATTGGGTGTAGGACTTCATCAATTCACCTCTTTGATATAGCCTTCGTTTCTTTGGATATGCTTATTAATATCGGCAAGTTCCGGCTTTTCCTTGAGGAAATTAATGACTTCCATCATCGAAAAATCAGCCTCGCGGCCTGCAAAGTGCTGAAAAATTTGGCTGATTAAAGCAAAGTCTTCCTGATTGTCGACAGTCCAGCGTAATGCGCTTAAATCTGTGGTATTGGTGTAATTGCCGACACTGAACAATCCGGTTTCATTGATATAAGGGGTCACATGCTCACGTTCATAATGGGCTTTGGCCTCTTGCCATGCCCGCTCCAGAGCTGCAAAAGTAAAAACCTCTGTATCTAAACCATCGGGAAAGGTTGGTGGCAGGCAATTGGAGGTGTAATCGGCCTGACCTTGTAAATGTAACTGGATCACTTGTTGGCTAATTTGCGGATCTATTAACGGGCAATCGCCAGTAAAGCGGACGACATGAGCTGGCTGATATGGTTTTGCACATTGATAAAATCTATCTAATACGTCTTTTTCATTGCCACGAAAGCAGGCAACTCCAGCCATTTGTGCCAGCTCAGCAATCGCCGCATCTTCGGGTTGGTCTGAAGTGGCGATTACCAATTGATCGATCCCCTTGATTTTGAGGAGGCGTTGGACCTGCCAATACAACATGGGTTTACCGGCTATGGGCAAAAGAACTTTATTGGGTAGGCGTTTCGAGCCTGTTCTGGCTTGCAAAATAGCCAAGACTTTCACATTAGTCGACATCATAAATTACCAATAATCAGGTCGAATGAGTTTGAATTCGTTGGACTGCAATTGACTGAGTCCGTCAATTGCCGGCAAAGTTGTATAGCAATCCAGCAGCTGTTGCAGCTGCTTGGGCTCGCAAACCCCAAGCACCCAACGGCGAATATGCGGCGCAAAATTTATCATGCTCATGGCTAACTGCATCAGACTTAATTGCTCCTTGGCAGCGAGCAGGTCCCTTTGCTGAAAGTGTTGCCGATAGGGCGCAAACTGCGCAGGAATATTGGCCGTTTCAGTGAGCAATAGGCCCTGCAAAAACAAAGAGCGGGCATGACATTCAACCTGCATCTGTTGGCAAAGTTGTTGCACTTCGGGCGCTAAGAAACGTTGATCAAACAAGTTCAGTGGAAATTGCACCAACTGGCATGGGGCATAGGGCAAAATCTGCATTAAGGTTGCAGGTTCATGGGTAGAGATACCAATTTTGGTAATGCCAAATTGACTTTGCAAACTCGCTAATTCTTCAAGTGCAGCAATCACAGTTTTGGCATCATGTTCATCAGCATCATGGAACAATATGCCAGCGAAGCGCGTCAACTGGCTCTGTTGCATAATTGCCATCAGCTGTTCTTCAATGCTCCAATGATGTTTGAGTTGGATTTTACTGACTAAAGAAAAATTGGAAAGTAACTGGGTACTTGCCAGTACCGCCTGACTGTTACCATAAGCAAGCGCGCTATCTATGGTATCGATGCCGGCCTTATGAGCTTATTGTAAAATTAATGAGACCAACGCAGGTGTCACTTGGCCCGCTTGGTTAGTGATGCCATAGTTCAAACCAAATTGCGCACTACCTAAGGCTAGTTTCACAAGACCTTTCCTAATGTAGTAACGACTTGCTGTAATTCTTCAGCGGTTAATTGCGTGTATAACGGCAGTGTTATTGAACGTTGGTAATAGCGCTCGGCGGCTGGAAAATCACCCATTTTAAAGCCTAAATTTTGGTAATAAGGCTGCAGATGAATGGGGATATAATGCACATGTGCAACAATTCCTGCAGCTCGTAAATCACAGACCACACGGTGGTGTAATTCGGAGTTAGCCTCAGGCAATTGCATGACTAACAAATGATAAGAGGAAACTCTTTCTGGTTTTTGCGTTAATAAACTGACGGCAAGAGGTTCTAAGTGCTGCTGGTATTGCGAGGCTAACTCATTACGTTTGGCAACAAATTGGCAGATTCGTTGCAACTGACTCAGCCCTAAAGCCGCTTGTAAATCCGTCATGCGATAATTAAAACCCAGCGTGAGTTGCTGGTAATACCAAGGGCCATGACTGGGTTCGGTCATTTCCTCTACGAGGTTTGTGATGCCATGGCTACGTAATAACTGCATTTTTCTAGCGAGCATCGCATCATTAGTGACCGCCATCCCACCCTCAGCCGAGGTAATAATTTTTACCGGATGGAAGCTAAACACACAGATATCGGAGAACGCACAATTGCCAATCGGATGTTGCTGATAGCTTGCACCAATCGCATGAGAAGCATCTTCAATAATGAAAAAACCATATTCGATAGACAGCTGTTTAATCTCAGCCATATCGCAGGGTTGACCCGCAAAATGGACTGGGATCACGACTTTAGGAAGAGTATTGCTTTTCGCCGATTCTGCTAGTTTTTCGCGCAAAGCCGCCACTGACATATTGCCGGTATCTTCTTCAATATCAACAAAATCGACTGTAGCTCCGCAATATCTGGCGCAGTTGGCTGAAGCGACAAATGAATTCGGGGAGGTCCAAACTCTATCATTAGGCCCAACAGCTAACGCTAAACAGGCGATGTGTAAAGCCGATGTGGCACTATTAACGGCAATCGCATGCTCAACATGACAAAGCTCAGTCACAGCTTTTTCAAAAGCTGGCACCGCCGGTCCTTGCGTGAGCCAAGGCGATTGCAGCACCTCGACAACGGCATCGATGTCTTGTTGCAGAATTTCTTGGCGGCCATATGGGATCATAACATTGCTTCA
>CAZIPG010000010.1:0-26698 GCA_964540955.1 uncultured Rheinheimera sp.
GGCCAGTCAAAGTTCAACTCAATCCCAATGATGCTCAGCAAATCCGGCAGGCAACTGGAACTGCACCTACCAATAATTCAAGCATGCCAAGTGAGACGCAAGTCAGTCTTTCAGCGCGATCACAAAAACTACAAAGCTCGCAACCGCTCCCCTCATCTCTCAATTCTCTGCCGCATACGCAAAAAACCAGCCTTTCTCAACAATCGTTGCCAACAAACACTGCGGCGCTGCAAGTGAAATTGCAACCGAGTTCCGGGCAAGCCATTACATTGCAAGTAATGAAACCAAGCCAACAATTGCAATTATCCGAGCAATCCGTCTTTAAGCTGTTGCAGCAAGCCGTGCAATTGCTGCCAACCACAACTCGACTACAAGCCCAAGCCGAGCAGCAAATTGCCTTAGCGGTTCAGCTGACTCGAAGTGAACAAAAAATACTGATCCAACTTGCTGGCACTCGCACAAGTCTTGCTTTACCACTCCATGTCTTTCCGGCGACTGACCGAGCCCAGTTAATGCAGCAACTGCCGGATGCCGCCAATCTGAGTAAACAAACCAATAAGGCAATTTCCCAAACCAATGCCGTGTTACGGCTGCTATGGCAACAAGGCCAAGTTCAGTTGAAATTACAACTATTAAATGCAGCAGAAACCAAGGGCCTTATTGAAAAAAATCCGTCCGCAGGCACTTCAGTCGACTTCAATGCCCCCCAAAGGAAAGCTGCTGCAACTGTTCATGGCAATCAACAAACTGCCGCATCGAAGTCAGGCAACCTGACTGAAGACCCCGTAAAGCAATATCGTTCAGTGCCACAACAAGCGAATAATCTGACTGAACCTGCACAATCGATTGGCAAGCAGGCTATTGCTGATCCCAAATTTTCAGCAACTGGTCATGCACAAACTTTGCAATCAGCTGAAGCGAATGCATTACAACTGCCGATTAAAGAAAAACAGGCATTGGCATCACAAACGCCATCGAATGCAGCGACAACAAGCCTGTTAGCGAGTATTGAGCGCGAGTCTATTAAAACCATATTACCTCTCTTGGGGAAACAGCTACTGCCAACGACACTCAAAATGCAAGGACAGCAAGTCCAGCTCCAGCCGAATCATCCCCAAACTGCAACCACCGGCAACTGGCAATTGAAAGCTGAGGGCAATCAGTGGCAATTAGATATCACAGAACCGAACCCGTTAACGTCGCTGAAGATTAATCCGCAAGCTTTCGATAAGCCCGTGCAATGGCAAACATTGGCGCAACTGCCCCAGCAGAAGTTATCAGATGCGGCGAAAGCCATCGATGTGCCTGTGCTTTGGCGACAGCTGTTACCACTCCAGCAAACTTTGAGTTCTTTAGAGCCAACCGCTGATTTGCCATTACCAGTGCAGGCGGTATTACAAGAACTACGCAGCAAGATGCTGGATGCACAAAAAATTGCTCAAATTCCTGAAGTGCAAGCGCAACTGAATGCCAGTTTGCAATTTAGTCCGCAACCAACTCAAGCGAACCCTTTGACCGCCGCTGGTTCGATGGCGATTGCCTTACAACTATTATTAGGCCGACTCACTAGCAGCGATACTGCGAAAAGCAATCCGACTAAAGACAAACTTCAGCAACTCATTGGCCAACTCAGCGAAAGCCAATCGAGCCAATTAGTTCGGCAATTAGCGGGGCATAGTACAAGCCTGCAACAAGCCCAACTGGCCAGCTTTGAACACTTGCAAAATAAACCTGAGCAAACCCAGTTTTATCTACAGCTTCCTTTAGTTGTCCAAGGCCAAAGTCAATTTGTCGAGTTAGCAATTTCTGAACGAGAAGCACAAAATAGCCAAGACGGCCCACAAAACAAAGCATGGCAACTGACCATGAAGTTTAAGTTAGGCACTGAAGGGCATCTGTTGGTGCAAGTGTTGTTACAACAGAATCAAGTGGCGATGAATTTCTATGCTGACTCCGATCCAACACAACAGCTTACCAAACAATGGTTGCCCCAATTGATGGAACGTCTGCAAGCACAAGGGATTGAAGTCACGGAAGCCCAAGTTCAGCGCGGCAAAATCCCTGAACATCTGTATCAGCGCGGTACCAGTTTATTGCAAATTAAGGTTTAACTGAGTAAAGGAGGCATCATGACAGAAAAATCGGCCGTTGGCCTAAGTTATGATGGTCAAGGCGCTCCGAAGATCGTCGCTAAAGGCCATGGTGCTTTGGCTGAAGAGATCATCAAACTGGCAAAAGAGCATGGTGTCCTCGTGCACGAGGATGAAAACTTAAATCGGTTACTGCAACAGATGGATTTAGGCAGTGAAATCCCCGCAGAATTGTATTTGCTGATTGCTGAGCTTATTGCATTTTCTTATGTGTTACAGGGCAAGTTTCCAGAAAACTGGCATAATGTCCATCAACGTGTTGATTTCAAAACATAAGCCGATAATTTGTTCGTCAATACACAGCAAACTCAACCCAATCCTGATTGAATGTTATCCATCCGTCATTGTGCGGTTTGATTAAAGCGAATTTAGCGACTTGCCTGATTTCAGCGAAAGGAAAGGCCTGTTACACTGTCCACAGTTTATTTTTGAGGATTGTCCATTATGAGCATTCGGTTGGCATCATCGTTTCGTCAAGTTCATCGGCTAGCAACTTTGCCTTTAGTCATCGCCACTGTCTTTTCTACCGCTACAGCCGCCAATACCATCACGAAACAAACTCAGACCTATCAAACCGACTATGCCAAGTTAACTGTTGAAGCCATCAGTGAACGCAATGATGCCAATGAATTAGTGGGGCGCCAATTCAATTTAATGACGCGGGCTGAACCAACGCCCATCCAAATACCGTTGGCGCCAAATGATCTGCAAGTTCATACGCATAGTGCGATTTTTGATGCACTCTTTGCTTTGACTCAATATGAAGTGAAAGCCAATAGTGTCAACGAAATTACCGATTGGAGTTTTAACGATCAAAAGGGCTTGGCTTGCCCATGTTTTGAAACTGGCGCTAAGTGGAATTATGTCTGGACTCGGGATCTCAGCTACAGCTTAGATTTGGGCCTCAGTCATTTAGACCCCACTCGTGCCATGAATTCGTTATTGTTCAAAACATCCCAAGTGAGACCAGAACTGATTGCACGGGGCATCGAGAATGTCGAAGTCGCGTTGCAAGATACGGGCTCTGGCGGCAGTTGGCCAGTTAGCTCCGATCGGGTGGTTTGGATTTTAGCGGCGAGCCAACTGGTGCCAGCAACATCAGGGGAAGAGAACCCAGCAGATGCACTGCAACAATGGCAAAATCAGTGGTATCAAATTGCCAAACAAACTTTGCTCCAAGATAGAAAATATCTGTACAGCCGACAACTCGGCATTTATCGCGGCGAAACGTCGTTTTTAGATTGGCGTGAACAAACTTATCCCAGCTGGACAGCCAACGATACGCTTTATTTAGCCGAGTCTCATGCCTTGTCCACTAATGTGTTGCATTATGTTGCATTGAGCCGAGCAGCCAAAGCTGCACAAACTTTAGATCCGGAATATGCCAAAGTTTTCCAAAATTGGGCTGACGCATTAAAAGCTGCCATCAATGCGAATTTTTGGCTGAGCAATCAAGGGCTGTACGCCAGCTTTATCGGCGAAGAACACAACCCTGTTCAAGTACAACATTATGATTTGTTAGGCCTCGCGTTAGCAATTAATCACGGCATTGCGTCTGATCTGCAGGCTCAACAAATTTTGAACAATTATCCACTGACCTCGGTTGGTGCGCCGGTGATCTTCCCCGCACTCAAAGATATTCCAATCTATCATAACCGCGCAATTTGGCCTTTTGTCTCGGCTTATGCCCTAAGAGCTGCCAAAAAACATAACCATGCAGAGTTATTCCGGCGACTGGCTATGTCACTGTATCAAGGCACAGCAAGTAGCGGCTCCAATATGGAAAATTTTGAATGGCTCACCTTACAACCGCACGTCGAGGATGGTGCCCTGTCTGGCCCAGTGGTCAATTCCAAACGTCAATTGTGGTCGGTTGCGGCTTACCATGACTTTGTCGTTTCCCAATTATTTGGCATTGAAGTCAACGACGGCCAATTGACAGTGAACCCTTATTTACCCGTCGGTTTAGTGCGTGATTTAAATTTAGTGGACGCGAGAGCAACCCCGCTAGAACTGCAAAATCTGCAATTTAATGACCTGCAATTTCAAGTGAAACTCAGTTTACAAGGGAATGCGAGCCGCCAGCAGGTGTATCGCTTGGCGCAACTTAAATTAAATGGCGAACCAGTCGCGCTTAATCAGAAACATGGCGTCAATCTAAAATTGGCCGATTTATCCAGTGCCAGTAATGAACTTGAGTTAGTACTGACGCCGGTGGAGAGTCCAAATCAAAGCGTCAACTTACTGAAAAATGTGGCTTCCCCTAAATATCCAGCGACTTTGTTTTCGCCAAAAGAACCAGGGCTTGAGTTAAGTCTGAGCAAAAAAGGCTTGCCGGAGCTGCGCTTTGCTAGCAATGGCGAAGTAGAGACCAGCTTTACCCTTTACAAAAATGGCATCCCAGTGAAGTTAAAACGTAACGCCGAGTCTTTTGTTGATGAGAAAGCCAGTCGCAGCCACTCAGAGTGTTATGCTTTGACCCAAACGAGCAAAGACTCAGGATTAGTGTCATTGCCAAGTCGCACCGTCTGCACCCAAACTAATCAACAACAATACCAAGTGGGTCAAACTTTACTGGCCCAAGACGAGACCCCAAGCCCTTATCTTGGCCAACAAGTTTATAAAAATTGGGGCATGCCCGAGCAGCAGTTAACGCTTAGTTATACTGCACCAGTCGAGGGCAATCATCGCTTGCAACTGCAGTATTACATTGATAATGGCCCCATCAATACAGGGATCACTGCGGTGGTGAAGCAAGTAGTTGCCAACTGTCCGTTAAGCGGCGCCCAGCAAACTGCCTTGGTGATGCCTCATCTTGCCACAGCAACCGAGCGCGGCTTCTCCAGCCATGCGGTCTTTCAAGCGAAAGCCGGAGAAACTTGTCAACTGACCGTCATTGATGGCTTTAATATGAGTTACCTTGCCCACTTTAATTCTTACACGGGTGGGAAAGGTGGGCGCTCTGGTCCACTCAATCAAGCAGTAATTGCTGGTGCTTTGATTAGCCCTGGCGCTAGTTATTAGGTTTTTGTGTGGATAGATATGTCATTTTCGCGCTGCTCTCTGCGATAGCGATGGCGAGTAGCGGCGTAATTTCACGGCTCAGTCAGATTGCTGCCGCAGAACTCACGTTTTATCGGTTAGCGGTGGGAGCTCTGTGTCTACTGCTGTTTGTTTTGCTGCGCGGACAAGGTCGGCAATTGGCTATCAAGCCTGATTGGCGGATGGCGATTAATGGCCTGATGCTCGCCTGTTTTATGTTGGCATTTTTACAAGCAATTGAATTTATTAGTTTAGCCAATGCGATTATGCTGGTTTATCTGGCGCCACCATTATCAGCACTGTGCGCGCATTGCTTTTTTAATGAATCTTTAGATCGCCGAAGCGGTGCACTGATTGCCTTGTCATTTTTTGGCTTTGCCATGTTGCAAGAGTTTAAACTTGATTTGGTCGTGTCATCCGAGCAATGGCCTGGGTTTTGTTATGGCATCTTGAGCCTCATCACTTACACCGGTTTTTTACTGCTTAATCGCCATGCAACAGGTTCGCATAACCAAATCCAACGCACCTTTTATCAACTGCTGATTGGCGCTTGTTGTGTGCTGCCCTTTTTAACCGCTGCACAACTACCTAGCCAAGGGGATTTAGTTTGGATTTTTCTGGCCGGATTTTTCCCTGGTTTTTTAGCCATCTATTTTGCCATCTTAGCATTAGAAAAACTGCCAAGCCGAGTGTTCGGGACTCTGGCCTATGTGGAACCAGTGACCGTCATTGTGGCTGGCTGGTGGTTATTCGCCGAAACATTAAGTGGGTTGAAAATCGCTGGGGTTTTGTTGATTTTACTCGCCGGGATTTTGCAAGCTAGCTTGGCTAAACCGCAGGCAGACAGTTGAAGCAGCCCTCCATGAGACGTAAATCACATTGCAGTCAACTGGAAACAACCGTGCAAGAGATATTTTCCAGCCAAAACCACTGCAGCAATTCAACGCAATCCTTGCTACACTAGCCGACATATTTGTAAAGGAGCCCTTTTAATGAGTCAATTTCCCGATGATGGCAATGGCGATATGTTGCAAGCCATGCAAGAAGCTGGTTTGGATTTAACCAGTGAACTTTTTTTAGATTTCTACTTGGTATTTCCTGATAAAACCAAGGCTGAAACAGCGCTAAATGCCTTAACCGCCCTCGATCAACCTGGTGAAGTTGAATTAAATTTCAATGATTTAGAGCAATGGGAATTGATCGTTAGCTTAAAAATGTTGCCTGAGCATGCTGCAATTACCACGAAAGAAGCAGAGCTCGACAAATTTGCCAAAAAATTTGGTGGCTACAATGATGGTTGGGGAGTGATGCAGCATCAAGAAGGCGACGATGATTTTGCCGATGATGATCACGACTGTGATGAGCATTGCGACCACCATTAATGCTGTTGATATGAAGAGCCACTCGTCGATGATGAGTGCTCTTTAGCACCATAAATACCTTGCTATTTAGTTAGCAGACTCCAGCGCCCACCATTCAAATTTTTCAACATTGTTTGGCAACGTCATTGCTGAAACTTGGAAATCACTCAACTCTAACTGCTTCAGGCTGGCTTATTAGCATGGCTCTGTTATCGAGGACATATGTAAAATAGCTTCACCCGTAATTTTTGCTACAAATTGTTAGCATTTAACTTCACCGTATCAAAGAATTTGGCTATGATGCTCAGCGAGCTCTCGCTGTAACACGGATTGTTGATATGCATTACCTTTCGCCTGAATTTGGCATCCTATTTGTAATTTTTCTTTGGCTTTATTGGTGGCTTGGTAATCGCTTTGGCAATACAGCGCAAAACCGTTTGTTATTGCTGGCAAGCTACGGTTTTTACGCCACGTTTTCTTGGCAATTTGCCGCTCAATTACTGGGCTTTTCTGCCATCATTTTAACGCTAGCCCGTTTCTGCCAACCCAACCGTCGATGGCCGATGATACTCGGTATCGTGCTGGCTGTGGCGAACCTTGGCTTATTCAAATACTACAATTTTTTCCGCGAAGATGTGTTCTATTGGTTCTCGCCGCTGTTTCAAGGCGCAACTTTGCCCGTGTTAGAATTAATATTACCCATCGGCATCTCATTTTATACCTTTCAAGGCTTGGCATACCTCATCAATGTGGGGCGTGGCGAATTTCCTGCGGCCAGTTATGCGGACGGACTGTTGCATCTGTCGTTTTTTCCAACTTTATTAGCCGGTCCGATTTGTCGCCCCCAAGAATTGCTGCCACAAATTCAACAGCAAAACCCACGGAAATTGCTCGCAGCCGAACTGGCGCTGGTTTTAATTATTAGTGCGTTGATTAAAAAAATTTGGTTAGCCGCTTGGCTGGCGGAAAACTTCGTCGATCCTGTTTTTGCCAACCCGACGGCCTATCAAGCCGTCGATTTGCTTTGCGCACTCTTCGCTTACGCTTGGCAATTATTTTTTGATTTCTCAGGCTACACCGATATTGTGACCGCCTTTGCCTTGTTATTGGGTTTTCAATTACCCATGAATTTTAACCAACCTTACCTTGCCAAAGATTTAAGTGATTTTTGGCGACGTTGGCATGTCACCTTATCTCGATGGATCCGTGATTATGTCTACATCAGCTTCGGTGGTAATCGTGCTGGTTTTGCCAAAACTCAGCTTAATCTCTTGGCTGCAATGACCATTTCTGGCCTTTGGCACGGCGCGAGTATGACTTTTGTCGTCTGGGGCATTTGGCATGGTTTGGGGTTAATTGGCCAAAACTGTTGGCAACGGTTTAGCAAGATCCGCTTTCCTGGCTTGATGACTCAGCTGCTGACTTTTTTATTTGTTTGTTTTGGTTGGTTATTATTCCGCGCCAATGACTGGGAAACTTTTGCGAGCTATTGCCAGGGGTTCTTAAACTGGCAACAGCCTCCCCAACTGAATTGGCTGTTATTCTTCACTGCCATGACGCTATTTTTCATTGGCGCCAATCATGCACACAGCATGATGACGCATAGTGTGAGTTATTTTAAAAAATTAGCTTGGTGGGCACAAAGCTTAATCTTTACCGCACTGGCTTTGGCAGTATTAGCTTTAGCGCCTGCAGGAATGCCAGGTTTTATTTATTTCGGATTTTAATGGATATGAAATCGAACCCAAACCAAACCCAAAACCAGACTAAGCATCAGGCCCAGTATAAAGCGCTGTATGCCGTCACGCTCAGCGCATTCCTGTTACTGTTCATTAAAAGCCAAGCATTGGTGCTTTACTGGCAACAAAGTCGGCATGTTTTACTAGATGTCACCCCGCCGCCCGCATGGAGTGACTTCGCTCCCGCTTGGCTAGCGCGCTCAACTGAGCCGATTTGGCAGCAAAGTAGCCAATGGTTTTTCCACCTAGGCCAGGCGCCTTGGCAAGCTGAAACTAACGAGCAAGCTGAAGCTAACGAGCAATCGGAAGTAGACGAGCAAACTGAAGCAAAAGAAGCGCTGACCGCATCAAACGACAGCAATGCTAATGCGAAAACTCTGCCAGTCGCTACTACGCAAACCAACAGACATCCGTCACAAACTCAGGCGGAAAATCTTGTTGCAAGCGATGGATCGAGCACAACTACGAAGTTACAGGCTGCGAATCAAGAGGCTATGCAGTCTCTTGCTGAGCATACGGCTGCAGGGAACATGGCCTCAGGGAACATAGCATCAACAAATCCCCCATCGCAGTCAGCGCCCATTGAACCTTTAGTTGCGACAAACAACACTGTCGACAAGCAAAGTGCTGCAGCTGCAACCAGCAGGCTCATCAACGGCAATCCCCCAACTGATGCCACAGCCGTTAGTGAGCTTAAAACTGTCGCTATCGAGCAAGTGAACTTAGGTCAATCTGTTGCTGACAAAACTGCGGTCAAACCTTCAGCGAAAACGGCCAACCTTGATCTAGCAACCCCTGCTGCGAAAACCATCGAGGCCCCGCCTGTTGCAGAGTCCAAACCTGATGCGACCGAAGCTACAGTAACAACAACCTTAGCCACCTTAAATTCGATTGATGCCGCAGGACAGATTGAATTAATGCCGCAAGATAAAGTGTTGTTAATTGGTGATTCCCTGATGCAGGGTTTAGCCCCGCATTTAATTGCTCGATTTAATAAAAAACATCAGATCACCACCGTGGATATGAGCCGACATAGTACCGGACTCACCTACCCTGCTTTTTATAATTGGCCTGATGCTGTCACTCAGGCGTTCGCTCAGCAAAATTTTGATGTACTCGTTGTTTTTATGGGGGCGAATGATCCATGGGATATGACAATCCAAGGTAAATACATTCGATTTGGTTCGGAGCGATGGCAAGAAATCTACCGCGAACGGGTTCGCACTATTTTATCTACTGCGAAAATGCATCAAACTCGGGTGATTTGGCTCGGAACCCCGCCGATGGGGCGAGAAGATTTAAAAGAAAAAATTCCTCAGCTCAATCAAATTTATCAAGCAGAAGTCGCCAAATTCAGCGAAAATGCCCGCTTTATTGACACCGCACCTGTACTGACAGCGGATGGCAAAACCTATAGTCGCTTTTTGGAATTGCCAGAACGCGGCAGTGTGATGCTAAGAACGGACGATGGCATTCATTTTACCACGCAAGGACATAAATTATTGTCAACTCTGACATTGGCACAGTTCCGTTTGCCTGCAACCAAGAAAAAATCCTGATGAAAGCTGTTGTTGTATTTGTTGTTTTGTTGAGTTTAGCCCCTTCAAGCTGGGCTACTCATATTGAAGATTTTGGCGATCCGAAAGCCTCTGCTTTGTGGCAAAGTTTTCGACAACTGCAACAGCAACAACGGCAAAAACCACTTCGGATCATTCAACTGGGCGATTCTCACACTGCAGGTGATTATTTCACCGGGCACTTGCGCCAATCGCTCCAGCGTGATTTTGGCAATGCTGGCATCGGTTGGCTGACACCGGGTTATATTCCAAATCAACGTTCCGCTCAAGTGTTGATGCGTCACCCGGAAACATGGCGGGTGGTCGATAGCAAACAAGCCAAACATAGTGGTACATTTCCGCTCGGCGGCCTGATCCAAAAACCTGCTGGGCAAAGCAACATGGAAATTCGGCTGAAAGATCTTTCGCCCCAAGGCTTATGGCGTGTCACGCTTTGGCAACAAGCGCCACGACAGCCCTGGAAATTACTGCGAACCGATCAGAAAACACAACCCTTTAGCAAGCAAGGATCCACTCGTTCCGCCTGGCATCGCGTAGAAACCACCATCCAGGGTCAACAATTACATGGCATGAAATTGGTAGCGCCCAAAGGGGGTAAATTAGCCGGGATCGTGCTGGATAAACAACATACGCCAGGAGTTACACTCGATGCGCTAGGCATTACCGGTTCCGTCGCCGCCTTGATTAATCGCTGGGACGTGGCAACTCTGGAGCAACAACTGAGGTGGCGAGATCCGCAGCTGATTATTTTAGCTTATGGCACTAATGAAGCATTTTCTAATGATTTTCAAGTTGAAAACTATGAAAGTGAACTGGTGAAAAGTATCCAATTACTGCGCCGCTTAAGCCCAAATGCCGCGATCCTTGTGATGGGCGCGCCAGCCTCTGCTAAAACCAAACCCCCTTTTGTTAAAACCGATTGTCGTTTACCGCTGCCGCCAGCATTAGAGCGCGTACAGCAGAGTCAACGCAAAATAGCTCAGCAGCAGCACACTTTGTATTGGGACTGGGCGTTAGCGATGGGCGGCAATTGCGCGGTCAACCAATGGCGACAGCAGCAACCAGAATTGATGAGGCCTGATTTAGTTCATCTGAGCAAAGAAGGTTATGAGCTCAGTGCCGAACACTTCTATCGGGCACTACACGCCAAAATTAATCAACCTTGATAGTTTCAGTTCTCAACAGTTTATCGAGATAATAAATTTCAAGTTGATGAACATTGCCTTCAGTCGCTGCGATGAAACGATAACGGTATTTCCCCCGTTTAAACTGTAAAATCGGTTGAGTGGATAACACCACTGCCCCAGTGATTTCAAGCGCAGGCTTTAATTCAGATGAAGCTAATAGCCAAGACCGATAGCGCCATTTTTTCGGTAAAATTTCAGCGATTTCAAAACGATGTTGCTCACTTCGGCCTGAGAAAAAACCAAGTGCCGGCAGTTGCTGGGCTTGGATGTTGCCAACTTTGACCTCTGTCACAGCGTCGCTGGCCACAGGTAACTCATCTTGCACGGCGCAGTGTTTAGTTAACCAGGGCTGTAAAGTTGCTGCATCTGCACTTAAGGTACTGATGTATAAATCACGACGGCCATTTTTATTAAAATCTCTAAGCCAAAATTGCCCGTCGAGTGCCGAATAATCAAAGCCATCAAATGTTAACGTGGCGGCACCGACACAGCGCAAAAATTGTTGCTGGGAAAAGCCGAACAAGGTTGAAAAATTATCCACAAACTGTTGGCTATTCTCAATTTGACTGGCAACTAATTGACCTTGCGGGTTTCTGACCATCACATGCAGCGGAAAATGCAAAAACGGCACTAATGCCTTGGCTTGATTTTGGCTGATTGCTTGTTGCAGGGCTGCCAAACGCGGGGCTAAGGCGGGGCTATCGGCATTAGGCATTGTCGCGTTGGTTCTTGCCGCTTTGGGTTTACCATCTTCATCGGCTTTCACGTTTGAGGCAAACATGACCATAAATACCAGCCCAAGGATATCAAAACGCCATTGTCCTTTTTTTAAATGTCCGACTGCCATAACAACCTCTAACTTCCTTGCGTCGAATTTTTAATCGTAATTTCGCGTTGCGGAAAAGGCATCGTGATGCCACGCTCTTTAAAGCTGCGCCAAATCGCGACGTTGATCACCGAACGTACTGACGCGCTGCCATTTTCCATATCCGCGATCCAGACTCTTAATTGCAACCGCATGCCGCTGTCAGCAAACTGCATTAAGCGTACTGTCGGCTCCGGAGTCTTTAAAACCCGAGGCGATGCAAAAGCACATTCTAACATCAATGCCATAGCCACCTCTGGATCATCGGCATAACTAATTTGCACATCGATTTCCAATCGAACATTGGGATCGGCATAGCTCCAGTTGATCACTTCACCGGTAATTAAATTCTCATTCGGAATCAGTGTATCAATCCCTTGGCGATTTCTGAGCACCACATAACGCGAATTCATTTGCTCAACCCAACCAAAGTTTTCACCGACGGTGACAATATCACCAGGCTTCACCGAGCGGTCCATCACTAAGATAAACCCACTGATAAAGTTTGAGGTAATGCGCTGCAAGCCAAACCCTAAACCAACGCCCAAAGCACCACCAAAGATGGCCAAAGAACTCAGGTTAATGCCTGCAGCACTTAAAGACACCACAAAGGCAACGGACAGTAAGATCACTTTGGTCAATTTACCAAAGCCTACTTGCATGCTTGGGCTAAAATGCGGCAGCTGTTTCAGACGATGGTTGACGACCGTAGAAAGCCATAGCGCAATAGTAAAAGCCACAATCACCACTAAGATAAATTGCACCGCCATTAACAACGATAAGCGCGTGGTGCCGATGGTAATCGCGAGATGATCCAACAATTGCCGCAAGGGTTGCAATAAACCGCTTAAATGCAGCACGACCACAAACCAGATACTCATGACCAGCATCGGTTCCATCGCTTTTAATAACGGGCTAGAAATAAAAGCTTTCCGTAAGATATAAACTGACAACCGAATAATGGCGAGCGCCAAAGCAAAAGGCAGCACAAAATGTAAAACGGGCGATGGTTGTTGATAGATGGCAAATGAGCCTTCGGCAATCAATAAAGACAAGGCAATAAATATCGGTAGAAAAATTCGTTGCGAACTGCGGATCGCAACATGGCGAAGCCCAGAACTGTGATCTTGATTCAGCTTGTTCTGTAATAACGTATTTAAAAACCAGCCAATCGCCATCACAAGTAAAAGGATGCTGAGCTGAAGCCAAAAACTCGGTTCGGTCGCAACCGAGTTAAACCAAGCCAAAGCCATACTAATTTTTTCAGAAATCCAATTCACCCGAGAAAACCTTTTGTTATTATTTTTTTATTAAACACTTATGCTAACGCAAGCCTTTGAAGGTTAACAGCCCTTTGACGGCGCAAAGATTACTTTACCCTGACGTTCCCAAAGTGCTGATCACTTTAAACCAATTTGAGCTGGATGATCTTCGCCCTCAATTTCACGTATTATACCTGCATTGTGCATTTGATTGAGTCCGTTATGTTTCAGGTCAGCCACCAATTTTCTAATCTTCCGCCGTTGTTTTTTAGTGAGGTGCAACCGACTCCTGTTGCGGCGCCCAGTTTTATTGCCTTTAACCAAGCGCTGGCGACTGATTTGGCGATGCCATCCGATTTCTGGCAAACCACCGCGGGCCTGCATTTATATAGCGGTCAGCAACTGCCCAGTTGGACACGCAGCATTGCCTGTGCCTATACAGGGCATCAATTTGGCCAGCTGAATCCCCGTCTTGGGGATGGCCGTGCGATACTGCTGGCTGAGCTTAAAGATGCACAGGGCAATTGTTGGGATCTGCAATTAAAAGGCGCAGGACCCACGCCTTATTCTCGACGGGGTGATGGCCGCGCCGCACTTGGGCCTGTCATGCGGGAATATGTGCTGAGTGAAGCCATGCATGCACTTGGAGTGCCCACAACCCGCGCTTTGGCGGCTGTACAAACTGGCCAAGCGGTTTACCGCGAAAGGCCGCTGCCTGGGGCGGTCATTACCCGAGTCGCAAGCAGTTTCTTGCGAGTCGGCAGTTTTCAATACGCCGCGATGTATGGGACACCCGATGAACAAAAAGCACTGCTAGATTTTGCCATCAGCCGTCATTATCCAGAATGTCAGCAAAGTGATAATCCAGCCTTAGCGTTTTTAGCTGCGGTGCAACAACGCCAAGCTGCTTTAATTGCCAAATGGATGAGCCTTGGCTTTATTCATGGGGTGATGAATACCGATAACATGGCCATTAGCGGCGAAACTATCGATTATGGGCCTTGTGCCTTTATGGATACTTATCGTGCAGATACCGTGTTTAGTTCAATTGATACCGGCGGTCGTTATGCCTATCAGCAGCAACCGGTCATCGCCCAGTGGAACTTAGCACGCTTAGCCGAAAGTTTATTGGGTTTAATTGATAAGGATGAGCAAACCGCAGTGCAGTTAGCAACCGATGTCCTTAATCAGTTTGCGCCGATTTATTATACGCATTGGCGTGAATGTTTTGGTCATAAACTCGGAATTTTTAAGCCAAGCCCAGCAGATCATCAGCTGATTGTTGCCTTGCTGGAATTATTAGAGCAACAAGAAATTGATTTCACCCAATTTTTCAGAATGCTCGGCCATGCCCTCATTGACAGCAACGCCCCCCAAGGCCCTGCGGGGCTTTTTGCCGCCCCCAATGCTTGGCACCATTGGTGGCAGCGTTGGCAGCAACGATTGGCTGAGCAATGGTCAGAAGTCACTGAGCCGCAGTCATCGCAAGAGGATGTCTCGACACAGTTATTGGCAATCACCGCAGCACAAATGCAACAAGCCAATCCTGCGTTTATTCCACGCAATCAATTGATTGAAGACATGATTGCTGCCGCAGTTGAGCAGCAAGACTTCACTTTATTTCATGATTTTCTGCAGGATTTATCAAGGCCTTATCAGGACATTGCGCGTTGGATGCAAGTTCCGCCCAAACCCATGACTTGTTATAAAACCTTTTGTGGCACTTAATTGCACCAGAGCATACTGTTCAACCAGAGCTCACGGCTTTATCGCGCTTTTACGGCTGTATGACAATGCTGCTCCTATCGCAGATATGCAGCTGTTAAGCCGCAACTAAATGTGAAAAAATTGGACTGTTACCCTGAGTTTCAGTGTCGCAATTACCGGAGGCGCAGCCATGGGGCTTGATTGTCGAGATTATTTAGAAGTGAAAGAATATGAATTTCTGTTTAATTGGTTCTTGCGACGCATTCAAGCCGAAGCCCCTCTGATCCCAACAGAAGCACTCAGTTATGATGGCTTTTCTGCTTACGATTTATGGTTTAACCAAGTGATCCAAGCTGCGCAAATTGCATTTATCGAACGCTTTGGCTTCCCTGCTCCGGCGATTGTTTTTACCAATCTTTTTCATCTAGCAGAATTAGAATTAGCAGGCGTTCGCAATCAACCGAAAAAAACGCGTTTGCAATCATAGTCTCCGCTGACTGGCCGATTAAAAACTGCAAGAAATCCAAATTAAGCGAGTTTTACAGAGGAAAAAATACAATCGGATGTGCTGTTGACTGTCATTAAGAACAACAGAGCAATCAGCACATCCGAAGATTTAGTTAAACATCAATCATTGCTTAGAATTTATGTTCTAAACCAAATGCTAAGTAAGAACTGTCGAGCTTAGTTTCAAAATCAAAGCTGCTGTACCAAGCCACTAATTTGGTATCTTTGCTGATTTTGTAGTCAGCACCAACCGAAATACCATCGTTCTCTTCTAACGTTTGATACTGCAATTTCAGTTCGTATTTATTTAAGCTGTAGGCAACGTTGGCCAACCATCCATCTTCTTTCACTGAAGTCGTAGTTGATTCTTGTTGATGAACACCAGCGCCAAATTTATAGCTATTGAATTTGTATTGCGCCATAACGCGTGTTGCATCATAGCCATTCACATCATTATCAATGGCAACAGTGGCAAACAACTTAGTGTCTTTGAGGCCATCATCGCCATAATTTAAAGCGATCGATTGACCCGATTTTCCCTCTGGTGACTCTTCCATGATATGGGTAATAGCCACAGTAAACTGATTAAAAGCGGGCGTGATATAAACCAGAGAATTGTTAACGCGGTTCTCGCCTTTCCACAGCGTTTTTAAATCAGCTTCGTAATCATTGAATAAATCAATTTTACCTTGTGCTAATTTTAACGAACTGTCATTACGACCTGCTTTGATAGTACCGAAACTGCCTTTTAAACCGATAAATTGATCACGGGCTTTGATATTTTTTTCGTTGGCTTCATCAGAAGGGTCAACTTCCCACTCTAATTGATAAATCAAGGTGAGGTCATTTTCTAACGCAGTGTCGCCTTTGATACCAAAACGCGATGCATTACTTTTTAACTCGCTGAATGAACCTGCACCCTCATCGGAAGATTGCGCGGTTACATTCACTTTACCGTAAACCGTCAACGGATCTGCCTGCACACTTGCAGCAAAACCAACCAACAACGCGCTGACCAAAGTTTTTTTACTAAACATAATAAGTCCTTATCAAAGGGATTAGGTTCAATCAATCGTAATAGCCACTCAATTGCCGCTTGTTACTTCTTAAGAGATTACAGTTGGTGCTGAAACCAAACCAAGCATTAATTGACAGTTTTAAGACAATTCCATGACATTGGTATTGCTGTTGGATGGCTATAATATTGCTTAAATATGACAATTTAATGACAGCCTGCGATAACACCTGATTTTCTTAAAAACCATGAAGTTTCAATAGCAATTTTAGTGGGGTTTTCAAAAATTGCGCGCCAAACTGCCCGGGCAATCATAGATTGGATAACCTGTTTTTCTTAATATCGCGCTATTTTTGTGATGGAAAAGCTCGGCATACTTTATCTCTGGCTGCCGAGTCAAAATCTTGGCCATTGGCGAGTATGCGCGCAATGGGTCGATGTTCAGGAGCGGCGAAACTGAAGGCTTTATGTTGTCCAGGGTATTCGATGCTAGCTAAATCCAACATTGTATGGAAAGTCTGAGTGGTCATCAGCGGTTGTCGACTGGCGAGTTTTAGTTGTTGCACCTGCTGTGGATAATGTTGTTTGAACAAATTTGAGCCCCACCAAAACGCGCCAACACGATAGTCAAATTCAGTGTTATGACCATGGCCACTTTTATCACAATCGCCATCAAAAATATTTTCGCCATGGTCAGAAACTAATAAAAAGCTGGCAATGGCCTGTTGTGACTTCAACTGAGCAATCAGATTAAACATGACATAATCGGTATAAGCGACCGTATTGTCGTAGGCATTGTTTAACATCATTTTATTCGCTTTGTCGTGCATCCCCAGTTTTAAGCCTTTCCCTGAAGGTTGAAACAAATCAAAGTTTTCAGGATAGCGGTCGGAATAACTAAAATGACTCCCTAAGGTGTGAATAACAATCAGTTGTTTTGCTTCATTTTTTTCTAGAATGCGCGCAAAAGCCGGTAATATCACTTCGTCATAAAAACCTTCTTTTTTGTAACCCACAGGGTTCAGATACGTCACCTCGTCCGCTTCATTGGCGTGTAATGCTACTGAGCTGTCGTGCACGCCAAGTGGACTTTGGGTCGACAACCAATAAGTTTTAAAACCAGCCTCAGCAAAGGCGGTAACCACCGATTTTTCTGGGAAGAAGTAACTTTGGTTTTGCGCACTTTTACGTGAAATAATGACAGGCACAGACATCCGAGTCCAAGCCCAAGGCGAAATCATATCGCGAAAACTCACGACATCACCAAGCCCCATTAAACGCGGCGTAGTCGCTCTGGCATAACCATTTAATTGCAATCTATCCGGCCTAAGGGTCTCGCCGATGACTAATACATAAATTTGCCGCTCACTCAGCGCTTTAGTTTGAGTCGCGCCAAAACTGAAATCTTCACTGGCTCGGGCAATTTTCCGTAGCGTTTGTGTTTGCACTCGATATTCATTCAAGGCCAATAAAATGTTCAGCGGATAGCTTTGGTAAAACATATTATGGCTCTCGGGCAACGGCTTCCTCGAAAGCGCAGTCTCCTCTGCCGTATTTTGCGCCACGACGGGATAAGCTTTGGCATATTGCAGTTCCTCGACCAACACAAAAATAACCCCGAGCAGGCCAACAACTAACACCGAACGGCGAGTGTAACGAGGCCACATAATTTCGCGTTGTTTACAGCCACGCGCCGTGAAATGAAACAATGTAACAATGAAGATAAAACCTGCCAGTAACAACCACTCAAGCCCTGCCAAATAACCCGCGGCTTCATTCAAATCAGTTTCAAAAATAATGGCCAACGCATGAGCATCGGTGGGTTTGTGATAAGTAATGAGATAAAACAGCTCTTGGGGCACAAGTAAAGCAATTGGGAGCAACAGCCAAATTGAACGATGCAATTGACGACTGAATGCCAACAACAACAGAAAACACAAAAGTGCCGGTGCTATGCCATACCAAAGCCAATCGGATAGGGTTTTGCTGGCTGGCAGTAAATACAATTGAGGTGCCAATAATAAACAAAGTAAGCCAATCACTAGAGGCAACAATGGGTAATTTTGGCTTTTTTTTGTCATGGGTAAATCTCACACCACCAGGGGTACATCTAGAAAACTTTCAGCGACTTAGCTGTTAAAACCTTCGACACACTATCACAATTGCGTTTTCATCGCTGAATTTCTTGAGCGGGCTACTGGTATTTTGTCATATTTTTATAGTATGGTGCATGCAACCACGTAGTCGCGGGTTGGGTTAATTCTGCAGTTAAAATCAATTACACGCCGTCAGTAACGCCAACCGCATTTATCTTTAAAGGAAGTCTCATGCTCGCTCAACCAGTTGCGTTAAATCCAGAACAACACAAAGACTTAAAAATCGTCCAAAAATTCTCTACCGAGGTTTTACACGATCGTCATATCGCGCCATTAATGCTGCAAGAATTTACCGCAGCAGCGCCGCACTACCCAATTTTCTTTTTAAAAGCTGCTGATAGCGAAGTGTTCAGCCCGGTTGCGGTCTTTGGCTTAAAAGATGGTCAGAACTTATTCATGAAAGATGGCCAATGGGAAGGTCAATACGTCCCTGCCGGGATCCGTGCTTACCCATTTACTTTAGCGCAAGCAACTGAAGATCAGTTGGTGCTTTGCGTGAATGAACAAGCTGATAATGTCAGCAAAACCGAAGGCCAAGCGCTATTCCAAGCTGATGGCAAAGCAACTGAATTCTTAGAAGGCGTGAATACTTTCTTCAAGGATTATATTGATGCCAGTGGCGTGAGCCGTAATATTCTGAACCAGTTAGCTGAAATGGGTTTATTCCGTGCTGACGGTTTACAATATCGCGATTTAGCAGGTAATGAGCGTCGTTTAAACGGTTTCTATGTGATTGACCGTGAGAAATTTGACAACTTAACGGATGAGCAATTCTTGACTGTGCGCAAGTTCGGTGTATTACCAGCAATTTATGCCCACTTCATGTCATTAGATCGTATCGGTGCATTGATTGCTCGCTTGCCTGTGGAAGCGAAAGCGTAACCCATTCAACAGCTCCATGCTCGATTAAACAAACCCAGCTTAGTGCTGGGTTTGTTTTTTCCCAAAGGAGCTTGGCCAGTGATTGCATCCGGTGATGCGTATACGCAATTATTCAGTAACATCAATTGATGGCCTCTTAACTATGAACCTTATTGCTACCATGGTGCCTTGGCAAATTCTTTGCTAGAGAAAAGCGTGGAAGAAAGCAACTTTGTAACATCCGTTTGGGAAACATCCGTTTGGAAACGAATGCTCATGCGAACTAAAATAAAGCAAACAGTTCATCAGAAATTGCCAATACTAATGCTGGCTTTAGGATTGCCACTTTCAAGCGAGAGTGCACCTGCGCCTTGGTATTGGTGGCAAAGTTTGACGACGGGCAAGCAAATCTGTCGGCAGAACTCACCGGGTGAAGGTTGGCAGCAAATGCCACAAGCCTATCAGGATGCTCGCTGTAAACGTCCAGTAAAACAACAAACTGCCGACTAAACCATCGTTTAAACAATCTAGAAAAAGTCGTATCACTAACTGACAAAACGATGTTCTTGCTTCACAGCGGTATGCTGACGGTAACTGGGGTGGATACGGTTTTTTTGCATCACCGCAAAACGATGACTGAAGAATTCTAACAACGCATCCGGCCCCAAGCGACGATATGGCAGCTGATGACGTTGTTGTACAACATGCGCTAACACACTTAAAGTTTGCTCAAGAGGTAAGCCCAACGGTTTTTGAATTTTGTACAATTGGAATAAAAAATTCAGCGCGGTTGCAGCATAAGAAGCTCTCTCTTCAACCCGGATCAGCTGTAATTCCTGTAACCGAATACCAAGATCGCGCATTTTTTGCAAACGTTGATGTTCAGTCATGATACTTCTCCTAGCTTACTGCTTGATAATTTTTATATCGGTTGTAGGCAGCAATACTTGAGAACTCTGTTGCAAAAAAACCGGCATGCTAGCACTTACAGCATTGCAATTGGGCAAAAATATTGGCAATCTAACCAAACTTAAACGTTTAAGTTTTGAGGTTATTAACAATGATCAGTGTCATCGGTGAAAATGTGGTCGACTTATTTTCTCAAGTCGACGGTCAATTTGTGGCAAAGTTTGGCGGTTCTCCATTTAACTTTGCCATCGCTGCGGCGAAACAAGGCTGCAAAGTACAATATCTTTCGCCGATATCAACCGATGCATTTGGCGATGAATTTGCTGGGTTACTGCAACAATATCAAATTGATTACAGTGAGCAAAATCGTTCACAACTTCCGTCATCATTAGCCTTTGTTCGAGTTGATGAGCAAGGTCAACCACACTACAGCTTATATCGCCAAGGCATCGCTGATCGCGATTATCAGAGTGAGACGCTCATTGATCAACTCCACGCCAATACGCAAATTCTACATACCGGCTCACTTGCCTTAGAACCGCAGGACGCTGCTAAAATAATTGCCATCTTAAAAGCTGCAAAAGCCAACAGTGTTTTATTGAGTGTCGATATTAATGTGCGGTGCCAATTTGTTTCGGATTTTACAGCCTATCGCCAGCACATAGAAAATGTAGTTGCGCTGTGTGATTTCATCAAAGCCAGTGACGAAGATTTAATGGCGCTATACCCTGAACTGCCAACAGGATTGGCATTACAGAAGTTCTTGGCATTAGCACCGAATGCACTGGTTGCATTTACCCGCGGCGAACATGGCGCACAATTATGGCAACATGGGCAATATATTGAACAAGCCATCATAGCACCCAGCCAATTCGTAGATACGGTTGGTGCTGGAGATACGTTTTACAGCAATTTGCTCTGTAGTATTTTGGCTTTAAAGGCAAATCCGAATTCGCCCAGCCTTCATGAAATTAACAACTTAGCGCGAGCATTACTGCGAGCAACGTTAGCCGCCAGCATCAACGTATCGCGCCAGGGTTGCCAGCCTCCCAGCCAAACTGAACTCGATATCGCATTAGCGGATTATTTAAGGAACAACAACAGCGTTTGAGGACGGCCTGGCTCGCTAATGCTTCTTTCACACTTAGCGTGCTTAACAGCTCAGTTTTCTATTTGCAAAGGCAAGGCGACTTGATGCACGATAATGCAATTTCGCCCTGCGTTTTTCGCTTGAAACATGGCTTGATCAGCCATTTGGATAAGTGAAGTTAAATTGCTGGCTTGTTTAATACTAGCAATGCCCATACTGGCGGTCAGCGTCAATTCTTGATTTTGCCAGTGCCAAGGTTTGGCACTGAGTGCGTTTTGCAGCCGTGCTGCAACTTCTAATGCTCCTGGCAACTCGGTCATTGGCAATAAGACTAAAAACTCTTCGCCGCCATAGCGGAATAGCAAATCACTGCCTCGTAAGGCGCTGCTCAAGCGATGCGCGCATTCCTTCAGCGCCGCATCCCCTGCCACGTGGCCGAATGTATCATTTATTTTTTTAAAATAATCTAAATCCATTAGCACGATACAGAAGGCCATCTGTTCACGCTGATACAACTTTTCTGCTTGCTCTAACCTTAAAATACCAATTCGCCGATTAGCAACACCGGTCAGAATGTCTCTCTCTGCTAAGTGTTTGATGCGAAGTACCAACTTAGTCAAGGCAGCGGCAAACATGGCAACATTCATCAATAAACTTTGCGCAACCATAAACCACAGCATGTGGTGGCCTTCAGGCGAATTCAAATCAACGAGATAATTTTGCTGAGGGCCATCCATCAACAACAACACTAATCGAGCAGTAAAAAATAAGGTTAGCAGCGCAGGTGGAATTGCCAACAAAATACCCGCTTGCCCGTTGATTTGCGGCCGAATACCTAACAACGCATCCCGCGTTAACATGGCACAAAAGTAGGTGGCTACCACTGAAAATACTAAACCAAAAAAGTGTTGTGACAATGCTGAAGGTTCTTGACTCAATAACACCACCGCAGTGAATGCCAATATAATAAAGTCCCCTTTCAGCGAATAAGGTAATCGAAACAGCCTTTGCACGCCGGAGCGAAACAACATGAACACAAATAGCAGTAGCAAATCTGCAACTTGCCAAAACCAATAACTCGGTTCGACTGTGCGTTGCATCGTCAACATTAGCGCCAGCAAACAGGTCAAATTGGCAATAACAAAACGGAAACTGGCATTCGGCGCAATTCTTAAGGGGTAAGCAAGACCGGCCCAAGCGATGGCTGAGGCTAAAATAATCAAACAGGCAAAACTATATAACAATTGCGTAATTTCTAGCTGCACTTCGCATGTCTCTTTAGCGCTGAATAAAACATTTGCTCAATTGAAGTTGGTTTTAATGTCGTAACTTTAATTCTAATAAATACTGACTTGCAGTGATATACAACACCCTTTCATCTGGAGACAGCGCAACATTTGCTGCAGCAACCCCTGTTCGAACTCTGCCTAATAACTGCCCTTGACTATTCCATACAAACAAACCACCCGGCCCTGTCGCTATGATTGTGCCATCTTTTTTAACTTTAAGGCCATCGGGTAAGCCAGCTTCGGTCTTGGTTAGATTGGTTGCATCATACCAAAGTAATGGTTCCGCCAATGAACCATCCGCCATCACTCGGTACCGCCACCATTGTGCAGCTTTAGTATCTGAGTTGGCGACGAACAAATATTGACCATCAGGGGAAAATGCTAAGCCATTGGGGCGTGTTAAATTGGCGACCAGCAGAGTGACCACACCATCCGCTGTCAGTCGATAAACGCCATTGACAGCCTGTTGCTTTTGCGGACTCTGGTCGCCTTGCTTTAAACCATAAGGAGGATCGGTAAAATAATAACTCCCGTCTTTTGACTGGACCACATCATTCGGACTATTGAACAATTTTCCTTCATAATATTGAGCAATACAACGAAACCGAGGTTTAGGCTCGACAGCCTCTAACAACGCAATGCAACGATCGCCATGCTGTGCTAATACCAATTGCCCCTGTTGGTTGAAGATGAGTCCATTTGCCCCTTGCTGCGGATTATTTTCTGGCCAAAGGCCAGTGTAGCCACTCGGTGCTAAATAAACGGATAAACCATTCTTGGCATTGTATCGATGCACTTTGTTCGCTGGGACATCAGAAAAAAGTACATCCCCCGTTTTGGCTTCAACCACAGGCCCCTCAGACCACTGAAACCCCTCTGCAAGTATTTTTAATTGGGCTTTATCTGCAACTAAATTTCGCATTTGACCATGGATCACTTGCACAGGCTCAGGCGGGATTTCTTGGCCATAACTCAGCATGCTGTTCCCAGCACTTCCCATCAATAAAAACAGCAAAACCAATCGACTATTTTGCAAGCTAAACACTAAGAGCATCCTCGGAAATCATCATTTCCAACCATAAATCTCCGTTATTATTGAATTTAGCAGAAAAAATGCATTTCAAACCAATTGTCAGCAAATAAGGGAATAAATCGTTAGCGCGATACTAGATCGGAACTCGCTTTTAAATTAAATTTAAGGGTGATTGTTTTCCAGCCGATTTGGTAGCCCTCAATCATATCATGTCAACTGACAGGGAGCTTACAGGATGTTTGCAAGTCTCAACGAATATATCGACCAACTGCTCGAAGCCATTTGCGTTGTTGATAAAGAAGGTCGTTTTTTGCAACTCAGTGCAGGCTGTGAAAGAGTGTTCGGTTATAAGAATGATGAACTCATCGGCCGTTCGATGCTCGAACTATTACACCCAGACGATCATGAAAAAACCATGGTAGCAGTTCGCGATATTATGGCTGGGGATCATAAAATTGATTTTGAAAATCGTTATATCCGAAAAGATGGTCAAATTGCCCATATCCAATGGAGTGCGCGTTGGAGTCCAGAGCATCAAGTTCGGATTGCCGTGGCAAGAGATGTGACTCAACATAAATTGATGCTGGCTCATCTGCAAAAAATTGCGTTTTATGATTCCCTCACTGGATTGCCTAACCGTGAATTATTCATGGATCGGTTACAACAAGCGATAGTACGAGCCCGCCAAGAACCATCGATATCATCCCCTTCACTTGCCCTGTTGTTTATAGATCTGGATAAATTCAAACAAATTAATGACCAATTCGGCCATCAGGCGGGTGATCAAGCTTTAATCACAGTTGCCAAGCGTCTTCAACATTCAGTTCGAGAAACCGACACTGTTGCAAGGCTCAGTGGTGATGAGTTTGTCATCTTAGTTGAAGGGATGGCAGCAGTTCAGCAGGTGGAAAAACTTGTTGAGCACATTTTAAACGAGTTAAAGGCGCCACTCAGATTTGGTGACGTTTTATGCTTGCTCAGTGCGAGTATTGGACTCAGTTATTATCGAAGCTCACAGATGACGGCTTCTCAATTCATGCATCAAGCGGATCTTGCGATGTATCAAGCCAAAGCCGCTGGCGGTATGCAGTTTGTGACCGCATCAACGCCAGATCCGCAATCTGTTGAATAATGCTTTCTTAGTTCATGGCCTGCTCACTGACCTGCTGAGAAATTTAATCTAAAACTGAATAGATTTTAGCAATAACTGAAAGGCATCTTGGCCCTTCGCATAATCACCATTCTCTGATTGATAAACCAAATATAAAGTTTTATCTGCTTGCTCTAGCGTCAAATACTCCCTACTGAAGGGTAATTTTTGGCCGAAAAGTTCCAGCACAAAATCTTCTCGCACACCACTCAAAGTCAGGTGGTCAACTTGACGTTGTAACTCGGAATATCGGACATCAACCACTTTGCCGATCGGCAGCTCTTCAGCAAAAGTTTCGGTATACCACAACACATAATCATCGAGCATCACCGCGTCTTGTTGCTGATAAACTTGACCTAATATCAATAAATCTGACGGGCCTTCCAAGGTAAAAAAGCGCACGCCATCGGCTTCACCATCTTCAGTGATCCGCCAATGACCAAAATGCGAAAAAGTTAAGGCTGTTCGCTCATATTGTTTGATGCTGAGATCAGGCTTGATGGCATCACAGCCCCAAAATACGAAGCAAAACAAAATCAAAATATATCGTTGCATATGAAACGGCCGTCGCAATATTCCTGCGACATTGCTGGATGAGTTCGATGTCATGATGGCCTCAACTGATGAATAGGAAGAAAGCAAACCGAGTCCTGCAGCTAAAGTAGCATAATCCACCAAAAACTATAGCCACATACCACATATAGTTGTCACTCAACCCTTTATTTGTTTACTAAGTTTTGGGAAAATCGAATAAATTCTTCAAATCGATAAACACCATGCCACATCCTCGCTGGAATACGTCCGTCATTCATTCTTTTTTGACAGTGACCCTGTTGGTCTGTTTCTCCTCTGCTATTTTCGCGACAGAAACTGTGGCGAAGCAACAACAAGCAGGTGGCGGCGGAGCTTGGTACCAGCACGGTTTCCAACCGATGGGAACCCAAGCCTATGTTGAAATATACGCCAGCAGCCCAGCGCTTGCCGAACTGGCATTTAGCCAAGTAGAAGCTGAGTTTGCACGGGTGAATGCGCTGATGAGCCCTTGGGTTGAGCGGAGTGAGTTGAGTTTGCTTAATAGAGAAGCTGCACAACATCCTGTCACCATTTCAGCAGAACTTTATCAGCTATTGGCACGTGCAAACGAAGTCTCTAAGCTCAGTCACGGCGCTTTTGATATTACTTTTGCATCAATCGGCTTCCAATTTAATTATCGAGAGCAAAAAAAACCCGATGCCAAAACGCTAGAAACTCAGAAGCAATGGATTAATTATCGCTATGTCGAATTACTCCCCAACTTGCAAATCAAATTTGCCAAAGCCGGAGTAAAAATTGATTTAGGCGGTATCGCCAAAGGATATACCGTTGAGAAATCCATTCAGATCTTACAAAAACTCGGCATCCAGCATGCCCTTGTCAGTGCCGGAGGCGATACGCGTTTACTGGGTGATAAACGTGGGCACCCCTGGTTAGTCGCTATTAAACATCCGCGACAAGAAGACAAATACGCGGCACAGTTGCCACTGGTCAATACTGCAATCAGTACATCCGGGGATTATGAACGTTATTTTATTGCTGATGGCAAACGCTATCATCACATTATTGACCCGAAAACTGGCCAAAGCCCAGGTGAATTAATGAGTGTCTCGGTCATAGGCCCTGACACGACGCAAACGGATGCCTTATCAACCACGTTATTTGTGCTCGGATTAGAACAAGGCATGCAGCTTATTGAACAAATCCCAGACTATGAGGCGGTATTTATCACCAAAGATCGCCAGTTATTTTTTTCTAGTGGCTT
>CAZIPG010000010.1:26708-27147 GCA_964540955.1 uncultured Rheinheimera sp.
GGAGATCCTACCAGTTGTAAAATAGCAATTTTTTTAAGTTTTTTTCAGAAAAAAATCGTCCAAAAACAACGCAAAAGCAAAACATAAAATAAACATTTAAAAAACAAAAAAACCACAATTAAAGATTAAATTGCCATTTGAACAATTTAAGCTGTCACAATAAGACTTTAGTAGCTGTCCAGATAGCTTTAAAAGTTATAAGTTATGACAAAAATACACTTCATCTAGAGGACAAATGTTAACAACTTTTCCACTTGGTTAAATTTTGCGCGGCTAGTATTCGTCAGAAACTTGTTCTATTGTGTAATAGTTGATCAGATTGTCCTCACGAATGGAGTAGTTGATGAAAGGAATCTGTCGTTCTGACCGCAAAAGTTTTGATCGAGGTTGTCTTGGCTTCACTTTAATAGAAGTCATGGTAACCATTATTATTATTGCC
>CAZIPG010000010.1:27157-30922 GCA_964540955.1 uncultured Rheinheimera sp.
TTCTTTTTTGATTTCTTTTTTTTAGTATTATTATTATTATTGTTAGCAAAACCATCACCAATTTGGATTTTAATTTGATGAATGTTACCGTTATTATTATTGCCATTCTCGCAGCAATAGCACTTCCCTCTTATGAACGTATGGCCCTTCGTGGTTATCGCTCAGAAGCAATCGATAGCCTTGTCAGTAATGCTCAATTGCTAGAGCGTAACTTTACCGAAACAAATTCTTATGTTGGTGTGGCCATCCCTGCAACAACCGCCACGGGAAAATACAACATCACATCGAATATTACAGCAACATCCTTTACTCTGACCGCCACTGCAACTGGCCGTCAGGCGAAAGACACCGAATGTCTCACCTTCAGTATTAATAATGTCGGTCAAAAACAAGCGACCACCGCTGGGAGTTGCTGGTAATGAGTGCAGCTAAATACCAAAAACAAGCCGGTTTCAATCTCATTGAACTCATGGTTGTGCTCTCAATTTTTGCCATTCTGGCCGGCGTTGCTGTTCCCTCTTTTATGGATTTCATGCGAGACAGCAAAGCACGGACACAATCCAATCAGATCCTCAGTAATCTACATTTTGCTCGTTCTGAAGCAATCAAACGCCAAACCAATGTAGAAACCAAATTTAATCAATTGAGTGGCAGTTGGAATTTAGAAATCATTCGCAAAGATACCAATGAAGTCGTGCGACGACTCGCAGTTACCGACTCAATGGTGGGATTGACGGGTGATACCACTGTAATTTTCGATAGTCGAGGCCGAGCGTTACTTCCTAAGTGTGTCGGCATCGAAATTGAAGAAATGAGTCAATATAGCCGACATATCAACATTCAAGCGGGTGGCAAGCTTTCAGTGGAGTATGGTTCATGTCAAACCGTCGCATCAATCTAAAAAAACAGCAAGGGGGCTTTAGCTTGCTGGAGGTGATGATTGCAATGTTGCTGTTAGCTTTTGGCGCATTAGGCCAAGCTGTTTTGCAACTGAAAACCCTACAATCGAGTCATTCCGCATACCAGCGCGGAATTGCCAATATTATCGCTGCAGACACCGTGGAACGGCTTTGGGCAAATTCTGCAGCAGCTGCCCCCCAAACCGTTGCACAAATTCAACAGCAAGTGCAACAAAAATGGTCAAACACAGAAAACAATAATGTCACGCTACCAGGGCTGACAACCACCATTATCGCACCTGCTGCAGGTAACAACTTATTTACTGTGCGAGTGACATGGACTGAAAGTCGTTTTGGCAACAATAACACGACTTTCACCTATTCATTTCGCATGTACCAGTAGGAGCAACAGATGAATCGACATTCAATGTTGCAGAACCAAGCTGGGTTGACCCTGATTGAAATGATGATTGGCCTCACCCTTGGCATTGTGTTGTTGTTAGCGGTGTCATCGGTCTTTGTCTCAGGCAGCAACGCTTACAATAACGCGCAACGCTTTATCGGCTTGCAGAGCGATCTT
The DNA here is from genome assembly GCA_964540955.1 of uncultured Rheinheimera sp. GTDB lineage: Bacteria > Pseudomonadota > Gammaproteobacteria > Enterobacterales > Alteromonadaceae > Pararheinheimera. Next base: position 28,637 of record CAZIPG010000010.1, read on the forward strand.
TCATACATTAATGACATGATCCTCGTGGATACTCGCGGGGCAACGAATGTGACCACTGCAAATAATGGTACTGAACTCAGACTCACCACTGCTGCTGGCGTTGTGTTTTATCAACGTAATAGTAACGGGGAGTTACTCAGACAACTCAATGCAAATCCTGCGGTATTGGTTGCTGAGAACATTAATTTATTTCAGGTGAATTGCCTAAATTCACTGGGCGCTGCGGTGATCTGCGCCAACGCGGTACAAATTGAAACAACTCTTGAATTAACAACCATCGGATCACAGGAAGACTTGCAGCACCGAATTTCATTTCGCGCTGCACTCAGAAATGCAGTCCTTAACCTTAAATTTCCGCCAGCCGCGGGGGCATAAAAATGAGATATCAACAAAAAGGCAGTGTGTTAATTATCTCTTTATTATTGTTGTTGATTGCAACCTTAATCAGTGTTGCAGGGATCAGCAATATGCAAACCAATGAGAAAATATCATCAAATCAAAAACAAGCATCAGAGGCATTTATTGCGGCTGAAAGTGGTTTAATTCAAGTTAAATCGTTTTTGGATAATGATGTCAATGCACCACTTTGGGGTAAACCGGTTGACGTAAAAAATGCGGTGAATGCTTTAGATCGCAATTTACCGAATAATTTGCAGTGGAATGTGGAGACCGTTGATTTTACGACGATGCCAGGATTAGTTCGAGTGGTAATTTCCGGAAGTGTGACCACAACAGGTGTAGTGCGCCGGGTGCAAGCGTTTTATCGTCCTAAAGCAGGATCATCAAATCTTGCCGCCATGAACGTCATCGGGAACATCAAAAGCTTTACCGCGAAAAATAGTAATAGTTTTACCATGGTAGGTGAAACCGATAATAACGGCAATATTGTGGGTCCGGCATTAGCAACCAATACCACTGAAAACTTGAATAAGATTAATAGTTCGCTCGGCTCAAACATTAAAGAAAATATTCAAGCGGGTGGCGGTATTAAGGAAGTCAAATTTGCCGATCCATTTGGCAGCCCTGAAAAAATGTACCAATTTATTCAGTCCATTAAAGAGCAATATCGCGCGATGGACATGGAAGATGGCAAAATGGATGGTAAGTCACCAAACAGCAAGTTTGGTATCCCGCCTAATACCATGGGCACGACTGCGAACCCAAGAATTACGTATTACGGCTATTGGGATCAATATGGCGGCACCTACAATGCGACCAATGATGCCAATACGCAATTAAAAAGTAATCTTGAGATTGGTGGTAATGATACGGGTGCAGGGATATTGGTTGTCGATGGGAACCTCACCATCAAAGGTTCGTTAGATTTTGATGGTCTTATTATTGTTACGGGTCAATCGGTGCTCTTTAAAGGTCTCGGCAGCAGTAAAATGAAAGGCTCGATAGTTTTTGCCAACCCAATTAATACTGGCACAAATGAACAACCCAAGTGGAGTTTTGGTGAAGCCGAAGCAACCTTCGAATTTGACCTTGATGGTGGTGGTAATGCAGACATTAGATACGATAAAAACAGTCTGATGAAAGCTCACACCTTGTTAAAACAAGATTCTGCAGCGGCTCAAATGTGGCAAGTCAAATCAAGCGCAGAAGCTGTCGCGAGCTCAGCACCGAGTGCCATGCTGCAATGGAGCGAGGTTGTTAACTAGATAGTTAACTAGCGTTGTTAACTTGATTAGTTAACCAGCATTAACATCCTTATAAGTAATAAAAAATCCCTCAGTTGAGGGATTTTTTATTAGCTCACAACACACTCTTCAAAGCAGAATCAACAACTATTTTCTCTGTGTCTAGCAGCAGGATCCGAGATTCGAGCTTGGACAAAACTCATGCAAAACCCAAGCTGGTTGGTCTTAATTGCTCTCCATATCCCAGAGCAGAAGACTTCAGTCGCTTGCTACTGAAGCCCCCACCCCAGGCTAGAACTAGCCGGTAATGATCGGCTGAAACGCCGTCAATCGGTCCATACTCGCCGCATTGCCCAAGCCATGGAACGGTACGACTTGGCTAAACCGGCCTTGCTCACCATGCAGAGCCATATAATTCAGCAATACGGTTTGTACCAGCAAGTTCACATTGTTGGCAGCCACTGGCGAGCCGGTTTCAACCGAAGCATCGCTGCGCATAAAGCCTAATTGCTGGCGCCGCGCTTGCTCTGCGGTCGTGCCCCCCATGAGTAACGGACGACCTGCTGGGTTATACACTAAAAAGAATGAAGCGGCCGTGGATGAGTTATCTCCGGTCCACTCACCTTTGCCCCGTCCTTCTTCC
>CAZIPG010000011.1:0-17193 GCA_964540955.1 uncultured Rheinheimera sp.
TCATTAATCAAGCCGATGAAATTCAGGTCACCTTAAAAGATGGCCGGACCTTCAAAGCGAAAAAGTTGGGGGAAGATCCTGAAAGTGATATCGCACTGTTACAAATCGACCCTGACAATTTAACTGCGCTAAAGATCGCTGATTCCGATAGTTTGCGCGTGGGCGATTTCACAATTGCCATCGGCAATCCGTTTGGTTTAGGTCAAACCGTGACTTCAGGGATTGTGAGTGCTCTAGGCCGCGGCGGTCTGAATATTGAAAAATATGAAGATTTTATCCAAACCGATGCAGCCATTAACAGTGGCAACTCTGGTGGTGCTTTAGTCAACTTACGCGGTGAGTTGATTGGTATCAACACTGCAATTCTTGGCCCTAATGGTGGCAATATCGGGATCGGTTTTGCGATCCCATCGAACATGATGAAAAACTTGGTCGATCAAATCATCGAATCCGGCGAAGTGAAACGCGGGGTGTTGGGTATTGAGGGCTCGGATCTCAATGCTGAGCTTGCACAAAGCATGAACGTCAAACAAACCAAAGGGGTCTTTGTTGGCAGAGTTACCGCTGATTCGGGTGCCGATAAAGCTGGCCTTAAAGCGGGTGATATCATCGTCAGTATTAATGGCAAAACCATTTCTAGTATGTCGGAGCTACGGGCACGAGTAGGCACATTAGGCGTAGGTAAATCTGTCAAACTGGGTGTGTTGCGCGAAGATAAACAACTCAATTTTGATGTCAAACTCACGGCGGCTGATCAAGCCAATACCAGCGCCGGTAATTTACATCGGATGTTGGTTGGCGCCAGCTTTAGCAATGGTAAAACCATTGATGGCAATGAGGGGGTGGTGGTCTCCCAAGTCGAAAATGGTTCGATTGCGGCAAGATTAGGTCTAGAACAAGGCGACGTAATTATTGGGGTGGGTCGAGTCCGTGTGACCAATATCAGTGAGCTGAGAGAAATACTAACTAGAGCCAAAGGCGTGATCGCCTTACAAATCCAACGTGAAGACATGGTTTTGTATAAGTTAATTCAATAAATTCCTCAAATCAAAAACTGGCAGTGGCTAACGCCGCTGCCAATCTTTTTTCCTTCTGTAGTTGCTTACTTGATTTTAAACTCAGGATTTCTACTGCAGAAATTCATTAAGTAATGCTATGCTGCAAATCTTGACGATTTTATTCAAGGATTTAGGGCAATTGAGTCAATTTTTGCAGTCTATTTTTAGGAGTATCATTTACGGGTTAGCCATTGCTTTCCTGTGGTTGGTGCTTTTCCAGCCGCAAAGCCCTTTTAATTTTCGCAACTTAATTTCACAAGATGCTGCAGAGCAACCTGCGATCTCCTACTCGAAAGCGGTTCGTGCTGCCGCTCCTGCTGTGGTGAATATTTACACCCGCAGTATTAAATACGATGTGCAGTCTTTCCAGCAACGGATGATCCAAAACCAATCGCTCGGTTCTGGCGTCATTATGAGTGCTGAGGGTTATATTTTAACGAATTATCATGTGGTCAGTGGCGCAGACCAGATTGTCGTCGCTCTGCAAGATGGTCGGCAATTGGATGCCGTCTTGATTGGTCAAGATAGTGTGACCGATTTAGCCGTGTTGTTTGTCGAAGCCAAAAATTTGCCCGTGATCCCGCAGCAAGCAGACATTGAACCGCAAGTTGGAGACTTAGTCCTCGCGATTGGTAACCCGCTCAATTTAGGTCAATCAATTACCCAAGGGATCGTCAGTGGCACGGGGCGTGCTGGTCTTGGTTCAAATTCGTATTCTGATTTAATGCAGATGGATGCAGCAATCAACCAAGGGAACTCAGGCGGTGCGTTGGTCAATAGCAATGGCGTGTTAGTGGGCATTAATACAGCTGCTTTCCAACGCCAGCGTAATATTGAAGTCCAAGGCATTTTCTTTGCGGTTCCCTACAAACTAGCTCATACCGTCATGCTCAAACTCATCAAGCACGGCAAAGTGGTTCGTGGTTATTTGGGAATGCGTGGCTTACCTGTCATTAATGCCGCTGGTGAGCGGCAGATTTCAACAGGCCAACAATTTTATGGGGTGTTAGTCGAGGTTGTAGAGCCTTTTGGTCCAGCAGACCAGTCAGGTTTACAACAAGGCGATATCATTCTGGCAATAAATAAAACTCCGCTCAATAGCGTCAACCAAGCCTTAGATATTGTGGCTGAAGCTGAACCTGACACTGTACTAGAGCTCAGCATCGAGCGGAAAGGACAGAAAATGACCATAAACTGCAAACTTGGTGTTTTCCAAGAATCACAGAATTAAGGAAACTAAGCGGCGGACTTGCGCCGTTATTCCTTCTTTGCGATTGTGCATTATGGTGTAGCAGTGACTAAAAAACTGAAGTTAAACAAAAGGCCGCTGAGCGGCCTTTTTACATGGATGACGGATATTGAAATCGCACTTATTGCGGCGATTGGATCCGTTCAATCTGAGCGCCTAAACCCTGCAGTTTGTGCTCAATTTGTTCATAGCCGCGATCAATATGGTAGATGCGATCGACGATGGTATCGCCCGAAGCGACTAAGCCTGCAATCACTAAACTCGCTGAAGCACGTAAATCGGTTGCCATCACTTGCGCAGCAGTTAAGTGCGGAGTGAATTGGCAAACGGCGGTATTGCCTTCAAGTTGGATTTGCGCTCCCATCCGTTGTAATTCAGGTACATGCATGAAACGATTTTCGAAAATAGTTTCTGTCACTACCCCAACGCCTTCCGCAAGCACGTTGAGCACAGTGAATTGCGCTTGCATGTCTGTTGGGAAGCCTGGATGTGGGACTGTTTTTACATTGACGGATTTCAGTTTTCGCCCAGTCATGTTCAAACGGATCCAATCGTCACCCGTAGTCACATCAGCGCCCGCTTCACGCAACTTTTCTAATACCACTTCCAGCTCTGTTGGGTCGGTATTTAAACAAGTCACATCACCACCAGTCACTGCAGCAGCCACTAAGAATGTGCCGGTTTCAATGCGATCCGGCAACACTTTATGTTCAGCACCACGCAATGAAGGCACGCCTTCAACACGAATAGTTGCAGAGCCTGCGCCCGTAATCTTGGCACCCATCGCAGTTAAATAATTTGCTAAATCAACAACTTCAGGCTCACGAGCCGCGTTTTCGATAATAGTTACACCATCGGCTAAAGTGGCTGCCATCAACAAGTTTTCAGTGCCAGTCACGCTGACTAAATCCATGACTAAATGGGCACCATGCAAACGAGTAGCTTTCGCTTTGATGTAGCCATTTTCAACAACAATCTCAGCACCCATTTTCCGCAGGCCTTCGATATGTAAGTTCACTGGACGCGCGCCGATAGCACAACCGCCAGGAAGAGACACTTCGGCATAACCAAACCGCGCAAGCAATGGACCGAGCGCAAGGATGGATGCACGCATGGTGCGGACTAACTCATAGGGTGCAACCTGATTATTGACTAAAGTGGCATCCACTTTCACTTGGTCTGCTTCACGCTCAACCGTCGCACCGAATAACTTGAGTAATTTAAACGTGGTATCAATATCTTTTAACACAGGGACATTGCGGATCACCGAAGGCTGTTCAGCAAGAATAGTTGCAAACAGAATAGGTAATGCTGCGTTTTTGGCACCAGAGATTGTGACATTGCCTGTTAAAGTCGCGCCGCCTTTCACTAAAAATTGTTGCATAGGATTGTTACACCGGTGGATTTAGAAGTTTTTCACGACGCCATTGAGTCGGCGTGAATGCTTTGATTTGCACAGCATGGATTGCACCACTACTAATGGCATCCATCAAAGGTCCATAGACTAATTGCTGTTGCTTGACGCGACTTAACCCTTCGAAACACTCACCGACAGCAGTCACAAAAAAATGACTACCATCAGTTTTTGCATAGACTTCCGTTAGTTGCAGCTGCTCAGTTAACCGTTGTTCAATCTCTTTGCAATCCATCTTGAAACCTGTATTTAATTGCGAATTGTTGCGCCTGATGGCAAAAAATAACCCAGCGCAATGGCTGGGTTGTGATTATATCCTGACTTACAGATCTTTTCAGCTTTCAAGCGGTAAAAGAGTCATCACATCTGTTACTTTGGCTAAAGATTCCAGCTGTGCAGGCAAATTGCGAATTTTTACTTGCAGGTTTTCTGCACCTGCAATGCTCACTTGCTGCAAAATCCAAGCAAGGCCGGCAGTATCCACATGGCTCAATTCAGCTAAATCAAAGGCGACAACCCCTTTGAAATTTTTTAGCAATGCAAAAGGACAATGCGCGATGACGGTATCTCGATTGAGTTGGCCGACAAAGCGAATGGTGTCCCCTTGCTGGTGAATATTAAGCATTTTTGGCTTTCTCAGGTGCTTTGATTGGTGCTTTGGCTTTCTCGTCCAGCAGCGTCGCAACACTGTTCAAGCCTTGTTGCCGAATTAAACTACCAAACTCAGAACGTTTGCTATCCAATAAAGAAATCCCTTCAGCAACCATATCGAATACCAACCAATTGTTGGTGTCTTTCATACGGCGCAGTTTAAATTCAATCTTGATATCTGGCTTGCCTGGATCAATCACTCGAGTCCGGATAGTGATGATTTTCTTGTTAGGATCAAGCGGAGCGCCCGGCTCAATGATTACTTTCTGATCGCGATATTGCGTGAAAACACCCGCATAGGTACCCACCATATAGTTTTGGAAGGCAACTACAAATTTATTGAAATCTTCTTTTGGAATTGAAGACAACTTCACCGAATTACCAATGACATAACCCGCCGCGTAGCGACTATCGATGTACGGAACTAATTCTTCCGTGACGATAGTACGCAGGATTTCTGGATCCTTTTTGATACTAGCCTGTTCACGGGCAATGCGTTGAAAAGTATTGTCAGCCAATACTTCCATCATTTTATAAGGATCGGTATAGGTTGGCACTGCTGGTTGCTGAGCAAAGACATTCAGTGTTGTAAAGGCAACGAGTACCAACCAAACTTTTTTAAGAGATTGAGTCATCATTAATTCCCACGATTAAATAAAAACTGTCCAATGAGTTCCTCAAGCACGATTGCGCCTTTGGTATTTTCCACCGTGTCACCATCTTTTAAAATTGACACTGTCTCATCAACAAATCCTGCTTGTAGACCAATATACTGTTCCCCGAGCAAGCCGGACGTTAAAATGGCTAACGAACTCGTCTCTGGAAAATTGCTATAACTCGCATTGATTTCTAGAGTAACTACCGGTTGGAATGTTTCCGGGTCTAGCTGGATCTGACTGACACGCCCAACCACAACGCCGCCGACTTTGACCGGCGAACGCACCTTCAAACCACCGATATTTTCAAACTTAGCAAGTAGATGATAAGTTTCATTTGAACCGGAAACTCCGGTATTTGCTACTTTTAACGCCAGAAGTAACAGAGCGGCTACGGCAAGCGCAACGAAAGAACCCACTAAAATTTCCAACTTACGTGTGGTCATTTTTTATCCACCAAACATGACTGCTGTTAAAATAAAATCAAAACCCAAAACTGCAAGTGACGCAGTGACAACTGTTTGCGTCGTTGCTTGACTGATCCCTTCTGAGGTAGGAATCGCATCATACCCTTTGTGCAATGCAATCACCGTCACGATGAAAGCAAATACCGTACTTTTAATCACGCCATTGACCACATCATCATATAGATCAACGTTCGCTTGCATGGCAGACCAATACCCGCCGCCATCAACACCGAGCCAATCAACACCGACTAAGTGGCCACCTAAAATGCCCACCGCATTAAAAATAAGTGCCAGTAATGGCATACAAATCACACCAGCCCAGAATCGTGGAGCGATAATGCGACGTAACGGATCCACAGCCATCATTTCCATACTAGAAAGTTGCTCTGTTGCTTTCATCAGACCAATTTCCGCAGTTAATGCACTGCCTGCTCGCCCAGCAAATAATAGCGCGGTCACGACCGGGCCTAACTCTCTTAACGAGCTAAGAGCTACTAGCGGGCCGAGCATTTGTTCAGCGCCGAATTTGGCTAAAACCGTATAGCCCTGTAAAGCCAACACCATGCCGATAAATAAACCGGACACCAGAATGATCAATAAAGATAAAACACCGACGACGTAAAACTGTTTGACGTACAAGGGCCAAGATTTAATCGGTCTTGGTCTTCCCCAAAGTGCACCAAGCAACATTAAAGTCGCGCGCCCCAAGCCTTGTGCAGTTGCAATAGTCGAGGCGCCTAATTTTTGTAGTTGACTCAACATCAGCGCGTAATCTCCATTAATTCCGTTGCATAATCTGCAGCTTTAAAGTGGAATGGTACTGGACCATCCGCTTCACCTCGTAAAAACTGCTGCACGAGTGGAGATTCATGGGTAAGTAACTGCTCAGGCGTACCATGACCAATCACTTTGCGCTCTGCAACGATGTATACGTAATCGGCGATGCTTAACACTTCGGTGACGTCGTGGGAAACCACGATCGAAGTCATGCCTAAAGCATTATTCAGCGATTTGATTAATCGAACAATAACGCCCATCGAAATCGGATCTTGGCCTGCAAAGGGTTCATCATACATGATGAGCTGTGGATCAAGCGCGATAGCCCGAGCCAGTGCAGCTCTGCGAGCCATACCACCAGACAGCTCCGAAGGCATCAAATCTCTCGCACCACGCAGACCGACAGCTTCAAGTTTCATTAACACCATCATCCGAATGATGGCTTCAGGTAATTGGGTATGCTCACGAATAGGAAATGCGATGTTATCAAACACGGACATATCGGTAAAAAGCGCCCCGCTTTGGAACAACATGCTCATTTTTTTGCGCGCTTGATACAATTCCTGACGATTCAGCGCAGGAATATTTTGACCATCAAACTCGATAGTCCCGGCATCAGGTTTAAGTTGCCCACCAATCAAACGCAGCAAGGTTGTTTTGCCGATACCACTAGGTCCCATAATCGCTGTGACCTTGCCACGACTGAACTGCATGCTCATATTGTCGTAGATGACTCGCTCGCCACGCCGAAACGTTAGATTCTGGATGTCAACCAAGGGTTTATCCAAACCATTCCCCATTCTTAAAAACTCTCAACTCAAAAGATATAGCCGCCATCATCTCACACGATTGCGCGACATATACGCCCGACTCAGCCAGCGGTTCAGCGAAATATTTAATTAATCCGATATATTTTAACCTGATTAAAAAAAATAGTCGTCCTAAAAAATTGTAATAATCAGTTGCATTTATCGAACAAACTGAAATTTCCTCAGGTTTTTTTGCAATTCAGAGAAATAAGCAGGAAAATGCAGCCAGTTTGAACTTCGCAATTATATACCGATTGGTATTATATTCCAAGTGCATAGGCATTTTGTCAGAGAAAACTGAATTTCAGCTTAATCATGATAAATTGTGACTTTCTTGTTACAGGAGCGCTCAAGTGACCACTGATTTCTGTGCCATCGGCCATCAAGTTTTAGAGATTGAAACCAAAGCCCTTTCCGATCTGCATCGCTACATCGATGCCAGCTTCAGTGCGGCTTGTGAATTGATGATCGCCTGTCAGGGTCGAGTGGTCGTCATCGGCATGGGGAAATCGGGTCATATTGGCAATAAAATCGCAGCAACTTTAGCATCGACCGGGACTCCAGCATTTTTTGTCCATCCTGGTGAGGCCAGTCATGGCGATTTAGGCATGATCACTGAAAAAGATATTGTGTTGGCGCTTTCTAACTCGGGTGAAACAGAGGAAGTTTTAAAACTGCTTCCGGTTTTAAAACGAATTGGTATCGCTATTATTGCGATGACAGGCAATCCACAATCGACATTAGCCCGCCTTGCCAACATTCATTTGTGTGTCAAGGTCGAGCAAGAAGCTTGTCCGCTCGGTTTAGCGCCCACCGCGTCAACAACAGCGGCTCTAGCCATGGGCGATGCGCTGGCAGTGGCGTTACTTGAAGCACGAGGTTTTTCTGCAAATGACTTCGCACTGTCGCATCCGGGCGGTAGTTTAGGTCGCAAGCTATTACTGCGGATTGCCGATATCATGCACCAAGGCGACCAAATCCCTTTAGTGCCCATGCAGGCAAGTATCAAACAAGCTCTGTTAGAAATCTCAGCGAAAGGCTTGGGAATGACCGGCATCCAAGCTGAAGATGGCAGCCTCGCTGGGATCTTCACCGATGGCGATTTACGGCGAATCCTCGATTTGCGAGTCGACATTCATCAAACCAGCATCGCTGAAGTGATGACAAAAAATTGTATTACCAGTCATGCTGAAATGCTGGCCGCGGAAGCCTTGAAAATCATGGAAACTAAAAAAATCAATAGCTTGCTAGTTGTAAATTCAACAAACCAAGTAGTTGGCGCATTTAACATGCATGATTTGCTGAAGGCTGGAGTATTGTAATGCGCGTTGAATTCGGTGAATTATATCAACCAGTTAGCTCGGAAATTATCTCTAAAGCCAAAAACATTCGATTAGTCATCTGCGATGTCGATGGTGTGTTTTCTGATGGCCGCATTTATTTAGGCAATCAAGGCGAAGAACTCAAAGCATTTCATACTCGAGATGGGTATGGCGTCAAAGCCTTGCGGCAAGCAGGGATTGAAGTTGCAATTATTACCGGTCGCCAATCTCAAATTGTCGCCAATCGGATGCGTTCGTTAACAGTTCAACATATTTATCAAGGACAAGAAGATAAACTGCCAGCGTATCAACAACTTAAACAATCATTAGGCCTCGAGGATTCAGAAGTTGCTTATATTGGTGATGATTTATCAGATTGGGTGGTGATGCAACAGGTCGGCTTGAGTGTTGCAGTCTTCGATGCGCATCCCTTATTAGCCAAGAACGCCGACTATCGAACCTCGCTTAAAGGGGGTTTTGGTGCGGTTAGGGAACTTGCCGACTTGATACTGATCTATCAGAATAAATTTCATGAATTCTCAGGAAGTAGCACATGATTCGACAATTATTCTGGTTGTTGTTAGTCATTGCAGGTTGCGCGATTTTATATACAAGGATCGAGGCACAAAATGCAACGCAACAACAGCAAGTCGATAGAGAACTAGTCCCAGATTTTGTGGCCCATGCTTTAATTAGGCGCAGTTTTGACAACAGTGGTAATTTGACTGGTTTTATTGAAGCCAAGCAGATGTCTCACTATGAGCAGTTGGGGCAAATTCAGTTTGAGCAACCTGCGTATCATATTTACGAAGCTGAGTTACCGCATTGGCAAATTAGCGCAGACAATGGTGTGATGTACCTGGATGATAAGGTACTGCTTGAACAAAATGTGGTCGTCAATAATCTGCGACCGAATGAACTGTTTCAAAAGATGCAGTCCTCGCAATTAGAATTTATCTTGGATGAGCAACGTTTAGAAACAAATTCTGGCGTGTTGATTTCTGGGGATGGTTTTGCAATTCAAGGACAAGGCGTTACAATCGAGCTGCTCTCCAAAAAGATTGCATTAAAACAACACAATGGGACAATTTACCGCAATGAACCTTAATAAATTTGGCCTTTTGACATGCAGCTGGTTAGTCATCGCAGCCTTAAGCTGGCCAGCATTGGCTAAAAATAGTGATTTTGAGCAACCTGTCAGTGTCACCGCCGATGACTTTGGTGGAAGCCTCGATGATAAAACAATGATTTATCAAGGGAATGTCACTGTTATTCAGGGATCTTTGCTGATTAAAGCCGATAAACTGGTCATTGACAGCTCTGCAGGAAAAGGGAGAGAAGTCTTTATTGCCAGTGGGCAGCCTGCCGCATATTCACAAACCTTAGATGGTGACAAGCCAATCAATGCAAACGCGAATGAAATTCGCTATGACTTTGCCACTCGCGTGTTAACTCTGACTGGCAAAGCTGAAATTAATCAAAGCGGTTCTTTAGTTCAAAGCGCCAAAATCCAATATGATTTGGAAAAGCAAACCTTAAAAGCTGAAAGTGATGGCAAGCAAGAACGCGTCAGTACCATTTTCACCCCAGAGAAAAATTAATTTGAAAACATTGTTAGTTTCGCACTTAGCCAAAAGTTACAAAGGCCGCCAAGTCGTCAAGGATGTCAGCCTTGCTGTCAATGCTGGCCAAATTGTTGGATTATTGGGTCCAAATGGCGCCGGTAAAACCACCACTTTTTATATGATTGTTGGCTTAGTGCCGTCTGACAAAGGTCAAATTACTTTGGGTGGAACGGATATCACTTTCGAGCCTATCCACGCGAGAGCACGCCAAGGGATCGGTTATTTACCGCAAGAAAGTTCTATTTTCAGAAAGCTCACAGTCTACGACAATCTGATGGCGGTGCTACAAACCCGCAAAAATCTGTCCAGCGACCAACGAGAGCAAATCGCCGATGAGTTATTGGACGAATTCAACATTACCCATATCCGCAATAGTTTGGGAATGAGTTTGTCTGGCGGTGAACGTCGACGTGTGGAAATTGCCAGAGCATTGGCTGCTGATCCGGCGTTTATTTTGCTGGATGAACCTTTTGCTGGGGTCGACCCGATTTCTGTCTTAGATATTAAAAAAATCATTCAACATTTGTGTAATCGTGGGATCGGCGTGTTAATCACCGATCATAATGTCCGTGAAACATTGGATGTATGTGAAGTGGCGTACATTGTCAGTCATGGTGAATTGATCGCGTCGGGCACACCTGCCGAAGTCTTAGCCAATCAGCAGGTCAGAGATGTATACCTGGGCGAGCAATTCAGGCTATAGTGAGTAATAGACATCCCCCGAATTTAGGGTCAGGAGTAATAACAAGTACATGAAGCCATCTCTGCAACTTCGGCTTGGACAGCAACTGACAATGACTCCCCAACTGCAGCAGGCGATTAAGCTGTTGCAGTTATCAACTATTGAGTTGCAGCAAGAAATCCAAGAAGCGCTGGAAGCAAATCCGTTGTTGGAAGCCGAAGATGACTATGCGCACAGCGACCTGCCGGGCCAAGATGATCGCCCGAGTGATTTTGATAACGGTCAAACCCATGATGCTAGCAGTCATGAGGCCAGTAGTCATGATGAATATGCTGAACCGGAAATTCCTGACAGCAGTGAGTCGATGACGGAACAGAACATCAAAGAAGATTTACCACTGGACAGTAACTGGGACGATTTAGTTAGTGCCGCACCCGTTGCCAACAACTATTCTGGCGATGAGGACACTGTGTTCCAAGGGGAAACCACAGAAACGCTGCAGGATTATCTCCGTTGGCAAATGCGTCTCACCCCATTTACCGAAACCGACAGAGCTATTGCAGAAATCATCATCGAGGCCATCGATGAATCTGGTTTGTTAACAATTAGCTGTGAAGAAATCTTAGAATCATTGGCAATGCCTGAAGTTGAAGCTGATGAAGTGGAAGCGGTCATTAAAAGGATCCAACTTTTTGACCCAGTTGGGGTTGGTGCACGCACTATTCAAGAATGTTTGCTCGTTCAGCTAAAACAATTTGATCCTAAAACTCCATATTTATCTGAAACTTGTGAAATAATTCGCGATTATGCTGATTATTTAGCCAATCGGGATTTCCGTTCTTTGATGCGAGTGACTAAACTCAAAGAAGAAGAACTCCGTGAAGTGATGCGACTAATCCACAGTCTGAACCCACGCCCTGGGGCTGACGTGATCCGAGAGGAGCAGCAGTACACGATTCCTGATGTCTCGGTGAAAAAAATCAAAGGCCGTTGGATAGTTGAACTCAACCCTGATGCCTTCCCGAAAATCAGAATTAATGAACAATACGCGGCGATGACCCGTCAGGTTCGTAATGCACAGGATAGTCAGTTTATTCGTTCACATTTACAAGAAGCCAAGTGGTTTTTGAAGAGTTTAGAAAGTCGGAATGAAACCTTGTTGAAAGTTGCCAACTGTATCGTGCAACAGCAACAAGCCTTTTTCGAACATGGCGAAGAGGCCATGAAACCGATGGTACTGAATGATGTAGCAGAAATGGTAGGCATGCATGAATCAACAATTTCTCGGGTGACCACCCAGAAATTTATGCATACTCCGAAAGGAATTTTTGAACTTAAATACTTTTTCTCTAGTCATGTAAGTACAGAGAGTGGTGGCGAGTGCTCTTCAACCGCCATTAGAGCCTTTATTAAAAAATTGGTGGCAGCGGAAAATCCGGCCAAGCCGTTAAGTGACAGCCGGATGGCAGAAATTCTTTCTGAGCAAGGTATCAACGTGGCTCGGCGCACAATCGCCAAGTACCGTGAGTCTTTGTATATTCCGCCGTCAAATCAGCGCAAGAGCTTGCTTTAAGTGCTCATCAAAGAAGGAAATGTCTATGCAAATTAATCTTACTGGCCGTCATGTAGAAATTACTGAAGCACTCAAAGAGTATGTAGACGTCAAGTTTGCAAAACTACAACGACATTTTGACCACATCAATAATGTGCACGTCATTCTCAACGTAGAAAAATTAAAACAAATTGCCGAAGCCAAAGTACATTTAAATGGCGGAGAGGTGTTTGCATTGTGCGAAGATGATAATATGTATGCAGCTATTGATCAGTTGATTGATAAGTTAGATCGTCAGGTTATTAAACACAAAGAGAAAATTTCTCGTCACTGAAACCAAGACTTATGAACTTAAGCTCAATGTTATCAGAGGACTGCACGAAAAGTGCGGTCCTTTTTACTAGTAAGAAACGGATCTTGGAATATATCGCCGAGATTTCTCATCAACATTTACCACAACTCGACGAGTCCACGGTGTTCGATGCCTTGATGTCTCGAGAGAAACTGGGCTCAACGGGAATTGGCGGTGGTATTGCCATTCCACACGGCAAATTAAAAGGGGTTAGTAGTCCTGTTTTAATTTTTGTGGTCAGCCAAGAATCTATCGCTTTTGATGCGATCGATAACCAACCCGTCGATATTTTCTGCGCCATCTTAATTCCAGAAAATCAATGTCAAACCCATTTAACTACGCTGGCAGGCATCGCCCGCTTGTTGAGTCAGAAAGAATTGACGAAAAAGATTCGCAACGCCGGCACTGACCACGAACTTTACCAACTATTACTCAGCTATGCCGAACTTGGAGCTGGAAAATGAAATTGCTAGTGGTCAGTGGAAGATCAGGCTCAGGTAAATCCGTTGCACTGAGGGTGATGGAAGATTTAGGCTATTATTGCGTTGATAACATTCCGGTCAATCTATTGCCGACCCTTGCCAATGCAGTGATGGGGCAATATGAGAGAGTCGCAGTCAGTATTGATGTGAGGAATTTGCCGCAAGATCCTGATGAACTCACTGAAATACTCTCCTATCTCCCCCGCAAAGTCGACCTGACCATTCTTTATCTTGATGCTGACCACATTAGTTTGATTAAACGCTTTAGCGAGACTCGTCGCTTACATCCCCTATCCCACCAAGCGATGTCACTGGATGAAGCTATTCAACGCGAACAACAGTTATTAGACCCCATTTCGAGTCGAGCCGATCTGTATATTGATACGACTGAGCTGAACGTCCATCAATTGGCAGAACAATTGCGGGAGCGGATCCTCGGCCAGAAAACAGGTCGCTTAGTGATCTTATTTGAGTCATTCGGTTTTAAATATGGCATTCCGAAAGATGCTGATTATGTGTTTGATGCGCGTTTTTTACCAAACCCGCATTGGGAACCTGAACTCAAAATTCTGACGGGTCTTGATCAGCCCGTGAAAGATTATTTGGAAGCACAACCGGTAGTGACCAAATACACATGGCAAATCAACAGCTTCATTAACACATGGTTGCCACATCTAGAAAGAAACAATCGCAGTTATCTAACTATTGCTGTCGGTTGTACCGGGGGACAGCATCGTTCTGTTTACATCGTTGAATCATTGGCAGCAAGTTTCCGAGCCTTGCGAGAAGATGTACAAATCCGCCATCGAGAATTAGTGAGACACCATGCCAAATAGTTTCAGAGCAACTGTCACCATCGTCAATCAGTTGGGATTACATGCGCGTGCCGCCACAAAATTGGTGCAACTGTGCCGTCAATTTGATGCCAAAATCGAGTTACAACAAGAGGGACGTACCGCTGATGCCAGCAGTGTTTTAGCACTGCTGATGCTGGCGAGTAGCAAAGGCAAAAATGTCGATGTGGTGACTGAAGGAGCTCAAGCTGAAATGGCGTTACAGGCTGTTGTAGCGTTGATCGAAAACGGCTTTGACGAAGAATAAGCAAATCGACTCAAATGAGATTCGAGCGTTATTCTTGCTCGTTTTTCCCTTTTTGCGGTTTCAATATGGCTCTCATCTCATCACGCCATTGTTGATTCTTGGTTTTATCCATAACCGGCATTTGCTGATGTAACGCTAGCTTAATCAGCATATGGGCGGTGATGGGAGCACTTATAAACAAGAAAATCGCAATTAATAATGGTTGCCAGTTCATTTGCTCCAACCCAACCATAAAGAATAGCATTGATGCTAATACTAAGCTTCCTAAACCCAGAGTTGTAGCTTTGGTTGGCCCATGCAGGCGTGTATAGAAATCAGGGAGTTTCACCAAAGCAAAAGACCCGAGCAGAACAAAAAACGCACCAATTAACAACAAAGCACTGACCGCAATTTCTAACATAATTCCTCACTTATTCGATGATATCGCCACGCAATAAGAATTTGCAGACCGCCACAGTACTGACAAATCCTAACATCGCTATTAATAGCGCTGCTTCGAAATATAACTGGCTGACAGCGTAAATGCCGTAACACAGCAACATCGCAATACTGTTGATGTACATGGTATCGAGTGCCAATAAACGATCCGGTAATGCAGGCCCTCTCACCAAGGCATAAAGATTTAACAACAGCGAAAGACCAATCACCACCATGACAATGATAAGGACAGTGTTAATCATTGAAAAATCTCCAACAGTGGTTTTTCGTAACGTTGCTTTAACTCAGCAATCAACACATCTTGATCCGCCATGTCTAACACGTGGAGCAATAAATGGGTTGGCTTTTGACTGTTATGCGGATAGACATCAGCGCTGACAGTTCCCGGCGTTAAACAAATCGTACTGGCAAGCACTGTGATGCCAACGGGGTCAGTAATTTCAAGTGGCATTACCACAAAGGCCGGTTTCAGCGATTTATTTGGTCCTAGCACTCTAACAACGACTTGAAGGTTGGCGATGATGATATCCCAAAGTAATATCACTAAATAACGCATGGCCAGCGATAGTCGACGTAGCAAATGTCCATTCAATTTTAGCGACTGATCATGGAATCCTGATGTCAGCCAAGGAATAAACCACGCTAAAAGTAAACCCGTGACCCAATAAATGGGGGCAATACTGTTATTGAGCAGAAACCAAACCACTAACAGTAACAAGCTTCTAAAAGGGGATGGCCAAAACTTCCGCATCTTAATCTCCTCTCAAAGGCTTTGAAAACTCGACCGCAGCCAATTGGAAATACTCCAGCAGTGGCCCAGCAAATAGCACCATCCCAATCAAGCAACTAGACAGCCATAACAAACCGGCCCACTGCCAATTCGTCACGGGTTGACCATTAGATTGGCCAGGTAAAAGTCGCCAGAAAATAGAACTGCCAGCACGGCTCATAACCACCATGGTTATCACGGTCGTAAATAACAGAGCTCCCCAAAACGGATACTTCCAAACACTGTCACTTGCCGCTTGCAATAATTGAATTTTCCCGATAAATCCTGATAAAGGTGGCATACCAATAACGGCCATTGCCAATAGTGCGAATGCCCAACCTGTCGCTAACTGATACTGTAATTTCCGACCTCGGGCGATCCGGTCACTCAAATTACCCCGTTGGCCAGCAATAATATCGGTCAGCAGAAATAATGCGCCGCATGCAAGTGTGGAATGCGCTGCATAATAGAGCACGGCAGCATCGGTAATCACTAAGCCCATGCCGACCACACTGATGAGAGTCCCTGCAGACATCAAAACCAGCGCTGCAACAATGCCACGTAAATCTGGCGATGACAGCAACACAAAAACCGCCATCAACATGGTTAATAAACCACAAATAACCATGATCGATTGACCAAATCCCGCGAGTTGCCCGGCATCCTGACTGAACAAAGTAGTAAACACACGCCAAAGACTATAGACCCCAACTTTTGTCATCACCGCAAACACGCAAGCCACCAAAGGGGGTGCTTGGCGATAAGCGGTTGGCAGCCAAAAATGGAATGGCAACATTGCAGCTTTTAAACCAAAGACAACAAGTAGCAAACCCGCAGCTGATTGCACTATAAACTGTGAAGACTCTGGAAGAGCAGTAATTCTGCGCCCCATATCTTGAATTTCCAGTGACCCTAATTGCGAATATAAAATTGCCAGCGCAAACAGAAACAGAGCCGAGCCGACTAAGTTTAATAACACATAATGTAATGCTGCACGGATCCGATTTTTGCCGCCTCCGTGGATCAAGAGGCCATAAGAAGAAATTAACAACACTTCAAAAAATACAAATAAATTAAATAAGTCGCCAGTTAAGAAAGCACCATTAATCCCCATCAGCAAAAAATGTAATAATGCTTGAAAAAAAGGATCTTGCGTATCATCCCGACCACAACTGTATAACCAGCCGCCAATCATCAAAACACTGGTTAAAATAACCAGCGTTGCAGCGATGCGATCCGCTAATAACACAATGCCAAAAGGTGCCGGCCAGTCCCCTAATTGATATAACTGGGGACCATACTGGACTTGCAAAGCTAACCCTAAAGCACAAATTAAAGTCGCTACGAAGCCCACACTGCTCAATACGCGACGTGCAATCTTCCCATTTGCGAATACCGGTAATAAGAGTAATGCAGCCGTCACTACAGGAATTAAAATGGGCAGTATCGCCAGATGTTCAACCATCAACGAGGCTCCTGCGGTTGTTGGCCATCGACGTGGTCATTCCCAAGCTCTGCTCGAGCTCGGATAGCAAGCACCACTAAAAACGCAGTCATTGCAAAGCCAATCACAATAGCCGTCAACACCAAAGCTTGTGGCAATGGATCGGCATAAGTCTCTGATTTACCAAGAACAGCGCCTGCCCCTGCCGTCAAGCCTCCACTGACGAAGATAAATAAATTAACCGCATAAGATAACATCGTAAGCCCGAGCATTACTGCAAATGTCCTCGCCCTGAGGATGAGAAAAACACCACAACAGGTTAGTAAACCTATCATCCCAGCAATT
>CAZIPG010000011.1:17203-30113 GCA_964540955.1 uncultured Rheinheimera sp.
TCATTCACTCCCCAGCGGCCTATGCTTAGTCGTTATTTTTCCCAAATTCGCCAGAATCAATAAAGTTGAACCGACCACTGTTAAATAAACACCTAAATCAAAAATCATTGCACTGGCCAGTTCGATTTGCCCAATGACTGGAATATCAAAATACCCAAACCAAGAAGTTAAGAATGGTTTATCAAAGAACAAGCTCCCAAAGCCAATGCCAAAGGCGAATAAAATTCCAGCCGAAATCAATGAAGGATATGCAACAACTAAACGTTGCTTCACCCAATCGACCCCTTGCGCGATATACTGCAATACCAAAGCAACTGCAGTGATTAAACCGGCTACAAAACCGCCGCCAGGCATGTTGTGCCCACGGAAGAAAATGTAAACCGAAACCAAGAGTGCCAACGGTAATAAGGCTTGGGAAACAACAGCTAACAGTTGAGGGTGGCGGTCATCACTCCAAAAGCGTCCGTCCATATCAGCTCCAGCCCTAAATAACGGGATACCCGTTAGTAATTTGTAGATCCCTAGCGCTGCAATCCCTAACACGGTGATTTCACCAAAGGTATCAAATCCGCGGAAATCGACCAAAATCACATTGACTGCATTGGTTCCCCCACCACCTGTTTTGGCATTGTCTAGGAAAAATTGCGAGATGCTCTCTACTGAGTTAGTCATCATGGCATAAGCTAAACTGGCAATCACAGCCCCTATTGCTGCAGCAAGTAACAAGTCAAAAACTACGCGGGTCGGCGGCGAGGACTTAAAGCTTTTGTGTGGTAAGAAATATAAAGCGAGCATCAATAAGACAACAGTAACCACTTCGACCGACAACTGAGTTAACGCCAAATCTGGGGCTGAATATCTTACAAACAACAAGCTGACAATTAGACCAACACCTGAAATCATCAATAACGATAACAGTCGTTGGCGATGTAATAAAACGGTCGATACGGCGCAGATAGCCAGCACAATAATGCCAAATATCACGACATAATCGAACTCCAACCGCTGTTTATTACCCGATAACTCAATTACTTGAAAGAGAGGCTCCGCCATCAGAATCAACGTCACCCATAATAAGACTGCGACATAAGACTGCATCGAGCCACGGTCAATGAAGCGAAGAACTTTGGTAGCAAACTGAGTCAAACGCTGAATTACCCATTCGAATTGGTAAATCGCTCGCACAGAGGTAAACCCTGCTTGAAACAAAAACAATTGTTTTCTATTAAGGTACAACAATATTCCGGCAAAAAACGCCAAGAAACTCATCAATAATGGCAGATTGAAGCCATGCCATAACGATAAACTGTAACTTGGAGGCTGGCCTTGTAAGGCTGCGGCAGCTGCAATTTGCAACAAATCGCCAACAACAAACTGCGGGAATAACCCAACCAGAATACATAACGCGACGAGTACTTCCATGGGAACGCGCATATAACGAGGCGGCTCATGCGGAATGCGATCTAAGCCTACCGGTTGACCATTGAAAAATATATCGTGAACAAAACGGGCTGAGTATGCGACGGATAACAAAGCTGCAATCGTTGCTAATACAGGTAATAGCCAGGACAAGCTACCAAACACACTTTGATGCAGCGTTTCCATAAAAAACATTTCTTTCGAGAGAAAACCATTCAACAATGGGACGCCTGCCATCGAACAAGCCGATACAATCGCAAGGGTTGCTGTAATTGGCATAAATTGCCATAGGCCATTAATTTTCCTCATATCCCGCGAGCCAGTTTCATGGTCAATAATGCCTGCAGCCATGAATAAAGATGCTTTAAATATCGCGTGGTTAATAATGTGGAAGATGGCAGCGATGAGCGCTAACTGTGTATCCAAACCAATTAATAATGTGATTAATCCAAGATGGGAAATAGTCGAGTAAGCCAATAACCCCTTGATATCGTGTTGAAATAAAGCGAAATAGGCACCCACTAGCAAGGTCATTAAACCTGCAGAAGCCACCCAGAAGAACCATAAATCAGTCCCTGCCAATACCGGATAAAAACGGATCAGTAGAAATATACCGGCTTTCACCATGGTTGCTGAGTGCAAATATGCGCTGACTGGCGTTGGGGCTGCCATGGCATTTGGCAACCAGAAATGAAATGGGAATTGCGCTGATTTGGTGAATGCGCCTATGAGAATAAGAGCAAGCATTAATGGATAATCAGCATGATTTTGAATCGTTTGGGTTTGCGAAAGCACCACGCTTAAATCGTAGCTGCCAGCCATCTGCCCCAACATAATTAACCCAGCGAGTAATGCCAAACCGCCAGTGCCGGTAATCGCAAGAGCCATGCGGGCCCCCTTGCGAGCATCACTTTTTCCTGACCAATAACTGATCAGTAAGAATGAGCTGACACTCGTTAACTCCCAGAAAAACCAAAGCTGCAGTAGATTGCCTGATAAAACTATACCTATCATTGCCTGCATAAAAAGCAATAGACTGGCATAGAAACGCCCCATCGGATCATGGCTATGCAAGTAGTAACGGGCATAGAACAGCACAAGACAGCCGATCCCTAAGATTAGGCCTAAAAATAAAAAAGCCAATCCATCAAGACGTAAAGAGATATCCAGGCCTAATTGAGTTAACCAAGCAACCTCAAACAGCAATACCTGCCCAGCAAAAATTTGAGGAGCGAGACTCACCATCAAGGCTAAACCGGTCACAGGCGCAGTGAGGGCAATGAATGTGAGTGTATTTGCATAACGCTGGGGTGTTGTTTTAACAAACAGCACAGCTATCGCACTCAATAGCGGCATTAACAAGATCCACAACAACATGCTCATGGGCAAAAGTCCTGTAGCTTAATCTCGCAATCGCGAATCATGATTTTTTATTTGGTGTACTTATTAACAAAAAACAATAGGTTTGGGAAGGAAATGCGACTGAACTACAAAAGCAAAAGGGGATTTGACTCCCCTTTTGCAAATAAATGAATTAATGGCCGCCGCTACTACCACCTAGACCAGGCACGTAATGATGGATCCATCCCATATCATAAAAATAATGAGTGATCTCAGGCAATATAAAGACCGTCGACACTAAACCCACAATCGTCAACACGATGGTGTAAGGCAATGCCATCCAAACCATTTTCATGTATGACAATCGAATTAACGGAGCAATTGCACTGGTTAATAAAAACAAGAACGCTGCTTGACCGTTAGGGGTTGCTACACTGGGTAAATTAGTCCCAGCATTTATCGCGATGGCAAGCATTTCGAATTGCTCCCGCGAGATATTCCCCGCTTCCCAAGCGGCTTTCACTTCATTGATATAAACAGTCCCAACGAACACATTGTCACTGACCATCGATAAAGCACCATTGGCAAGGAATAATACAGCCAACTGTAATTGGCCATCGAAAGTCAGTACCCATGAGATGATTGGTGTGAATAAGTGTTGGTCGATAATCACTGCGACAACCGCAAAAAAGACGACTAACAGTGCAGTAAATGGCAGAGCCTCCTTGAAGGCATTACCGATGGCGTGTTCATCAGTAACGCCACAAAATGTCGTCGCAAGAATGATGACCATTAAACCAATTAAACCAACAGATGCGATATGTAAGCTCAAACAAACAATCAAAAGTACAGCAATGACACCTTGTACCCATAACTTAGAAATGTCACTAGGGGTTAGTTTTTGGATTTGGTAAGCTTCATAAGATTCCAAAACTTCGCGTACCGCACTGGGTAATTTCACACCGAAATCGAACAGCTTAAATTTTTCCACGACAATCGTCGTCAGTAATCCGAATATCAATACTGGCAAACTGATAGCACACATCCGCAGTGCAAACTCAGCAAATCCCCACTCAACGGCTTCAGCAATAATTAAATTTTGTGGCTCGCCAACCATAGTGGCAACCCCACCCAATGCAGTACCAACCCCTGCATGCATTAACAAATTACGCAGAAAGCCCCTAAAATCATCTAGATTCTGCCGAGATAACTCATGCAGATCATGATCACCAGTGTGATCGTGGGCATCCACAAAGCCTTTGCCTGAAGATACTTTATGGTAAATCGAATAAAAACCAACTGCGACGGCAATGACAACGGCAACAACAGTTAATGCATCTAAAAACGCAGATAAGAACGCAGACATAATACAAAAAGCGAGTGAAATTCCAATTTTGGATTTCACTTTCAGCAGCAATTTAGTAAAAACAAATAACAGAAGGTCTTTGACGAAGTGGATCCCCGCCACCATAAACACCAGCAGTAAAACCACTTCAATATTGGCACTGACCTCATGCATGACTTTGTCTGTAGTTGTCATCCCCATCGCAATTGCTTGGATAGCCAGTAAGCCACCAGGCAGCAGTGGATAGCACTTTAATGCCATCGCCAAGGTAAAAATAAATTCAATCACCAACAACCAACCGGCCAAATAAGGGTGATTAATAAAAACCAAAGGATTGATAAACATAAACGCGATAATGGTCAATTTGTACCAATTTGGCGATTGACCGAGAAAATTGGTATAGAGCCCTAAAGCCATGCCTGATGGTTTCATAGATTTATCCACTGTTGTTTGACAATTATGCAAGTATTTAAACTGTTGCAATTTGAAGATAGCAAAGCACCAACGATTATGGGTGAAAACCTATGACATTTTAGCTATTGGTGCAAAAATCTTTCTTACTCAGGATGTTATACCGATTCTAGTTACCCCTGTCTACGCTGATGAGCCCCTGTTACTGATAACTTTACTTTGTCATGGCTACCCAATGCTTGCTTTAACAATTCTGCATTGCTTCATTAAAATATTGGAAAAACTCCCAACTGAAAGGATTAAGCCCAGCATTTTCCGTTTCTAATCCTCTGCGCTATTCACAAATTGAAAAAACTAGGCTTATATTAAAAGGACAAATTACTTTAGGAACTCATCATGGCATTAATGACTGTAGCTGAAGTCGCCGCATTTTTGGCAATTCAGGATATTCGGGTAGAACGTTTGGCACGTGAAAATTTGTTAGTCGCGGCGGGTAAAGACGATCAAGGTAAACCGCTATTTTCGGAAGATGATGTAAAACGCTACAAAATTTTAGCTGAACGTTTGGGCGGAATTTAAGTTCCGCAGCAATCTATACCCCGCGTTGTCAGTCAGGCTTTAGCTGCCACAATCCATCAGTTGTTGCAGCTTACGCTTTGCTGTATCTGCTTTTCCGTCACTCATTGGCAAACTCAAATACCACAACCAACAAAATCCAACATAAAGTTGTTTCGCAAGACTCAAGCGAGCAGCCAATTGCAAAGCTGAACTGGGTCTTTGTTTGCTGTAGGCTGCCAACAAGTTTTGTTCTTCAACCTGATTTAATTCCAAATTGATGATAAGCGCAGCCAAATCGAAACAACTATCCGCTTTTTGGCAATATTCAAAGTCGATTAACCAAAGTTTGGTCTGTTGCACCAAAATATTGCCACTATGTAAGTCCATATGACACAACACCATATCTTGTGGCAGTTGTGAGAATTGGCTCGCTGCCTTTGTCAGCGCTTGATAAAGCGCTTCGTCAGTGCTTTCCCAATTGGCGTTAACGATCGACTCACGGAGTCTCGGCAAATATTGCTGCGCATCCAGCACTGGCGTTTGCACATTTAATTGATGCATAGCGACTAATTGAGCTACCAACTGATTTAAATAGCCAGCATGCAATTCCCAACTGAAATGACGCGAATGAGTTAAAAACTCGGTAATCAAAATACGTTGATGGTTATTCAAGCATAACGGGGCTGGTGCAACACCAACAGCTGCAGCGGCATGTTGACAGCGCAACTCTTGTTGCCGACAAACCCCTGTGACAAAAGGCGCATAATGCCGAAGGAGGTAATGCCCACGCTGGGTATGGATGTAGTAATTATCGTTGGTGCTGCTGGCTGCAAGTTTTTGCAAAGCCAGCGGAATATGATTGGCGAAAAACTCTAATCGCTGACATAAATGCCAGATGCGTTGTTCTGTTGCTGTGACTGGTAGCTGTTGCGCCATGAAACATACCCTATGACTGCGATCAGTGTATAGATAACAAAAAGCGCGGTAAAAAAATACAAATCTTTTTGCAAGTACATATAAATTGAGGCCGCATCAATCGCCACCCAATACAACCAATTCGATACAACTTTTTGGGCAACTAACCAAGTGGTCACAATTGCAAAACAAGTGATTTGCGCGCCCAACCAAGCAAAATCAGTCTCGGTATACTCCGACATGACATAGCCAAACAGTAAACCGACTAACGCCGTCAGACAGATAATCTGCAGATGGCTCACTAAAGACCACTCAACAACGGTATCGGGAGTATTGTGGGCATGGGATTGGATCTGCTGCCAGTTCCACCAACCATAAATAGCCATCCCGGCATAATATAATTGCAGCAGTGCATCGGTAAACAGATTGGCTTGCAACATAATTTGTAGCGTTAACACTGTGCTTAACAAGGCAGCAGGCCAACACCACAAACTATGGCAAATCGCTAAAATCGTGTAGGCCAGCGCCAAAATCGTTGCCGCAAGTTCAAGCCCTGTTTGTACTTGCCATTGGGCAAAAAGTTGCTGCAAAAAGTCGGTCATGGCCTTAAATCACCGTGCAAAAATTTACAAACAAAGATGACTTTGCCGTAACGCTCAAAGGACCAACGAATACAGCGTTGGAGTGCAGCCATCACTGTATCATACTCACCAAAGATTTGAGTGCTCATTGTGTTGGTGATCACTGTCAAACCTTCTTGCTGATTTAATTCCGCAATAAAGCCACGGATAGGTTCTATGTACTCGCTGGTTAATGGATATTTACTAATCTCTACCGACAATTGCATACTGGTGCTTCCTCGCGATTGCAGAAATTGCCGTTTAAAGGCGTCTTTAAACGGCATTCGATATTAAAACTGATAGCTGGCACTGATCCCAACGCGACGGGGTTCAGCAAACTGTTCATAAAGATGAGCTTCATAGCCATCTCGCGGATCATTGCCGAAATAGAAGCCTCGGATGCCAATATCTCTATCCAACAAATTCCGCGCCCAAAGCGCCACCTCGAGTTGCTGCCATTGATAGCTCAATCTTGCATTCAATAAAGTGCTAGCATCCGCTTTGATATCTTCGGAATCCGAATAGTAATATCCCGCTTTGTGGGCGAGCGTCATTGAGGCTTGTAAGCCCTCGAAGATTTGCCAATCTGCGCCCAAACTATATTGCAGTTTTGGCGCATTGGCTTGCTCGCGCCCGGTTTTATCCTCACCACCTTTGGTGACAAATCCGCGAATTTCGCTACTTAACCAGCCCGCATTGACGAATAATGTGACTTCAGGCCGCCATAACCAACGATTTTCTGTTTCAACGCCATAATTCTTACCACTGGCGGCGTTATCGATATAGCCAACAAACTTGGTGCCTTGATTGATCCAACCTTTGAGCTGCATATCATCGCGCCACATATAAAATACGGAAGTGCGACTCGTTAGACGCTGATCCGCACTTTGGCCTTTCACACCGAACTCAGCATTCCAGAGCGTTTCAGGCGCAAAACTGGCCTTTGAACGCAGGAAATTAGCCACATTATTGAGTTTAGGATTATTCACTTCGGCTAACGCTTCGCCGTTCACCCCACCGACTTTATACCCTTTTGAAGCCAAGCCATAAATTTGGGTATTGGCGGCAACTTGATAGGATAAACTGAGTTTAGCGCCGGACATCCAATCTTCGTTTTGCACCAAGATTTGATTGTTATCTTGATAATCCGCCCGATAACGCTCGATACGGCCACCAAATACCAAAGTCACATCAGCGGCTAATTGTTGCTCGCGCTCGGCATAAAATGCCATGTTGTCACGAGAAAAATCACTATTAAAATCTTGATCTAAATAGGTATATTGCCGTTGAAGCGAGATATCTTGCGTGCTGCCATAAACCCCAGCAACCCAAGCTGCTGTGCTACTTTCTTTGCTTAAGAATCGTTGCTCTAAACTTTGACTATCACGCTGGCGTAAATAGCGGTCAACCGATGAGTACTCATCTGGATGCATGCCCTGATATGCCCAATCTTCGTCGTAGCCATAATCAGTATCGGCGTCAATCACGCTCAACTGGGTCATGCTATCGGCAAAGTCAAATCCGCGATAATTGGCTTTCAGCGCATTAGCAAACACATCTTGCCGATCTTGCCCAGGTTGATCGGACAACGTCGTGCGATTTCTATCGAGTGAAAAAGCATCGTAGCCATTGGCAACTTGATGGTCATTGAGCACCCAATCGAGGGTTAAATCAGCATTGACCAACCAACGAGTCTTGCCATGGAACGTCGTTTCATCAATACCGTTGGTATCTTTGCGGTTTAGGTAATTGTTTTGGATGAAACCATCAGATTTCTGTTTATCCGCCACCAAGCGCACCGCAACTTGCTCTGATAAATCTTGGTTGAGCATCAGTTGATATTGCCAACTGTTGTAATCTGCCAAAGTCAGTTGCAGACGGCCTTCAGAACCGAATTCTGGTTCTGCCGTTTGCAAACTCAGCATACCAGCCATGGCATTTGCCCCAAACCGAGTGGCCTCTGGCCCACGAAATACTTCAATTTGTGAAGCATCAGCCACAGAAATCAGCCCTAAAGTACTGTAATCCATGCCATCAACTAAAACACCCACTGAAGGATTAATGCTATCGACAAACTCGCTGCGCTCGCCGATGCCACGCACTTGCAAAAACCGCCCGCGTGAAGCGCCAGCAGCAAAATTCACATTCACAAGGTGCGGCAGTAAGTCATCGACATGGATGGCGGCTTGGCGTTGTAAATCTTGTTCAGACATGACGGCAATACTGCCGGGGATTTTCTGTAAATCACCTTGGCGAAAATCGCCACGCACAGAAATAACCTCAATGGCGGTTTCTGGGGATGTTTCATTCGCATAGACACAGGATGAGGCAAAGATTGCCTGCATGGCTAAAGCGGTTACAGTAAATTTAGATATCGGGAACTGCGGCATTGAATAAATCTCCGGTTGGTTCCCGGATCACGCGCGCAAAAATGGTTGGAATCTTCACCATCCCTCCGCCGGCATAATCCGGATCAGGTTCTAAGGGTTTGCCAGATGGCATCTCAGCTTTCGCACCCCTTGGTTAGCGGCGGCAGTTTAGCCGCCTTTGTAAATCACTGCAACTCCATGAATTAAAATATTTACGTGCGACTGGCGAACTTCGGATTATCAACTAGGGTTAAAAAGAACGTCATCAAAGACGAGCTTAATAACAAGAGGAATCATATGAAAAAAAGTTTTATTGTATTGCTAGCCGCTGGAGTTTTATTGAGCAACCAAGCATTTGCCGCTGACACCGATGACGAAGTGGTCTATTCAACCGAAGGGTACTGTTTATTGTCGAATGAAGGGGTTGAACCCGATTATTTAAGAGCTTATGCCAACAAATTAGGCACAACACCATCTAAAAAGGTCTGCAATAGTTTTAAAGAAATTGTTGCTGAAGCGCGTCCTGCAAACTGGGATTATCCTCAAGGCAAAGCCTATCCTGGGAGCGTCGTTCGTTTAACACCCAATCAAATTAAATTACTTAAAGCCGCCAAAAAAGAAGATTAATCTGTCAAAAGCGTCTGATGTTGATCAATATCAGGCGCTTTTCTTCGATAGTATTTATGGTTAAATCCGTTTAAGATCCTTCACGTCTGTACTAATTCGAGAATTGTTATGAGATGGACTTTAAGCCTCATTTGCTGGTTTCCATTGCAGCTATGGGCGAATTGTCAAAACCTCAACTTGCATGACCAACCCGCCAACCTTCTTGCTGGCACCACTATCCAGAGCATCCAATTTAAAAGAAATGATATTTTTGATGTGCAGCAAAAGCAGAGCTTTTGGTTCCATCGATTCGCCAATCAATATCATGTTGTCACCACCGAACAGACGCTGACCAACGATTTATTATTCAAAACCGGGGATACGCTAGACGTGGCACTTTTGGCTGAAACCGAGCGCTTGTTGCGCAGTCGGCGTCACTTAAGGAATGCACATATCTATGTGAGCCGTTATTGTCCCGATGATCGCAGCGTCGAAGTCACCGTTGAATCCTGGGATAACTGGTCTTTATTACCCAAACTGGGTTTTGGTCACGAGGGCGGAGCCACCAAGCTGGCGTTGGGGATTGCCGAAGACAATCTATTCGGTAGCGGGAACCAAATCCAAGCTGAGTATTTTTCTGATAGCGAACGCGATGGCTACAAAATGAAGTGGTTCGCACCGAATATTGCCGGCAGTTTCTGGCAAACTGGTTTGCAGTACGCCAATAGTTCCGATGGCGAAACTTATCAATTCGGCGTCAATTTACCGTTTTACCAACAAAGCAGCGAATGGGCATTTTATTTAGAGACACGCAAAGATCTCAAAGACGTCAATGAATATGCGCTCGGTGAAGTTTACAACGAGTATCAAAGCAAGCAGCAGCTACTTGAAATTGCTGCGGGCTGGAAAGTGTGGCAGCAGCAACAGCAGGTACAACACTTGACCGCGGGGATCCGTCTTGATGATTGGACTTTCAACCCAAACGAACAAAGTGTATTGGCTGAGCCTCTAGATCGCAATTTATCTGGGATTTGGCTCAGCTGGGATTACATCGACGCTGATTATCGCGAACTCACTAACTTTAACTTGTTTAATCGCATTGAGGACGTCAATTTCGGTTGGCAGCTGAAGGCCACTTATGGTCGCCTCAATCCCGGGTTGGGCGCTGATGATTCTGGGCATTGGTGGGAATTGGCGGTCGAAAAAAACTATGAGTTAACCTCGCAAAGTTGGTTGGTCGTGCGTAGTCGTTTGGAACAGCTCGACAGAGCCAATCAGCCGTTGCAACGGCTTTGGCAGACAGAGCTGAAATACATCCGACATTTAGGCGATCGCCATGTCCTTATCAATCAATTGCAATGGTTTGACGGTAAAGATCTGTTTAGAGATCAGATGATCGCCGTGGGTGGCGACGAAGGCATGCGCGCGTTTCCGCTGAATTATCAAGTGGGGAATCAAGCGGTGTTGGCGTCGTTTGAATATCGCTATATCACCGGCTACAACCTTTACCAACTGATTGATGTGGCATTGGCTGGTTTTGCTGATGTAGGCAAAGCTTGGGGTAACCCGTTATTACCGCCGGGCCCCGATGCAAGCACCTTACATGGCTATGGCTTTGGCTTGCGATTATTTCCAAGCCACTCCAGCCGCGGCAGCATGATTAGTATCGATTTAGCCCATCCCATCACCGACAATCCGGAATTACAAGGATGGAATTTAAGGCTGATTGCGAAAAAACCATTCTAAACTGCGGCAATTCGCTGCGCCGCTCCCATCAGCCGAACCTATTTGCAACATACGAGTGTCAAGCCCGATAAATTGATGGCAGCACCTGTTATTGCTGGCAATGCGGACAGAACACCGTTGAACGTTGCCCCAACCGGATCTCTGTCAGTGGTGCTTGGCAACGAACACAAGGCTCACCGCCGCGACCATACACCAATAACTCTTGTTTAAAATAGCCTGGTTTACCATCCACTTGGCTAAAGTCACGCAGTGTTGTTCCCCCTTGGGTGATTGCTTGCGCTAATGTTTGCCGCACCACCTCACGCAGCACAGTGCATTGCGCCAAAGTCAGCGTATTGGCCGCTCGCGTGGGCGCGATGCTGGCTTTAAACAATGATTCATTGGCATAAATATTCCCCACCCCAACGACCACATGGTTATCCATCAACACTGTTTTGATTGGAGATTGTCGCTTTTGGCATTGGTGAAATAAATGCTCTGCAGTAAAGCCTTCTTCGAGCGGTTCTGGCCCCAAGGTTTGCATGAGCGGATGCGCATCATCTTTGGCTTGCCAAAGGACAGCCCCAAAGCGTCGGGTGTCATTAAGCCGTAATGCCATGCCATCATCTAATTGCCAGTCGACGTGGTCGTGTTTTCCCGGCGCTAAACTTTGTGGCACCACTTTCAAATGCCCTGACATCCCCAAATGCACAATGATGCTGCCACTGGGTAATTCCAGTAGTAAATATTTTGCTCGCCGGTGGATGCCAAGAATAGGCTGATTGCGCAGCTGCAGAATTTCGCTCGGCACTTCCCAGCGCAATTGCCGCTGACGCACCACCACTTGTTGTAATACTCGACCCATCAAATGGGGGCTAATGCCTAAACGGGAGACTTCAACTTCTGGTAATTCCGGCATGCTTTTTCTCTTCTGGTTAAGGGCCTGATTAACGTCTTAAGACCACAGGGCACAAATCAAGCGCTTCGTGGGGATGAATTCTAAAAATCTGCTCTCCCTGCTGCAAATACCAGTGCGATTGATCTGACACAATTTGCCATTGCTGCCAATTAGGCTCGCCACTATAAAGCAACTCAACTTGGCAAACGCTCGCAAAAATTGCATTTGGCATCACCGGCTCGGGTCGAAGAGGTTGTTGCTGCCAGCTGGTTAACAGCTTGCTGCTATCCACTGGCGCACTCAGCTCTGGCTTAAAACGCCATTGTGGGCCTGATCTTTCCAGCACAGCGGCAGGAAAACGCATATAAACGATACTCGCATGGGCAGGGATCAGCGTTTGGGCTTGCTCATCGCGCATTTTCGCGAATTGATTCGGCGCAATATAAAACAACAAAAACAAGGCCAGCACGCCAAAGATGATCACGTTATTCCACGCAGTGCGACTTAGTCCAAACATCAGTTGTTCTCAACCCAAAGGCTGTCGGCAAACGAGCAGCGCATTTTAACCATGGCGAGGAGTTTAGCGGAAACTTACTGAGGAGGCTAGAAAGTAAAAAACCCAGCCGAGGCTGGGTTTTTCAGGAAATTCATCCGATTACTTGATTTTCGCTTCTTTGAAAATCACGTGCTTACGCACTTTAGG
>CAZIPG010000012.1:0-29882 GCA_964540955.1 uncultured Rheinheimera sp.
AGTTCTATCTGCGGGAGTAAGGCGGCGTTCGGAGAAGTCTTGCAGAGACATCATGCCTGGCACAGGTGTTTCTTTCAGGCTCTTAATTCTATCTAAAGTTAACTGATAATAAGCACGGCACGCTTCAATCCGCGCGCTATTGTTGGCAATTAAGTGTTCAGTCTGTGCAGTCAGCTGGGTAATTTCTGCCAATAATTGCTCATCAGTGCCTTGGTGTAACTCGATGCGTTGAGTCAACTCTGCAAGTTGCTGCTCAAATTGCGACAGTCGATGCAGCGTCTGGCGGACTAAAGGCCATCCCAACAAGGTTAATTTGCGATAATTGCCAAGATCGAATAATTGTTGCACCAAGCGGGCTAAAGCGCTGGGACTCAAACCAAAATCTGCCAACAAAATACGTCCGCCACCTTCAGCATGCTTGCGAAAGTCGGTCCAAATTTGTGCCTGTTGCTCAGCCAATAGACTAGAAATGCAATGTTCAGCTGCAAAATAATGTTGCCACTGCGGTTGAATACCTGCACAGAAGGTTGCGCTTGGCAGTTTGAGTATATTCAGCTGCACCACTCGATAAAGCTGGCCAGGTAGTTTTTGAAAGAAGTCCTCGGTAGGTAAGAAAGACGCTGGATCGGTAAAATCTGTAGCAGTGCCTTGTTTGATAAAGGTATAAGTCGAAAATTCAGAGTGTTTTTCAAACCGACAAAAAATATCAGCAAAGACCAAGGTTAAATCGGTGTCTGTGGCTTGAAAAAGCTGCTGCTGGGATGTTGCCATTTCTTGTAATGTGGCAAATTCACCATCTCGCGATGCCGCATTCACGGTCAGCATGAAGTGACAAATTCGGCAAGGTGCCGTGAGGGCAGGTAAAAAGCGTTGTTGTAACTCGCGCTCTGCCATATCCCGCAGAGGATGATTTCGTTGCATCAATTCAAGCATCTCGGGCTCCTTGCAAATTCTCGGTGGGCAGTTGTGCTTCGCATCGAAGTTCAGTCGTTGTGTAATCAGCAATGCGCAGCAGGGCTTGCAAATTGGTCACAGTGTTGATGTCTGCAAAGCCTGTTCCAAGTAAGCATTGAAGTTAAGTTTATGAAAATGAATAATTTTTTCTTTTCATTAAAATTAACCTTCGTTGCTGCAGTTCGAATTGAAGCAGCAATGACCTAATTCGGTGCAAATGAGCAAGATTTTCTGTAGGTGTTTTGTGGCATTTTTGTTAGATTACTTGGCGATTTTGTGAGTGAGGAAGCGTTGTTCATGATCCCAGCCGAATATGTTTTATTAATTCTCAGCCCAATATTCTTTGGCTTTGTGGCGTTGGAATGGTGGTTAACTCGAGGTACTGCCACCTATCAATGGCGTGATTCGTTGGCTAATTTTGTGCTTTCGGCATTACATCAATTGGGTGAAGCGATTTCGTTGCTATTGTTACTGCCATTATTTTTCTGGTTACACCAATACGCTGTGTGGGAAATTCCATTTAGTGCATTGAATTTATTGCTTTTGTTTGTGCTGCAAGACTTTCTATATTATTGGTTTCATCGGGCATCCCATGGCATTCGCTGGCTTTGGTCTTCCCATGTGACTCATCATAGCTCGCGCTTGATGAACTTCAGTACTGCCTTTCGCCAAAGTTTAACTTATCCAATTTCTGGCATGTGGTTGTTCTGGACGCCACTCATTTTAATGGGGTTTGACGTTGAATTAGTGATTGCTGTCGTGGCGATTAATCTAGGATTTCAATTCTTTGTCCATACCCGATGGTGGCGACATTGGGGCTTTTTGGGGCTTATTTTCAACACACCCAGTTGGCATCGCGTTCATCATGCCTGCAATTCAAAGTACATCGACAAAAATTTTGCCGGAGTTTTGATTGTTTGGGATCGCTTGTTCGGTACTTTTGTGGCCGAAGATGAAAATGAGCCTTGCCGCTATGGCATCACTGATGATTTTGAATCAACCAATCCGTTGACCATTACTTTTTATGAATGGCGCCGCATGTGGCAAGAATGGCCGCAGGCGAAAGGGGTATCTGCGAAATTCCACTTGTTGTTTGGCCCACCCAAGCCTAAAGTGGCAAAATAAATAATTATTTGAGTAACTTGAGCTAGGCATGATCAATTTGACCTTGATGTCGGCATTTATCCCGACATTTTTGTTTGTTTCACTGACCCCAGGTTTGTGCATGACGTTAGCGATGACACTTGGCATCAGCTTGGGGGTGCGGCGCACCTTATGGATGATGTGGGGCGAATTGCTTGGGGTTGGCTTAGTGGCAGCCGCAGCAGTGCTTGGCGTGGCCGCGCTTGTCACCAGCATGCCTTGGTTTTTACTGGTGTTAAAATGGGCAGGCGGTGCCTACCTGTTTTATGTCGGTATCCAGATGTGGCAATCTAAAGGCAAACTTGCCATCCCTGAACCGGGCGAAGTGCGGCATGTGTCCACCTGGCAATTGTTTAGCCAAGGCTTTATTACTGCAGTGTCTAATCCCAAAGGTTGGGCCTTTCATATGGCGTTATTGCCGCCGTTCATCGACAAACAATTGGCATTTTGGCCACAATTAATGGTGTTACTCGCTATCATTTTACTGATCGAGTTTGCCTCTTTATTGCTATATGCCAGTGGTGGTAAAGCATTAAGAGTGATTTTCGCCAACGATAGTAATGTTCGGATGTTAAATCGGATCGCCGGTTCTTTAATGATTGTAGTGGGCCTGTGGTTGGCGCTGGGTCACTAATAAAAGCTGGCTGCCTGAACTTGAATTTGGCAGTTCCGTCTCAATCTCTAGGCTGGCAGACAATTTTCTGTCTTAAATTTTTTGGAGCACATAAATGGCAACAGTAACGCTGAAAGGCAATCCAATGCAAACCGTGGGTGAATTACCAGCAGTTGGCAGTCAAGCCCCTGATTTTACTCTGACAGGCGCAGGGTTATCAGAAGTTAAACTGGCTGATTTTGCAGGCAGCCGCTTAGTTTTAAATATTTTCCCAAGCGTCGATACTCCGACTTGTGCAACTTCAGTGCGTAAATTCAACCAAGCGTTAAGTTCATTAGAAAACACCAAGGTGTTATGTATTTCTGCTGATTTACCTTTTGCCCAAGCCAGATTTTGCGGTGCTGAAGGTTTAGAGTCGGTGTTAAATGGTTCGACCTTCCGCAGTTCGTTTGGACATGACTACGGTGTGACTTTTGCCAATGGTCCTTTAGCAGGCTTATTGTCTCGTGCTGTTGTTGTGATTGGCACTGACGGTAAAGTCCTTTATACCGAACAAGTTGCTGAAACTGCCGATGAGCCTTCTTACGACAATGCGATTGCAGCGTTGAACTAATCGCAGCATGTGGTCTTAAAAATTTGTGCTTGGGTCATGTGGCTCAAGCGCAAATTTTATAAAAACAGCCAAGGATAGTTGGGGAGCGTTTTTTGTAGTATTCCTTTAGTTCTTTGTAGTCGTTGTTGAAGTCCCCATGTTCTGACGATTGCTTTTCCTCTTGTTGTTCATCCTCTTTGCTATGTCGCTATGTCGCTATGACGTTTGCCTTATTGCTCAACCGAATCGATTTACTCTTCTGTAATTTTTATCGCTGATTTTTTCGGGGGCAATTACCCCTTATAAACAATCAAAAGCATGATTTTGCGAACACGTGTACATTTTTTTGGTTTTGCGGAAAAAATTATATTCATTTAATTCAGTGGCTTATTTTAACTCTTTAATAAGAGTATAGACTCTAACTTTATTTTAGAGTACATATGTGCGCTGAATTTAATGTGAGTCGAGTTATGAAATCCACTTTTGCTCGTTGGTTCACTGAAACGGTGCTTGTGCAACCTTCGGTAACCAGCTATTTAGAACCGTTGATCCGCTTCGTCAAACCACATTTTCGTGCAGGTGCTTTTGCTGCGAAAATTGTCAAAATCACCAAACAGGCTGGATCTATTGGGTTAACTCTGAAACCAACTGGCCGTTTTCCCGAATTTGTGCCGGGCCAGCATTTAGATGTTTCTGTCGAAATCGCAGGGCGACGTCTACAACGCACTTTTAGTATTTGTTCATCCTTGCAACTCTTGCAGCAGCAGGGGTTGATCGAATTGGCGATCCGGTTAGTACCCGATGGGCAGTTCAGTCAATGGTTGCAACAATCCATGCGATTAGGCAATTGGCTTCAGCTTTCTGCCCCTTACGGGGATTTTAGTCTGGATCAAACTAAACCTATGGTGCTGATTGCTGCGGGTTCAGGTATTACACCATTTCGCTCGATGCTGCTCTCGATCAGCCGCTTAACCAAACCCCTTACGCTCATTTATAGCTACCGCAAAGAGCCGTGGTTTTATGATGAATTGCAGGAACTTACTGAGAAATTCCCGCTATTTCGTTTTATTGCGCATGACACCGCACAGCAAGCAAGGTTGACTGCCGAGCAAATTTTAAAGTGGGTGACGCCGAGTCATGACGCCGATTTTTACCTGTGCGGACCTCAACCTTTTAGTCAAGCATTGCTCCAGCCGTTAAAACTTGCAGGAAATCGAGTGCGCTTTGAATCCTTTGGTGGCTTCGTTCAAGGTGGTGCAAGCAACCAAATCACTTTTCATCAGCACAACAGCCAGCGCAGTGTCGAGGGGAATGGCGCTTTACTGCTATTGGCAGAGCAAGCGGGTCTTAATCCTACTTATGGTTGCCGTCGCGGCATCTGCCAGCAATGTCAATGTCAAAAAATTTCTGGGCAAGTTCGCAACTTATTGACTGGTGAGCTTTCTGGTGCCGGTGTCGAGCCCATCCAACTTTGTATTAGTGAAGCTGTGACTTCATTAGATATTCGTTTATAGAGTAAAACCATGACTGAGTTAAAACCAACCACAAGCCAATTACCTCTAGATATTGCTCAGCAATTAGAGCAGGACTTAACCGAGCTTGAGCAACGCGAACGAGCGAGTTTAGGGGCAGCAGATGCCAAATATTTATTAAAACTAGTGCAGTGGCAACGGGTGTTTGCCATTTCGGGCCGGGTGTTAATGCTGGGCTGTCTTTGGTCACCCTGGGTTTTGATCCCCGCAGTGTTGTTGCTAGCACTGGCCAAAATTCTCGACAATATGGAAATTGGCCATAATGTGTTGCATGGTCAATATGACTTTCTGCAGCATCGTTATTTAAACTCTAAGCAATTTGAATGGGACATTGCCTGTGATGCCAAATCCTGGCAGCGCACCCACAACTTTGAACATCATACCTATACCAATATCATTGGCCAGGATCGCGACTTTGGTTATGGCTTGTTACGGCTTTCCAACGATTTTCGCTGGCGTTTGCGTAATACCTGGCAGTTTTTTACCTATCTGATGCTGAGTACCTTGTTTCAGTGGGGCGTTTCTTACCATGAATTAGCTGGGCAACGGGTGTTCTTCGGGAAGAAAAAATCGGACCGTCACTATCAAGTCACCGATCAACAGCTGAAACGTGCTTTTTTTGGCAAAGGCGCTAAACAGTTGATCAAAGATTATCTGGTGTTTCCATTGCTATGTTGGCCGGTATTTGGCTGGGTATTGCTGGGAAATTTCTGCGCCAACTTGCTGCGCAATTGGTGGACCTCAACCGTGATTTTTTGTGGTCACTTTACTGAAAATGTCTCAGTTTTTAAACCAGAGGATTGCCAGCAGGAAACTCGCGGTCAATGGTTTTATCGCCAGATGCTGGGGTCTTCAAATTTTGATGGCCCGCGTTGGTTGCACATCTTAACGGGCCATTTGAGTTGTCAGATTGAACATCACTTATTTCCTGATTTACCCGCATGGCGCTACCCAGCTATTGCAACTCAAGTACAGGCCATCGCTAAAAAATATGGGATCCCTTACAATACCGGCTCTTTCGCGCGGCAATACGGCACTGTGTTAAAACGTATCTTACGTTATTCATTGCCAGGCTAACATTGCTAGGTTAGAACGAATTCATTCAATTGCATTGTTTGCAAGGAGCATCATCGTGAGTGTGGAACAAATTGTCGCCGAGTTAGCGCAACCAGAAGGTCAAAGTTGTCAGTTTGTGATCCCAGAGAGTTGGGGGCAGGGCCGAGCATTATTTGGTGGTATGGCCGCCGCAGTCGCTTTTAAATATTTAGCAGCCATGCTGCCAGCAGAAAGCTTAGTTCGGGCGATTTCAGTGTCATTTATCGCGCCCATCGCGCCAGGCCCTGTGGTGCTTAAACGGGAAATTTTACGGGTTGGTAAGTCGGTTCAACACGCCGAAGTTCGGATCTATCAGCAAGATCAAATCGCGCTCGTATTATTGGCCAGTTTTGGCGCATCCAGAGCTTCAACCATTCGCCATCAACCCGCACCGATGCAGACTGAGATTGCCGTGTCGATGGATTTTCCAAAGCGTGGACCAGTGCCTGAATTTACCAAGCATTTTGATTACCAGCTGATGCAAGGCGGACTGCCATTTTCAGGGCAGCAAGCTTTAATTTTGCTGGGACGAAATCGTTTGGCAGAGCAAAGTCTAGAGCCCAAATGCACTGTCGCAGAGTTATTGGCATTGATTGATGCTTGGCCTCCAGCCACGCTCAGTTGGTTATCCGCCCCTGCTCCTGCGAGTTCTCTAACCTGGTCATTGGAGTTTATTCGTCATGATTGGCAAGCAAGTGCTAATCATTGGTGGTATTACCGAGCGACGATTGATGCAGCAGAGGAAGGCTACAGCCATATTGGCGCTGAAATTTTTGATGATGCCGGGCAACTAATTGCGATTAGTCGCCAGACAGTGACCGTGTTTGCGTAAGCAACTTCGCACCTGCGTAAATTCCCGCCGCTGAAAGGCAGAGGATACAAAGCAACAGGGCAAATTTATAAAAATGCACTAGGCTTAGAGTGGATGAACCCAATTGCCGAGGTGTTTTATGAAAACATTGCTCTGGTTGTTTACTTTATTCACTTTAGTCGCCTGTAATCCCAATCCAACTGAGTCTGTCAGCGCAAAGCCTAATGCTAGCGAGCAGACTCAAGCCCAAACCGATCCTCAAGCGAATGCTGTAACGGCCAATGCCAAATCTGAGCCGGTTGCGATACCGAGTTGCCAACTACGGCTTGGTTTTGAAGCATGGGAACCCTATCAATTTTTAGGACTGGATAACCAAGCTGGCGGTTTAGATATTGAATTAATGCAAGCCGTTGCAAAAAAGATGGGCTGTGTACTGAAGCCCCAGCAAGGAACTTGGCTGGAGTTGATGAACAGTTTAAAAGCGGGGAACGTTGATATGCTTTTAGGGGCATCAATTACTCCAGCACGTGAAGAGTTCGCGTATTTCTCAAAAGCTTATCGCAAAGAGCAATTTGTGCTTTATGTGCGAGCTGCAGAGTTAGCAACCTTGAATCAGCCATCGCTTAATTCGTTTTTAACTGATGGTAAAAAATTAGGCATTGTCAGTGAATATCACTATGGCGGGGATTTCACTGATTTAATCAGCCAAGAGCAGTTTAAA
Source organism: uncultured Rheinheimera sp. (assembly GCA_964540955.1). Classification (GTDB taxonomy): domain Bacteria; phylum Pseudomonadota; class Gammaproteobacteria; order Enterobacterales; family Alteromonadaceae; genus Pararheinheimera. Next base: position 7,462 of record CAZIPG010000012.1, read on the forward strand.
CCACAATTAATTGAAGCCTCTTTAAGTGAATTGAATTTGGCGCGTTTACTTGATGAAGACATTGATGGCTTTATTGAGGATAGCTTTGTCGCCCGTTCAATGCTGCGCCGCAAAGGCTTGGAAGCTCAAATTTCTCGACATCCCATTGAATTGAGCAGTGCCGATGTCTTTGTGATGTTTAGCAAAAAAACAATCACAGAGCCGCAGGTGGCTGCATTCAATCAAGCATTAAGTGACATTGTGCTTGATGGCAGTTATCAGCAAATTTTGGATAAGTATCAGCAATAAAATTAACGCGGGTGTTGAAACTGTGCAGCTAAAATTTCGCGCGTGAAGGTTGTTTTTAAATAAAAACCGCGCGGTAATGTTTGCACAGTTTCGCCATCGGCACCGATCCCTGTGGTTAACGCTTTGCTGTTGGCTGCTTTAGGTCGCAGTTGCAGGTATTTGCCATGCGCCCCTCTAATTTGATCTAAGCCACCCAAACAGATTTGCTCCATCAATTCTTCCCAATCCTGCTGTAATGCTAAAAATTGTTCAGCGGTCGGTTGCCATAAAAAACCATGGCCAATTATACGTTCACCCAACGGAATTTCGCGCTCCGCCAAGATTGGCAACCAAAGCACATGCTGCAGTTTGCGGCCAACCCAAGAGTCAGCAAAGTTACTGGCCTGCTGACCAATCAGCGGGGCAACGCAGACATAAGTGCTCTCGAGCGGTTTGCCCATGCGATCGATGGGAATTGTTTTTAATTCAATCCCCAGATGTGGAAAATCAGGTTCAGCTTTAGAACCTGCACTTGCGCCAAGCGCTAGCTCGATCAGCTGTCCAACAGTGCCTTTATCTCGTTTGAGATCCCGCGGGAGTTTCACCTGAAGCTCTGCAGCGAGTTCGGCAAGGGTCAAGCCGGCAATTGCTCGGACACGAGATAACAGGGTTGGAAGAGAGTCTGGCGGTGACACAGCATTTTCACGATTAAAGGAACCAGAGGTAAACTTATCATTTTTAGCGAGTTTTTGCTGGTTAATTTCTCGCCAAGCCGAGTTGTCCACAGTTTAAAAGTAAAGATGTGGAAGGGTGTTGTTGCTTAAGTGTATGAATTAATTGATTAATATTAAATTTCATCGAGGCGTAAACTCAGCCTGTAATAAGTTATTCAAGGATAAAAGGGGTGATATCCACAGTTATATCCACTAGGTCTGTGTAGAAGTTCACAATGCACTACTGTTTAAATAGTGAGTTGTGGATAACTATTGAATTGTAACTTGTAAATACCCGTTGCTGTCCTTGCCAGATTATGAAAGAATCTTTCAAACGCTGTTGTAAACAAGCCAGAGGTTTGTGTGATCGATGCCGAGGGCTTTCGGGCCAATGTCGGTATAGTGATATGTAACCACCAAGGACAGGTGTTTTGGGCTCGGAGATACGGTCAACATTCTTGGCAATATCCTCAGGGTGGTATTGACGATGGCGAGACGCCAGAGCAAGCCATGTATCGCGAATTGCATGAAGAGGTTGGTTTATTACCTGCTGATGTTGAAATCGTCGCGACGACGAAACATTGGTTGCGTTATAAACTACCCAAACGGTTAATCCGTCGTGATTCGAATCCTGTGTGTATCGGACAGAAGCAAAAGTGGTTTTTACTACGATTGACTTGTAAGGATGAAGACGTAAATCTGTTAAGAACTTCGCATCCGGAGTTTGATGACTGGCGTTGGGTCAGTTATTGGTATCCTGTGCGACAAGTCGTTGCTTTTAAACGGGAAGTGTACCGTAAAGTAATGAAAGAGTTTGCCCCTATCGCTTTACCATTCGTTCGACGGGATATAAAGAAAAAATAAGAGTACGCCAGTGCTAGCTGGCGTCTTTTGCTAACAAGGGGATGCCTATGCTGAGCCAATTACGGCGAATTGTACAGGATGTAGCACAAGAGCCAACGCTTGCAAGCGCTCTTGCTGGCCTTGTTAGTAATGTCAAAGCCGCCCTTAAAACAGAGTGTTGCTCTGTTTATCTTGCTGATTACCAACAACAACATTTTATGTTGATGGCCACTGATGGTTTAAATCCCGACGCAGTTGGCAAAATTGCCATTGGATTTTCCGAAGGCTTAATCGGTTGGGTTGGCCAGCGGGAAGAACCGATTAATCTGGCCGAAGCGCATTTGCATCCTCGATTCAAAGTGACTCCTGAAGTGTCCGAAGACTGCTTCAGTGCCTTTTTGGGCTGTCCAATTATTCATCATCGTAAAGTCTTGGGCGTGTTGACGATTCAACAATCGGCCTCTCGGGTTTTTAATGAGGATGAAGAGTCTTTCTTAGTGACGTTAGGCGTGCAACTGGCTTCCGTTTTAGTCAATGCAGAAATGCGGCAAGTCTCTGTGGCTGGTTCTGCTCAGTCGATGAATAAGTCGCAATTAAGCGGTTTGATTGGCTCTGCCGGCATTGCATTTGGTGAGGCTTTTGTGTTGCAGCCTGCCAGTGATTTTGACGCTATTTCTTTGCAAAAAACCGATGATCCTGAGCGTGAATTAAGTCGGTTTTACCGAGCAGTGAAAGTCACTAAAGCTGAATTTAATCGTTTAGCGGAGCGGATGAGTGGGCATTTACCCGCGGATGCTCTGGCGATTTTTGATGTCTATCATCAGCTGTTGGATGCCGCGAGTTTGGGTAACGAAATTGAAGCGCAGATTGCCGAAGGCTGGTGTGCTAAAAGTGCTTTAAAGCGGGTCGTTGAACGTTTTGCTCGTCAATTTGATGATATGGACGATCCGTACCTGCGTGAGCGGGGCACAGATATTCGTGATTTGGGGCAACGAGTGTTGAATCATTTGCTGGAAACTGAGCAGCGCCAACATAAGCTGCCGCAGCAAGTGGTGTTAGTGGCTGAAAATGTCACGGCGTCCATGTTAGCGGAAATCCCCCGAGCACAGCTCGTTGCTATTGTGTCACTCAAAGGCTCTGTCAACTCTCATGCTGCGATTATGGCGCGTGCTTTGGGCATTCCTGCGGTCATGGGGGTGAATGATTTACCTCTGATGCAATGGCATGGTCAACGTTTGATTGTCGATGGTTATCAGGGCAATATTTTACTGTCACCTGCTGATGCAATTTGCAAAGAATATCAGCAGCTGATGAATAAAGATGCGGAACTCAGTGCGCGCTATCAGTCTGAGTTACATTTGCCTGCGCAAAGTGCTTGTCAGGCTCGTTTTAATTTAATGGTGAACTCAGGTTTGGCTATTGAACTAGAAACGACGCAAAGTGAATATACCAATGGGGTTGGTTTATACCGCACCGAATTCCCTTTTATCATGCGCAGTCGTTTTCCCACCGAGCAAGAGCAAGTCGAGTTGTATCATAAGGTGTTGCAAGGCTATCCGGGCAAACCTGTGGTCATGCGAACTTTGGATGTCGGCGGCGATAAACCCTTGCCATACTTCCCGATTTCTGAAGAAAACCCATTTTTGGGCTGGCGCGGGATCCGCTTAACCTTAGATCATCCAGAAATTTTCTTGGTACAAATCCGTGCCATGTTAAAAGCCAACATTGGCTATAACAATTTGCATATTTTATTGCCGATGATTTCTGATTTGGCAGAAGTTGATGAATCATTACGCTTGATACGGCAAGCTTGGTTTGAAGTGGATGATGAGTTTAATGGCGAAGGGATTGTCGCTAAACCCAAAGTCGGCGTGATGATTGAAGTGCCTTCAATCATGTATCAACTCCCTGAGTTAGCTCGAAAAGTTGATTTTTGTTCGGTCGGAACCAATGACTTAACGCAATATCTACTCGCGGTTGATCGCAATAATCCTCGAGTGGGCAATTTGTATGATGCAATGCATCCTGCGGTGCTGCGGGCATTAAATCAATTGGGGCAACAAGCCAATGGTTTACAATTCCCTATCAGTATTTGTGGTGAACTGGCGGGTGAGCCGATGGGCGTGCTGATTTTAGCGGCCATGGGATTTAGTAGCTTCTCGATGAACCATAGCAATTTAGCAAAAATTAAATGGTTATTACGCCGAGTTGAGTTATCTGAGTTGCAGCTGTTGCTGCCGGAGATCTTAGCGTGCCAGTCGCCGAAACAAGTTCGTTTACAGGTGCAAAGGTTTCTTGACCAAAAACAACTACTCAATCAGCTTCGTGCTTAATTCAGTGGTCGGACTATGTATCTGTAGGTACAATAGCGCCACTTTAATATGAAGCAGTTATTGAGCTGGTTGTGCTGACATTTTTTATCATCTGCATGGGGTTGGGTGCTTTCGCTGGCTTAATGGCAGGGCTTTTGGGGATTGGCGGTGGCTTGATCATCGTGCCTGCTCTGGTTTTTTTACTCCCTCTCTTTCAGGATCTCGCTCCACAGCAAGTTATGGTGGTGGCGGTGGCAACTTCGCTTGCTTCCATTATTTTTACCTGCGCGTCTTCTTCATGGGCGCATCATCGTCTTCATCATATCGATTGGCGCTACACGCCTAGTTTATTGCTCGGTGCCGCCATTGGGGCGATGCTGACGGGATATTTTGCCCATTTTATTGATGCGGATCTCTTAAAGAAATTTTTTGGCATCGCAATGTTGTATTTGGGTTATCGGATGCTGAGAACCAAACGCACTGATACCCGTAAGCCTCTCCCTGGTTCCTTTCCACTCACGGGTATTTCCTCACTGTTAGCAATCTGTGCCAGTTTGTTGGGGATTGGTGGGGGCGCTTTATACGTGCCTATGCTCAGTTATTTTTCTGTTGGGGTACGGCACGCGATTGGCGCAGCCGCTATCGTTGGTTTTGTGATTGCCTGCATGGCAACCACAGGTTATGTGATGGCGGGTTGGCATCAGATCCAACAATTTGGTTATATTGGTTATGTTTATGCTCCTGCAGTGCTTGGTATTGTGATGACTTCTTTGGTGGCTGCACAATTTGGCGCCAAATTAACTAGCCGTTTGCCTGTTAACAGAATTAAGAAAATCTTTGGCGTGTTTTTACTGATTGTCAGTGCACGCATGTTATTAAGTTAAGGAATGAAGATGGAGTCTGGTTACCTGGTTTTTCCACAAATTGACCCAGTCATGGTGAAAGTCTTTGGATTGAGTATCCATTGGTACGGCATGATGTACTTGTTGGCATTCTTGATGGCGCATTTTTTAGCGAATCGGATGGCGGCAAAACCCAATTCGGGCTGGACTAAAGATCAAGTCAGCGATTTATTATTCTATGGCTTCTTGGGCGTCGTGGTGGGCGGCAGAGTGGGTTATGTCTTGTTTTATAATTTTTCTCAGTTTTTGGCCAATCCACTCTATTTATTCAAAACCTGGGAAGGCGGCATGTCATTCCATGGTGGCGTGATCGGTGTATTGCTGGCAATGGCTTATTTTGCAAGACGTTATCAGAAAAACTACCTCCAACTCGGCGATTTTGTGGTGATGCTACTGCCGCTCGGTTTAGGGGCGGGTCGCATTGGTAATTTCATTAATGGCGAGCTTTGGGGCCGCGTGACTGATGTGCCTTGGGGCATGCTATTTCCAAATGCAGGCATGCAGCCACGCCATCCTTCGCAGTTGTATGAATTCTTCTTCGAAGGTATTGTGTTGTTCATAATGCTATTTATTTATCGTCGTCAGTCGCCGCCGGCTGGCGCTGTCGCTGGCTTATTCTTGCTAGGTTACGGCGTATTTCGATTCGGTATTGAGTTCTTCCGCGAACCGGATAAGCATTTAGGTATTTTGAATTTAGGCATGACCATGGGCCAATGGCTCTGCGTTCCAATGATTATTGCTGGTGTATTTTTTATCAGTTGGGGTTATTGGCGTCGTCATCAAGGAGCTGCAATTTAATGAAACAGTATTTGGAGTTGATGCGCCATGTTCTAGAAAATGGCCATAAAAAAACAGATCGCACAGGCACTGGCACTATGAGTGTATTTGGTTATCAAATGCGCTTCGATTTAAGTGAAGGCTTCCCATTGGTGACCACTAAAAAGTGTCACATGAAATCCATTATTCATGAATTGTTATGGTTTTTAAAAGGTGAAACCAATATTGCTTACTTGCAACAGCATGGCGTTTCAATTTGGAATGAATGGGCCACTGATGAAGGCGAGTTAGGGCCTGTGTATGGTGCCCAATGGCGCAGCTGGTTAAGCCATGATGGCCAAGTGATCGACCAAATCTCTCAGCTAATTGCAGATATCAAGCGCACGCCAGATTCGCGCCGATTAATTGTCAGTGCCTGGAACCCTGCAGTGCTGCCAGATACGCGATTCTCACCGAAAGAAAATGCTGCCCAAGGCAAGCAAGCCTTACCGCCTTGCCATACTTTATTCCAGTTTTATGTGAATGATGGCAAATTGTCTTGTCAGCTGTATCAACGCAGTGCTGATATCTTTTTAGGCGTGCCATTTAATATTGCGAGTTATGCGCTGTTAACTCTGATGGTTGCTCAAGTGTGTGGTTTACAGCCAGGTGATTTTGTTCATACCTTTGGCGATGCCCATCTTTACTCTAATCATTTAGAGCAAGTGAATTTGCAACTAAGCCGTGAACCTCACCCATTACCGACTATGTGGATTAACCCTGAAGTTCAAGACATCTTTGCGTTTAAGTTCGAAGATTTTGAATTGCGCGGTTATCAAGCGCATCCGCATATCAAAGCGCCAGTTGCAATTTGATGCCAAGCCGACACTGATCCGCTTGGGTTAGTGTCGCTCCTTTGATTTTTGCAGCACTTACCGATGCTATAAAATTTTTTAAAATTTTTTTAAACCCTTCTATTCATTGTGGCGACTAAGGCTGCAGATGATTTAATTTTACAGCAAGGGATCCCATGCAGGAGCAGCTTAACCGCTGGATAGAGCAAGCCAAAAAAGGCGACCAACAAGCCTTTTATCAGCTTTATCAGCAGTTTAAAGGCCGAGTTTATGCAGTTTGTTGGCGATTGCTCGCCAATAATGCGCAAGCAGAAGACGCCTGCCAAGAAGCTTTTGTCCGTGCCTGGCAACAACTCCCAACGTTTCGTGGTGAAAGTAGTTTTGGCACTTGGTTGCACACTCTGAGTAGTCGCGCTGCCATTGATGTTTGGCGCAAAGATAAAATTCTGCGCTTAGTCACTTCGGACGAAATTGATGGCGCAACCACAGATTTAGCGATGCCGGTTTGCAAAAGTATTGAACAAGCCATTGCCAAGCTGCCTTCGCAAGCCAGAGCAGTGTTTGTGTTGTTTGCGATTGAAGGCTATCAGCATGATGAAATCGCAGAGCTCTTAGGGATCGCAGAAGGAAGTAGTAAGGCGCAATATCATCGCGCTCGGCAGTTATTAAGAGGATGGATTGATGAAAACTGAGCAACAACTTGACCAAGCTCTGCAAAGTTTACCGTTGGAGATCCAGCCACCGCGTGATTTGTGGCCTGAATTAGCCGCGCGTATTGCCGAGACACCGCAATTGCCTGCGTCGAATCGTCCTAAGTATTGGCATTATGCCACCGCGGCGAGTTTAGTTGCGGCTTTGATTTGGCAAATGGCCTCTCCTTGGCAAGCGAGTGAAGGCACATCACCGCAAAAATTGGTGCACGAGAGTACTGAAGTTGATGCACTCGCGCCGTTTGCAGTCAGTGATTTGCGGCGGGAGTTTGAAATTGAAAAATCGAAGCAATTGGCCAATTTACGGGTGATCCCACAGGAATTTGCCGATTATCAACGACAATTGGCGATCTGGCAGCAAGCAAGTCAGCAAGTAGAACGAGCTTTGCAATTGCAACCCGATGATCCGAGATTAATTAGAAAGTTAACCAAAATACAGCAACAACAAATCGAATATATCAATCGCATGGTGCAAGTTGGCCAGCTGAGTTAATTGAACACGAGTGAGGACATTCTCTATGAAAGTTAAAACCCAATTCGCAACTATCGCATGCCTGATGGCTAGCGTTTTCTCCAGCCAGCAAGCTTTGGCCGCAGGGGATGCAATTAATGAAAAACGCGCGGTGAGTGCTAATGAAAAAATTGAAATCACCAATATGCGCGGCATCGTCAATATTGTGGCAACTGACAGTAAAGAATTTAGTGTAGTGGGAACCCTTGATGAAAAGGCCAAAGGTTTTGAGCTATCCAGTAATAATGGCGTCACCAAATTTACTGTAAAAATGCCAAATCGGATGTATTCGGATTACAACGAAAGCAATGAAGAAGTTGGTTCGAAATTGGAGATCCGCGTGCCGGTGGGAAGCCAAGTGAAATTCACTGGCGTGAATGCAGATGTCAATGCGAAGGGGATCCAAGGCGGTACGGTACTCAGTACCGTTAATGGTGAAATTAATGCGGAGGCATTAGGCACTGATGTCAAATTAGAAACAGTGAACGGCCGGATCCAAAGTCGACAAAACTCAGGCCGCATCAGTTTGCAAAGTGTAAATGGCGAAATCAACGATGAAGGTTCGCAAGGACGTTTGTTGGTCGAATCGGTGAATGGTGAGATCCAAGCCACGTCAAAAGCAAAAGAAGTTGAGTTATCTGTCGTGAATGGGGAAGGGCGTTTGACCTTGGATGGCACTGAGCGAGTTGAGTTTGATTCGGTCAACGGTGAAATTTCGGTGGATTTAAAAAATAGCAAAACCCCAAAAATTGAAGCCAGTACTGTTAGTGGGGCCATTCGGTTGACCTTAGATGCTGATGTCAGTGCTCGTTTTGAAATTGAAGGCAGTGCAGGCGGTGATATTGATAATCGATTGACAGCTGATGCTGTGGTCAAAGCCAAATATGGCCCGCATCGCAGTTTGGAATTTAGCACAGGCTCTGGTGGGGACGTTGAAATCTCGACTGTGTCGGGTGAAATTGAGTTGTTAAAACGCTAACGAGATTTTGGACACTGAGTTTAAGCTCAGTGTCCAAGTTCAATATCCAAACTTGAGTATCAAATGCTATCCAAGCCTTAGAACAAATAGTTAAATTGTACCCCAGCCAACATGGCATGGTTGCTGTAACTCGCCTGAAGGTTCGCTAAGTTAATCCGCGTATCTTGCACGTTATATTCGGCTTCATTGCTTTGTAAGTTAGACATCCACAAATACCCCAACGCGACGTCCATGCTCAGGGTGGTTTTGAGTTGTTCGTGCCAGCCAACAGTCAACCAAACGCGATCTTTTGTGGGGACCCGTGCCGTGCGATGGCTTTTGCTGATTGGATTTTCATCATAAGCAATCCCTGCTTTTAATTGCCGCTCAGTCGTCCATTGCCAAGTGGCGCCTAAAGCACCGGACACTGTGTCATGCCAATATTCAGGAATGTAACCGATGTAACCTTGCGAGTTTAGGTTTTGTGGTTGTTGCGTCGACAGGGACATGGATGGATTGGCATCCCGACTGACGATATCAATACTTTCAAATACACTCCAGCCCGTCCAACTGAGGCTTGCCTGTACCGACCACTGTTCATTGATTGTTTGGTCGAGGCTTAAGGTTAAATCGGCTGGAGTGGTCAATCCCACCGCACTTTTTTCAACCGCCAATGGGTTGTGGGCTAATTTGCCGGTTGCTTTATTAATTGCCGGCAGTTGTGGCGCAACAACGATAAAATTCGGTGAACCGGCTACATTGGCACCGGTGATCGGGGTATTGGTCACTTCTGAGTCGCCATGCAAGGTAAATTTGACTGCAGAATGATAAATCAGGCCAAGTTGAGTGCCAGTTGCAAAACGGGCATGTAATGCGAAGTTGTAACCAAGTTTAATGTCATCGCCTGCCACTTCATAATGGCTATGACAGTAGGCATCGTTATAGACATCAGCACCATAGAGGGTGTTAATGCGAGTGCCGGTTTCACATAAACCACTATGATCTTTAAACTTAGATAGGACCCCTTCGACCCGATTCAGGCTCAAACCACCGCCAAACGACCAAGTGTCATTCATTCGATAAGCTAAATTCCCCTGTAAGCTCAATACTTGGATCGCGGTCTCATCAGCAAAATAACGTCCAGCCCAATCATCGGCATAGTCGCTCGATAAGCCAAAAGGCACGTAAAAACCGCCACCATAGCTCCATTTATCATTCAGTTGGTCACTAAAAAATAGAAAAGGGACGACTTCATTTAAACTATTTTTGCCGTTCATACGACCAAGGACTGGTTGACCCGCTGAGTTCACGGCTTTATCGACTTGATAGTCGGTTGTAGCGTGGATCAAAGTTGCCCCTGAACTGAGTTGTGGCCCCTTTAACTCGGTTAGCGCCGCAGGGTTTGAATAGACGAGGCTGGCATCAGTAATTTGTGCACCACGACCTGCGTAAGCGTTGCCCATCGCAGAGACTGATTGTTCGTAGAGTTTATAACCCTCAGCGTTTACTGTTTGAGAAAGGACGAGGGCGGCGAGTGGCAGCAATGAAGAACGAATTTTCATGACAAGATCCTGGATTTCTTTTAATTGTTGTTCTGGCCAGACCAGAAAAGGGCGGCAGTATACGAGGGGTGTAAGCTAGAGTACATACTCTAAAACTAAATTAATTGGTGATTCGTCGCAGGATGGTTTTTAACTAAATGACTAATTTTTAGCGAATTTCACTATTACAGTTGAAACATCTTGTTGCAAACAAAGGGATTGAAAGTGTTTTATCGCAATGATTTTCAAGCATAATTAGCGTTATTAACAAGATGGCATGGCAACTGCACAAGCAGCCCATCAGTTGCCGAACAAGTAAAAATTTAATGTGCTCACGATTTGGATCGAATGGCCAGTCGGGAGTGGTTCGCAGAGAAGCCCAGAGAGATTTATAAAGGAATCACCATGAACAAGCCAACTCACGTTGCAACGGCCATTAGTACAGCATTATTGACTAGTTTGTTATTTCTAACCGGTTGTGGCGCTGCCAATAGCAGCCCAGACACAGAAAAAACCGACGTGGTTGTTGCCATCCCTGTCGAAGCGACCAAAGTCAACCGCGGCGAAATTAGTAGTACCTACCGCACCACTTCAACCTTGGAGTCTAAAGCCGACGCTGAGGTCAACTCTAAAGCTACAGGCATTGTGCAATCAGTGTTAGTTGAAGAGGGTGATTTGGTTCAGGCCGGGCAAGTACTCGCAACTTTAGATACCGAACGCCAAGAAATCCAACTCGCCAAAGGCAAAGCCGATTTAGGCCAATTAAAAAGCGAAATGGAACGAGTTGAAAAAATGTATGCTCGTAAACTAGTCAGCGCGGATGTGTATGACAAATTGAAATGGCAAGTGGAATCACTGAGTGCTTCTGTGGCGATGCAAGAGTTAGCGCTGCGGGATACTAAAATTATTGCGCCAATCAGCGGGGTTATTGCCCGTCGTTATGTCAAAGTCGGCCAGTTAATTACCGAGTTTTCATCAAAATCTTTGTTTACTGTAGTTTCCCAGCAACGGTTAGAAGCGGTTATTAATCTGCCGGAACATCAATTAAGCCGTGCCAAAGTTGGCCAAACGGCGTTGTTAAATTTTGCAGGCATGCCACAGCGTGCTGCAAAAATTGTGCGGATTTCCCCAGTTGTTGATGCAACTTCTGGCACAGCTCGCGTCACAATCGGGATTGACAATGATGATTTAGTATTAAAAGCCGGGATGTTTACCCAAGTTGAACTGCAATACGACAATAAACCCAATGCCCTGTTAGTGCCAAAACGAGCTGTGATGGCAATGGACAACAGTGCCAGTGTGTTTGTCGTGGGCGCTGACAATACAGTTGAACGTAAAGTAGTCAAAATTGGTTACGAGAGTGATGAGTATATGGAAATCATCGAAGGATTGAATGAAGGCGACCAAGTTGTCACTGCAGGTCAAGCGGGCCTGAAAGATAAAACTACCGTCAATGTCGTGAAAACCAACAGTTAATCTTGCCTTGTCGGGCAGCCATCAGGCTGCCCGTATAACACCAATAATCACACAGGAATTTTACCATGAAGCTGGTGAATTTAGCGGTCGCGCGCCCGGTTACAATTTGGATGTTTACCTTAGGTATTCTCCTCTTCGGCTTAGTTGCCATGTCGCGTTTGGCAGTCAATCTACTGCCGGATCTATCTTATCCGACGTTAACTATTCGTAGTGAGTATCCTGGCGCTGCGCCGGCTGAAGTAGAACAGTTGGTCAGTAAACCGATTGAAGAAAGTGTCGGGATTGTGAAAGGGATCCGTAAAGTCGAATCGGTTTCAAGGGCTGGCCGTTCCGATGTCATTTTAGAATTCGAATGGGGCACCGATATGGATCTAGCGGGCCTTGAAGTCCGTGAAAAACTAGACATCCTTTTTCTGCCACTGGATGTGAAAAAACCACTGCTATTGCGCTTTAACCCCAATTTAGATCCGATTGTTCGTTTGGCTTTATCCCGCACTGACGCCCCGCAAGGTTTAAACAGTGCACAGCAAGTCGCGCTGAGAACTTTTGCCGATGAAGACTTGCGTCGCAAGCTTGAAGCGATCCCAGGGGTTGCGGCGGTCCGTCCTGATGGTGGATTGACGCAAGAAATCCAAATTTTGGTTGATAATGAAAAACTCAGTCAATTAAAGCTAGACATCAATGCTGTTAATACGCGTTTAAAAGAACAAAACCTCAACCAAGCGGGTGGTCGTTTAGAAACTGCTGCCCATGATTATTTAGTTCGGACCATCAATCAGTTTGCAAGTCTTGATGACATGCGCAACATGTACATCGCCACGGTCAATGGCAGTCAAGTTCGTTTGGCTGATATCGCTGAAGTTCGCGATGGTTTCGTCGACCGTCAAAGTATTACCTATATCGATGGTCAAGAAGGGATTGAGATTGCTATCTATAAAGAGGGCGATGCCAATACGGTACAAGTGGCTAAAACAGTGGTGAGCCGTTTAGAGAATTTGCAGAAAAATCTCCCTCAAGGTTATGAATTAAAACTGATTTATGATCAATCAACTTTTATCAGTGATGCCATTGCAGAGGTGAAATCTTCGGCGCTGGTCGGTGGTTTGCTGGCGATGCTGGTGATTTATTTATTCCTACGGAATATTTGGACAACAGTCGTTATTTCTATCTCGATTCCAGTGTCCGTCATCGCAACTTTTAACCTGATGAATAGCCAAGATATCAGCCTCAATATCATGAGTTTAGGCGGCATTGCTTTGGCTGTAGGGATGTTAGTTGACAACGCTATTGTGGTACTTGAAAACATATCGCGCTACCGTGAGCAAGGCTATAGCCCGCTGGAAGCTGCAAAAAAAGGTGCAAGTGAAGTCTCGATGGCAATTACTGCATCAACCTTGACGACGGTTGCGGTATTTTTCCCGCTGGTGTTTGTTGAAGGGATTGCTGGTCAATTGTTTAAAGACCAAGCCCTTACCGTCACCTACGCTTTATTGGCGTCGTTAGTGGTGGCATTGACTTTAATTCCTGCCATGGCGGCAAATGAAAAGAAAAACTTCGAAATTAATGTCGATAATCCTGAAATTCCTGTCAGTGCGGAAGTACCAAGTCGAATCGCCTTAATCTTTGGCTATATCTTGCTGCCATTGAAGTTAGTTTGGTTTAGCATTGCTTGGCTCTTTTCGCAGCTGCTAACAGTCTTGACGATGCTGTGGCGAGGTGTCAGCAAATTACTGGCAATTGTATTTAAACCTGCATTAATGTTGGTTCAATGGCTGCTGACTAGCCTAGAGAAAACTTACAAATTAGTGTTGATTAAAGCGCTACGAGCGAGAGCTATAGTGATTGTAACCGCTTTAGTAGCCACACTTGCTTGTTTTAGCTTAATTCCGCGCTTAGGTTTTGATGTCATCCCAACGATGAGTCAGGGGGAGTTTTATGTGGAGATCCAACTGCCTGTAGGGACAGCCATTGAAAATACCGATCGAGTACTGAAGCAACTGGCAAAAGTCGCCAAAGATTTACCACAGGTTGAACGGACCTATGCCCAAGCGGGCACTGGCCAGCAAATGACGGTGGATCCCGCGATTGGTGGCAGTCATTGGGGGCGACTCAATATTGTTTTAAAAGAAGGGACCACTGGTGAGCAAGAACAGCAAGTGATGCAAGCATTTCGTGATGCGATCGCTGCACAACCAGATTTGACTGGAAAAATCGATACGCCAGAGCTATTTAGCTTCAGTACGCCGATGGAGATTGAATTATCCGGCCATGATTTAGTTACGTTAAAACAAGCTGCGGATACTTTGGTTGCCACCCTTGAAGCCAATGATCGCTTTAGTGATGTCAAAACCAGTTTGCGCCAAGGACAACCAGAAATCACTCTCCATTTTGATCATGATCGCCTTGCGCAATTAGGTTTCCAAGCCTCTGATGTGGCAAAACGCGTCGCCAACTATGTCGGCGGGGAAGTGGCGGGGCAGTATAGTATCCAAGATCGCAAAGTTGATATTCGGGTGCGTTTAGCTGAAAAATTCAGAGACTCTGAATTGCAATTAGCACAAATCATTATCAATCCGAGTAGTCCATCTCCGTTGCCACTTTCAGCGGTCGCCACTATCAGTCGCGAAATTGGTCCGAGCGAAATTACCAGGATTGGTCAACAACGGGTTGCTGTGGTGAGCGCGAATTTGGCCTTTGGCGATGTGGAGCAAGCGGGCAAAGTTGTGTCTGAAATCTTAGCGAAACAGGCGATGCCTTATGGTGTGAGTGCAAATATCGTCGGTCAAAGTGAGGAGTTGGCGCGTTCTTATAACTCGCTCATTATTGCGCTAAGCTTGGCGGTGTTCTTGGTCTATCTGGTCATGGCTTCGCAATTTGAAAACTTATTGCAGCCGCTATTGATCCTTTTCACAGTGCCATTAGCAGGCGCTGGTGCAATCTTGGGGTTGTGGTTGACCGAGACTCGGATCTCCGTGATCGTATTTATCGGCTTTATCATGCTCGCGGGGATTGTCGTCAATAATGCCATCGTGCTGATTGATCGGATTAATCAATTACGCGCTGAAGGCATGGCAAAATCTGAAGCCATTATTACTTCAGGTGTCACTCGTCTTCGTCCAGTGCTTATGACCACTTTAACGACAGTGCTTGGTTTATTGCCCATGGTATTTGGCGGCGAAGGTTCTGAATTAAGAGCGCCAATGGCCATTGCAGTAATTTTTGGTCTGTCATTTGCCACCTTACTAACCTTGATTTTCATCCCTGTGATTTATCATCTGACCATTGGTGAAAAAGGTTCAGCTGCAGAGGTGAAACCATGAGTGAACAACAATCGCCAGATTACAAAGCCAATATGTTTACTCGGTTTGCGCTGACGCGGCCTGTAACCCTATGTATGGCATTTTTATCCATGTTGGTGTTTGGCATTTTTGCCAGTCGCATGCTGCCGTTAGAGCAGTTCCCAGGCATTGATATTCCTCAAATCTTTATCAATGTGCCTTACCCAAATGCCACGCCAGCTGAGATCGAGCGTTTGATCACAAGGCCGCTTGAGGAGTCGCTATCGACTGTAACCGGCATTAAAAAAATGCGCACTTTCTCCAAAGAAGATTCCGCAGAAATTGGTTTGGAATTTAATTGGGAAGAAAATATCAATACCAAGAGCATCGAAGTGCGGGAGCGGATTGATAGTGTGAGACATCTGCTGCCAGCCGATGTTGAGCGAGTGTTAGTGTTTCAGTTCAACACCAACGATTTTCCAATTTTCCAACTGCGCATCTCCAGTGAGCGCGATTTGTCGATGGCATATGATCTGTTAGAGCGAGTAATTAAACGCCCGCTCGAGCGAGTGCCTGGAGTTTCTAAAGTTGAACTCTATGGCGTGGATAAGCGCCAAGTCACTATTCGTTTGTTACCCGATAGATTACGTAGTTTGCAGATTGACCCAGTGCAGTTACTTGCCGAGTTGCAAAAACAAAATTTTGCCATGACAGCAGGGGAAATTCGTAATAGCCAAGAAAGTATCTTAATAAAACCCGTCGGTGAGTTAACCAGTTTAGACGAGATTAAGCGATTGCCGATTGGTCGTGGTTTGCAATTGGCAGATATTGCTGAAATCCATTTAGAACTGCCTAAACGAACTGAAGGTCGCAGGCTCGATCAACGTTATGCAGTCGGCTTGCAAATTTTTAAAGAATCAGGGGCTAATCTGGTCGATGTCGCGGCTGCAGCGATGAAAGTGGTCGACCAAGCCGGCAAAGATCCTTCTCTGAATGGCATTAATATCTATGTCATGGAAAATACAGCGGAAGGGGTGACTGACAGTTTAAGAAACTTACTTGAATCAGGCGCAGTCGGTGCGGTGCTCTCTTTTATTGTGTTGTTTTTATTTTTACGGCATACCCCGACAACTTTGTTGGTCGTGTTGTCAGTGCCTGTTTCATTGTCGATCACTTTAGGCATGATGTACTTCTTAGATTACAGCCTGAATGTGTTGTCGATGATGGGGCTAATGTTAGCTGTGGGGATGTTGGTCGATAATTCAGTGGTTGTGGTCGAAAGTATTTTCCGTGAGCGTGCAAAGGGGGGGGATGTCCGAGCCGCCACCGAACGCGGTGTTTATCGCGTTGCTTTGGCAGTGCTAGCAGGTACAGCAACGACGGCTATTGTGTTTTTGCCCAATATCATCGGTAGTAAAATTGATGTCACGGTGTTTTTAGAACATGTGGCAATTGCCATCACCATTTCCTTGGCGGTTTCTCTCCTTGTGGCAATGACATTAATTCCATGGTTGTCGACCAAAATTCAAATCAAAGATGAAATCAATCGGCCGCAAACCAGCAAAATTGACGAGTTTTATGGGCGTTGCCTGCATTGGACCATGGGTAATCCAGGGAAATCGACGATGCTGGCCTTGTTATTACTCGTCAGTATTTTTATACCGATGCAGTTTGTCTCAGGTGGCGATGATAATGGCGGCGATAATCAACGGGCATTTTTGAATTACAACATCCAAAGTAATTATGCGCTGGCGGAAGTTGAACAAGAAGTTAGCAAAATGGAGGCTTATCTCTATAGCCGCAAAGACGAATTTCATTTGGAATCAGTTTACAGCTATTACCAACCTGGTTTTGCGGTTTCCACCTTATTGTTTAAAAAAGATTTGCCGGAGCCTGTCGAGCAAATTAAAGAAAAAATTCGTAAAGATTGGCCAGTGTTAGTGCGGGCTAAACCTCAGTTTGGTTGGGGGGATGCTGGCGGTGGCATGCAGATCCATTTACTGGGCCCCTCGACGCAAGTGCTTACTGAACTTTCAGAAAGTTTGGTGCCTATTTTGTCGCAGATTAAAGGCTTAACGGATGTGCGAACTGAAACGCAAGGCGGGCAGAAAGAGCTACAAATTCACTTGAATGAAGATGAGTTACAGCGGCAAGGATTAACTGCCCAAAGCGTTGCCCAGGCTGTCACTTTAGCTCTTCGCGGTACCAACTTACGAACCTTGCGGACTGCCGAGCAAGGGGAGGTGCCACTGCGAGTCTTGTATGACGAAAAAGTCAGCCACTCTCAACAAGAGTTAGAAGCGATCCCGGTCGGGGGGCAGGGGGAACAAGTGGTCAGACTCGGCCAAGTGGCCAAGTTACAAGTCAAAGACCGACTCGGTGAAATTCGTCGATTCAATCGGCAAACGGGTTTAGCCATTGGCATGAATCTCAGTAAAGATCTGAAGATGGATGATGCGAAAGCACAAATCGAAAATGTGATGAAGCAATTACAACTTCCAGCAGGCTACACATGGTCTTTTGAAGGCAGCTTCCAATATCAGGATGATGCCCAAAATGTCATGGTGTTTAATATGTTGTTGGCTGTTGCCATGATTTACTTGGTGATGGCTGCACTGTTCGAATCTTTGTTACTCCCTACAGCGGTGATTGGCTCATTGCTGTTCTCTTTTGTCGGTGTATTTTGGGCCTTATGGATCACGCAAACCGGGATGGGGGTGATGGCATTGATCGGCATGCTGATCCTGATGGGTATTGTAGTTAATAACGGTATCGTTTTGGTTGATCGCATCAATCAATTACGTAATGAGAGCCCTGAAGCGCCTCTTGTTCCTTTAATCGTGGCTGCTTGTGAAGTGCGCTTACGTCCAATTCTAATGACGGTTTCGACCACTGTGTTGGGGCTAGTGCCATTAGCTTTTGGTGATGCCAACATTGGCGGGGGAGGACCAGGGTATGCGCCGATGGCTATCGCTATTATTGGCGGCTTGGTATTCTCGACGTTAACAAGTTTATTGTTAGTCCCGCTGACTTATTGGGGACTTGTCAGACTTGGCATTCGCTTTAGTAAGTTCATCCAGCAAAGCCGCCTGAGAGCTAATCGTTGGATCCGCGAGGCTTAATTTAAACTTGTCGGGGGCGGCATTTCAGCATATGATGTCGCCACTTTCTTGGGGGAGTAATCGCTGACATCTGTCAGGTTATTGTCAACATACTTGCACCTCATTGTGCATGGCAATAACGGAATAGCACCTATTCTGATGAGACCTAAGACAATGCTGTAGCCCAAAGCGGGAGCTATAGTGTTGTCTTTGGCCTAATATCCCGCTGAGATATATTTATGGATGCTCTGCTTTATTCTTTTACCGGTGTTGCTATTGCTGAAATCGGTGACAAAACCCAACTTCTTTCTTTATTCCTCGCCGCGCGCTTTCGTTCAAAAATCGCCATATGTCTAGGGATTTTGGTAGCAACTCTACTCAATCATGCGGTATCAGCTTGGCTTGGTGCATGGGCCGCGCAATTTATTCCGGTGAGTTGGCAGGCTCCTTTATTGGGCGCTTCTTTCATCGTGGTTGCTTTATGGCTGTTGATCCCAGATAAAGATGATAGTGAAGAAAATTCTTGGCTCAAATATGGCGCATTTGCCGCAAGTTGTTTGCTGTTTTTTGTGGCAGAAATCGGCGATAAAACGCAAATTGCGACAGTGTTATTGGCTGCGACCTATCCTGAGACTTGGCTTGTGATCCTTGGAACTACCTTAGGCATGCTTGCCGCGAATGTCCCAGTTGTCTATTTTGGCGCGATGCTGATGGCAAAAATTCCGCTTTCAATGGCACGTAAGGCTGCCTGCGGGGTATTTTTTCTAATCGGTGTGCTGACAATTTTGGGTGGAAGTATTTTCAATTAAGAAAATATTTTCAATGAGTTATTCGATCTCATCGGTTGTCCGTAGTGATGGGATCGAACGATTTGCTGAGAGAAATGTTGAACTCTTCACAGTTTTGCAATGCAAAATTTTTGCTAAATCAGCTTTTGTACATTTTTCGCAAGTTTTATTGTTAAAATTGCGCAATTTTTAAACAGGCGATCATTGATCTTTGGATCTAAAATACTGCAAAATCAGAGTTCAGTTAAAAATTGTGCGAATTCTTTAAAAAATAAAAAAACCGCGAACGATTAAACCATAATGATTATCAGAAATGAGATACCCTTCCCCCCGGTGGTGTCGCTGTATGATGAAGTAGGTTGTTTTCCGGTGTTGTACTTAACCGAGTCCAGCTAAATCAGGAGTAACTCGATGAAACCTATACAACCAGTTAATTTAACTGTGGTGTCCGAAGCACCTGCTGAAACTGAGTTCGAGTTTAGTGCCGAATTTATTGCTGCGTTTAAAGACCAAGCAAATGCAATTGCCAAAAAACTCACAGATCAATTAAGCCAACAATTGCAGTCCGCGCAAGAACTGAATTATCAGTTTGAACGCCAGTTCGCGGCTCAAATGTTAAATGAGCAATCTCTGCAAGAAACCATTATGGCGCAGGATGAATTGCTTTCTTCTCAACGACAGCAAGCTGAATATATGGCTGAAGAACATCGGATGTTGCTTGAAGCGGCCAATGTTCAGTATCAGCAGCAATTACAAGAAATTCAGACGGCACTGCACCAACAGGTTTCTGATGCAGAAGCGGAAAGAGACCAAGCCGTCGCGTTGTCGAAGGCAACTTCCCAAGAGTTGCAGGTTCTGGAACAACAACATGAACATCAACGCAGCCAGCTGCAGTTGATGATTGATGAGTTGCAACAGAAAGAACATGCCTTTATCGCAAGAATTTCGGAACTTGAAGCCGCAGTCCCTCAATTGCGTGAAGCTTTACAAGTGAGCCGTCAGCAATTGCAACAAATGCAAGAGCGTGCGCAAGCAAACGAGCAAAGATTACAAGCGCTGAATCAAGAAAATGAAGGGCTGAAAGCTCGCGTTGCCGATTTAAGCGATTTATCTGAAACGTTAACCGCCTCAGTTGCACGAGCAGTGAATGAGCGCAATCAGTTCCAAGAGGAACTGAAAGTGAAATCCTTGGCCTTATCTCGTGTTGAAGGCCAGTTAACTGAGGTTACTGAGCGATTCTCGCAAACCCATGATAACACTGCAGAGCTGCAGGAGCAGTTATCGCAAGCACAACAACAAGCGATTGAATGGCAGACCAATGCTGCAGCACTGCAAGCCAGAGTTGATGAGTTTGAACAGCATGCTGCTTCATTGATTGCAGAGCATCAGCAGCAACAATCGCAATTATCTGCCGAACTTGTTGAACAAACTGCACTGACTCAGCGTTATCAACAACAGTTGATGGAGTTACAGCAACAAACTGCTGAACAACTGAAAAACGATGGTTCTTTACGTCAACAATTGCAGGAAGTGAGTGAGCAAAAAGATGCACTCACTCTACAGTTACAAGATTTGCAAAAACAACTAGAAGCCAGCTTGCAACAGCAACAACAGTTGCAACATGAGCGGGATAGTGTTGGCAATCATCAGATGTCGCAGCAGAAATCTGTTGAGTTGTTGGAAATTACCATCAACCAACAAAAACAAGAAATTGCTCGACTGACTCAATATTTACCTGAACTTGAGCAGAATTTTGCTCAGTTGAAAGAAGCCAATCAAATGTTCCGTGAACAGCATGCTAGCGTGTCTGAGCATCAAGCGGTTCAGCGTGAAACGATTAAATCGTTGCGTGAAGAATTGATGATGTTGAAAGAGCAAACTCAACAACTCAATGAGGAACGTCAGCAGATGCGAGCCCAAAACTCGCAATTGTCAGAGCAGTTATCTTTTGTGAAATCATCAACTTCAGCCACCATTGAACGGTTAACGATGAACTGGGAAAAAGCGCAAGCGCGCTTAAAACAATATGAGCAGGCGACCGGGACCTAAAGGTCAGCTAAAATCGTTTTGAATTCCCCTATAAAAAAACGGCAATATTGCCGTTTTTTTATAGGTTTAATTCTTATGATATTGACTTCAACATGGATCCTCTCAGCAACATGCATTTTAGATCAGCCGACGATGAGAAAAGCCGCCCCGAAGGGCGGTATTGATTTTTTCTATGAATTATTGCGCTTCAAAGAAAAACTTTTGACGTTTAACTTTGTTGCCATTTAGCTCATTCATGGTTTTGGCATCAAACAGTCTGCCATTCACCATGGTGAGACTGACGCGATCACTTTGGCGGATATCGGCTAATGGATCGCCATCGATAACAATTAAATCCGCCAGTTTCCCTGCTTTGATAGAACCTAACTGATGATCCAAACCAAAGGTTTTTGCAGGGTTAATTGTGGCAGTTTTTAAGGCTTGCAATGGACTCATGCCGCCTTGGGCAAACATCCAAATCTCCCAATGCGCACCGAGACTTTCACGCTGACCATGAGCTCCGATATTCGTGACTACACCTAAATCATTGAGTTCTTTTGCACTTTTAGCAATGTGGAAATGATTATAGTGATGATCAGGTGCTTTAGGTCGACGCATCGAGCGCGGACCTAATACACTCATCGGAACATAAGCTGAAAGCCGAGGATGTTTCCACACTTCAGTTTTATCATACCAATAATTTTCGCCCCAGATGCCGCCATAAGCCACAACCAAAGTAGGCGTGTAGGCTGTTTCACTGGCTTGCCATAGTTGCTTCACATCATCATATAATTTCGCTGCAGGCAGAGAATGCTCGAGTGTCGTATGGCCATCCACCACCATGGTGAGGTTATGTTGCAGCAATGAGCCGCCTTCAGGCACGACCATCATGTTCAAGTCGCGCGCGGCCTGAATAACTTGCTGACGTTGATTACGTCGAGGTTGGTTGTAACTTTTGACTGAAAAGGCGCCTACTTTCTGCAAACGTTCTAAATGAAATTTGGCATCAGCCAAGCTATCAACATGCGAGGTATATCCAGCGCCGTAAGAACCATAAAGGATGGTCCCTGTTGAAAATATTCTGGGTCCGACGATTGCCCCAGTTTTTTGTAATTCGCTGGCAGTGAAAATTTCTTGGGTGTTATTCGATGGGTCGTGGATGCTGGTCACACCGAGCGCCAAACTCGCATAGTTGATGTAGTTTTGCTGCGGAATGATTTGATTTTCACCTTGACTGCCGTGAGCATGCGCATCAAATAAGCCTGGCATGATGGTTTTCCCGCTGATATCAATTTTCAGCGCATCGGCTGGGATTTTCACATTGTCACGAGTCCCTACTGCAACAATTTTATTATTTTCCACCACAACAACACCATCACGAAT
>CAZIPG010000013.1:0-1357 GCA_964540955.1 uncultured Rheinheimera sp.
AGCTTCTTCACCAACAGCTTTGAAGTTGATACTTTGTTGATGAAAACCGACTAACCCATGCCAGTTCGCAATGTCGGCATGCTCTGCTGTGATGCGTGACTCCAGAGTTTTGTTGGTAAAACGAGTGCCTGGCACGCCATCCTCAATTTCCACATGTTGGTAATCGGTATAAGCGCTATTAAAGTTGATCTGTTCGATACCTTGGAGCGGATTATAGAGCTCGGCGGTTAGGCCAACCCGATTTTGCTCCATGTCAGCAAATACCGGCATTTCATCTTCTTCTTCGACAACTTGTAAAGTTGCCTCTTCTTCATGATGATGATGCCCTGGAATACCATATTGGTTGTTGACTCGCCCTAAAGTTACACCAATCAAGCCATCTTTTGCTAAATAACTACCGCCCAGATTAAACGCTGAGTTGTCTAACCAAGTATTTTCCAGCACATCTAAAGTTTCCCCTTCATCATTGGTGAAGGTGGGTACTGAGAAATCATCCGTGTTCCGATCCATCGCATCGACATGCCATGCAAATTGCTCATGAGAACCGTCATGACTCAAGGCATATGTTTTTGCATTAGCAACATCGTTATAATTGGCATCAAGGATGGTTTGTGGGCTGCGAATTTGTCGAGGAATACGGTTATCAACAATATTAACCACGCCACCAATAGCACCACTGCCATATAACAAAGTGGCAGGTCCACGAAGCACTTCAATTTGTTCAGTCGTGATGGCATCTGCCGTGATCCCATGATCAGGACCAATTCTTGAAACATCTCCGGTATCTAAGCCATTGGCTAACATTTTAACCCGAGGGCCATCTAAGCCACGGATCACCGGGCTAGCCGCGACCGGACCATAATAATTGCTATGCACGCCAGGCTGCATTTTTAAGGTTTCACCAATAGTCGCAGCTTGGTGACGCGCCAAATCATCACCGTTTAGTACATTGACCGGTGTGGCCATTTCTAAATCATAGTGATGTAAGCCTGTTGCCGACACTCGAATTCGCTCGATGCCGCCTGAGGCCAATGTAACTTGCAAAGGTTGGCCAGTTACTTTAACAAAACCATCACCAAAGCCTTTGGCAGCAACATGAAGTTCAGCATTTTGCGGCGCATGCAGTTCAAACTTACCTTGCGCATTGGTAAATACAAACTGCTGTCTGCCGTGCACATGCACTTTGGCATTTTCAACAGGGTTACCATCAGCATCGACAACTTTTCCTGTCACTAGAGATTGTTGATTTTGAGCAATAACGGAAAAACTACTCAGAATAATACCGGCGAGGAGAGTTTTCTTAAAAAGACTGCGCATGACTTTGACCTTTTACTGAACGGGTATCTAAATAGAAATG
>CAZIPG010000013.1:1367-29684 GCA_964540955.1 uncultured Rheinheimera sp.
ATTTTATAAATGTTATGATATAACATTTTTCCACATTCAGAAAAGATTGGCAAGTAACAATGCGTCTGGCCGAATTTTGCTGATGCTGAAATTCTTTAAGAAAGAACTAATCTGAGTCTATTTCAGTGCAGTTCCAATGAGATGTTTTGAATTCGTGAGATTGGATTGGCCAATTGCATACACTAACGTATAATGCGCGCCTTCTTTATTGCCCCGGATTTGCGGTCCGGCATTTGCAAGAGGTGAACTTATGTACGTCGTAGCAGCGCTTTATAAATTTGTAAAATTACCAGATTATGTCCAATTAAGAGATAGGCTTTACCAACACCTGGTTATGAATAAAGTCAAAGGCACTTTATTATTAGCCGAAGAGGGCATTAATGGCACTATTTGTGGGACTCGCGAAGGCATTGATGCGGTCAGACAATTTTTAGATGCTGATGGCCGATTCAGTCATCTTTCCTACAAAGAATCGTTTGCCGAAGAACCTGCTTTTTATCGTACAAAAGTCAAATTAAAAAAAGAAATTGTGACAATGGGAGTCGAAGGTATTGATCCATCGCATATCGTCGGGACTTATGTCAAAGGCGAAGAATGGAATCAATTAATTTCAGATCCTGAGACTATCGTCATTGATACTCGAAACGATTATGAGGTTGCAATTGGCACCTTTAAAAATGCGGTAAATCCAAACACCACAAGTTTTAGAGAATTTCCTCAGTGGGCATCAGAGCATTTAGACCCTGCCAAGCATAAAAAAGTTGCGATGTTCTGTACCGGCGGCATCCGCTGCGAAAAGTCGACCGCTTATTTGAAAGAACAAGGATTTGACGAGGTTTATCACCTTGATGGTGGTATTTTGAAGTATTTAGAAGAAGTCCCAGAGCCAGAAAGTTTATGGCAAGGGGAATGCTTTGTATTTGATCAACGTGTTGCGGTTAAACATGGCTTAGAGCAGGGCAGTTATGATCAGTGCTATGCGTGTCGCATGCCTTTATCTGCAGCCGATCTTGCTTCTGAAAAATACGAAAAAGGGCTAAGTTGCCCGCATTGTTACGATAAAATAACCCCTGAACAACGGGCATCTTTTGAAGAACGTCAAAAACAAATCGAACTTGCTAAACAACGTGGCGAACAACATATTCGCGACGGAAAAGTCGATTTTTAAGCCTTTCATTTTAAAATGTGTCCTGAAGCACCAACTTCAGGACATTACCCCCAATCAATTTTAGTCTCCACCTTGAGGGTTTTTACTTCTTAGTCTAAGTTCAAATGAACTTCGATAAGCAAGAAGTGCAGGCCAAGGATGACGCAATTTTTTAATAATTACCCTGTTAATTTATCAACTACTTATTCCCATTTACCACAAACAGCTCAATTAGAGCATTTTGCCGATCTATTGCAGCAACTTTTTGCAGCGCAACAAGTGATAATTCTATTCCATCGCGCAGGACTATATTTCTATGTCAGTTCGGCGCAGGGGCAAATAAATCCTGAGGATGAATTGATTGCTGCTGCCATAGCCAACCATCAGTTTGATAACAACAGCATCTTTCATGGATTAGATCATTTTGCAAAAATTTCGCTGAGTAAAAATGAAACTAATGATGAAGGAATTCAGGGCATCGTTGCATTCAAATTGTCCTCATCTCAAGTAACCGCAGAACAAGAAGCTGCACTTTCATGGTTGGTTGAATGTATTGAGTCATATTTATCGCAACATCCTTTTATTGGCTCAAGTCAAATTAAACCCCAACTCATCATTGAGAATGCAGAGCTCATCAAAGATGTCACCCTGATTTCTGACAGTCATGGCATCCATGTGCTGCAACAGCGCACTCCTGCCATGATTCAGTTAACATCTGCGGAGTTATCTGAATTTTTAGGATTGTCATTGCATGATTGGCTTTTACAACAAATTCTAAGTCCCAATTTGAGCTCAGAAATCAAAGTCCATTGCAAAAAAAATGAAGGCTTAACCTTAAACCTCAATTATTGGCAAACAGGGCCTGAAAGTTGGGTGCTTCAAACCGCTGATATCTCATTATCTCATCAATTGCGCATGAGCAGACATCAACAGTCATTTTTGCAGTCGTTATTTAGTAGCGGTATTGCGGCAATGATTGGCATTAATGAGCACCAGCAAGTTGTCTATGCAAATTCTCAAGCTCGTCAGTTATTGTTAATCGCACAAAATGAAGACCGGTTAAAAGCACCGATTGATTTAGGCTATTTGCAATTTTTCGATCCTGACCATTCGAATCAAGGGCAAATTCAGCCCTTTCTAACAGATAACCAAACGGCAAATCCAACCCTGCATTTTAATCGTCTCGTACAGTATCCCAGTGGAGAAGAAAAAGTATTGTCACTTTGGATGGTTGAACATTACGATATTCAGACCCCCGAAATCCGTAGTTACTGTCTGTTGCAAGACATGACAGCTCAGCATCAGTTGCAGCATGCACTTCAAGCAATGCAAGAGCATATTGACAACCTCTTACAATTTAGTCCTGCCGCCATTTATCAGGCATTTAGTAACCTGAGTGATGGTTTTATGTATATCAGCCCAAATATAGAAAAGTTATGTGGCTTCACACAAAGCGAGGTGATGAATGACCCGACATTCTGGCCAAGGCATGTTCATCCTGATGATCTTACCCTAGTCTTTAATGCAAATTTAACAGAAGATAAATCGCTTGAGTATCGGTTGTTTTGTCTCAACAAAGGTCGCTACATTTGGGTCAAGGATATCCGAAATACGTCACAGGAAGACGAAAATTCACAAATTGTGTTTGGGGCTCTGCTCGATATTGACGCAAGAAAACAAGCGGAATTAGAACAAATTCGCTTAAGCCATGAGTTAGAAAGTAAAAAAATAGAACTGAGTCAGTCCCTCGATAGTATGGTTGATGCGGTGGTAACTTTAGATGAACATGCAGTTCTATTAACTTGTAACCCCGCAACTTCAAAACTATTTGGTTATGATGTTTCGGAACTTATCTCAACAAAATTCGCAGATTTATTGCTCGAACCCACTGCATTTATCGATTTCTTCAACGCGTTTATCGAAAAAACAGCGCATCTTTCCGACCCCAAAGCTCTAGAATTTAGTGGCCGCACCAAGAAAGAACAAGTGATCTATTTTTCATGCTCTCTCGCGGAACTCCCTGTAATGGTTGGGAAAAAACGCCGATTTGTTGTCTGTTTACATGATCTCACAGAATCTAAACAACAGCAGGAACAGCTGATCCAAGCCGGTAAGTTAAGTGCTTTAGGCACTTTAACCAGCGGAATTGCTCATGATTTTAATAATATTCTCGGCATCATTCGCGGTTATGCCGAGATGCTGTCGGTGAGATCTGAACCACAGATTGCTAATTATGCTTCGAATATCATGAAAGCAGCCGACCGCGGAGCTGCAATGACGAAGAACTTACTCGATTTCTCATCCAACAAAAGCAGAGATCTAATCAAAATTGATATCAACCAATTAATTGTTGATATGAAAGACCTTTTTAAAGAGGCATTAACAAAACGGATCACTTTAAATATTGAGCTCAGCTCTGAGACATTGTCGGTCGAAATCGAGAAAGGTGGATTAGAAAACGCACTTTTGAATTTAGTAATTAATGCTCGGCATGCCATCAAAGATATGGGTGAAATATCCATTTGTTCCGAATTGATCAATCTGCCTCAGCTGCTCGCTAAATCTTTAGATCTTCCGCCAGGGAACTACTGCTGTGTCCGAGTCAAAGATACAGGTTCTGGCATGACCGAAGAAGTGTTGCAAAAACTCTTTGAACCCTTTTTCACGACTAAGGGCGCCCAGGGGACTGGCTTGGGTTTGGCTCAAGTGTTCGGATTTTGCCGACGTTGTAAAGGCGCTATCCGAGTTGTTTCTAAACTTGGCGAAGGCACAGAGTTTTTCCTGTATTTTCCGAGAGTTGCTACGACGTTGGGGCACGCACCTGCAGCTATTCAACCCACAAAAGTGGCTGTTACTCCGCGGTTTCAGCAAACCAAACTTACTGAATCTCGAGCCAAGGTGATTTTATTGGTCGATGATGAAGAAGATTTATTAGATGTGAACAGCATGATTCTTGGGACTTCCGGCTATGAAGTGGTGACAGCAACCAATATCAAAGATGCAATTTTATTACTCGAGCAAAGAACTTTTGATCTCGTGATTAGCGACATCGTGATGCCAAATGGCAGTGGCTTGCAATTAGCGACTCATGTTTGTCTGAATTATCCAGATTTACCCATTCAGTTGATTAGTGGATTTGCTGATGAAAGCATGATTGAAGATGAATCAAGCCGGCAATACTTTGAGAAGAGGCTACAGAAACCTGTTTCAACCTCATTGCTTTTAAGCACAGTCGACCAACTTTTGAAGAAAACAGATATAAGTGAGGGAATATAACATGTCTGAATCTGATCAAATCTTTGTTGTCGATGATGATCAGCAGCATTTGGAAATGCTAACTGAATTATTGATAGGTCAAGGATTGCATGTACAACCTTTTCAACAAGCACAAGCTTTCTTGGATGCAGATCTAAGCCAATGTGCCGTTGTTATCCTGGATTTATTCATGCCAGACATCGATGGTATTGCTGTGCTTAGAAAATTGGCTGAGCGTCATTTTCAAGGTGCAGTTATTTTGATGAGTGGTCAAGATCAAAGTGTTCTTCGTACAGCGTTTGAACTGGCCAAAGCCCAACGCTTAACCATTCTTCATACATTTACGAAGCCTATTCCACTTTTAGAACTCGCTAACTTAATAGCTCAAACTCTTGTAGATCGTTTTCAGTTGACCCAGCAAAGGCATGATCGAAACTGGATGCCAGATGTCAATGAATTACAACAAGCAATTTCTCAGAAGCAACTGGTATTACATTACCAACCTAAATTAGATGTGATGAGTGGCAAAACGGTGGGTTTTGAAGCCTTGGTCAGATGGTTACATCCCGATTACGGCCTAATTCCACCGTTTAAATTTATCCGTTTAGCAGAGCAAAGTGGCTTAATGGGGCAGTTAACCGACGAGGTCTTGATGTTAGCAATTCAACAGCTAGCGGCATGGAATCATCGAGGTCTGAAGACCAAAATTGCTGTTAATATTTCAGCTGAAAATCTAAAAGATATTGATTTTCCTCAGAAATTATTAAAGCTATTACAAGCACACGATGTTGACCCAAGTCAATTGATGTTGGAAATAACAGAAACTGCAGTCATGAACGAAGTTGTGCTTTCACTCGATATTTTAATCAGGATCCGTATGAGCGGTATAGGTCTATCTATTGATGATTTCGGTACAGGCTACTCCTCACTAGCTCAACTGCATCGGATCCCATTTAGTGAATTAAAAATTGACCGAAGATTTGTCCATGCAATGGGCACGGAAGCTGAAAGTTTAGCTATAGTAGAAACATGTATTTTTCTTGCACATCGACTAGGTATGAAAGTTGTCGCAGAAGGTGTTGAAACTGCATCAATTTTGCGACAGTTATTGTCAATAAACTGCGACCACGCTCAAGGTTTTTATTGGAGCAAAGCACTGGCAGAACCACAAGCAACTGCTTGGCTTAAAGAATCAGCGCAACGTTAAGGGAACTAAATATGACAGAGCAATCAGTACTGAATATATTATATTTTGAAGATGATTTAGCAAATGCGCAGCTCATCGGCGATTATCTTAAACAACATCAACACCAAGTCTTTCATTTTCCAGAATATCCCCAAGGTGGCATCTCTCAAATTAGGGATCAGATGGCCATATCACCTGATGTTGTCATCATGGATGTGAACATGCCACAAATGAATGGCTATGAACTTTGCCAATTACTCCGCCAGGAATTGCTCTCAGACCATTGTGGTGTCATTTTCACGTCAGGTTTGATGTCTGATGAAGATATCATGCGCGCTTATGAAGCGGGGGCAGATGATTACTTAATCAAACCGCTGCGCTTACAAGAATTGCTGGTGAAGATCCAAGCCGTTTATAGAGCCAGAGAACAACAAGCCGAAGTAAAACAACAAGCATCAACCGCAATGAAAATTGCCTTTGATGCCATGCGTAACTCGTCAGAGTTAGGGCAAATATTGCGATTTCAAGACAGTATCCATCAAGCGACCGACTTCAAAGATTTAGCAATATTATGTTTTGGTGCGTTAAATTTTTTCGATCTGGCGGGTTCGATTGCCTTCCTTCATGAAGATAAACCGATTTACTTTAGGGATGATGGTCTAGAGCCGCAATTGGAAATTGATTCGATGTTGGCATCTCGCGGCAAAGGCCGACTCTATTGTTGGAAGCAATATGCTTTCTTAAATTATGACTTATTTTCAATGTTTATTCGTAATATGCCTGTCGAAGAAGAAGAGCGATATGGCATTTTAAAAGATCAAATATGTCTGTTATTTAATAGCTTAGACATTCGAATTACGACTTTGCTATTAGAAAAGTCAGAGCAAGAAAAACAGAAACGCATTAAGACAATTTCTCAAGTATTGGCAAATATCGTCCTTGAGATGGAGCAAAGCAACATCACCTTTTCCCAGCAGTTTGAGAAAATCATTCAGGATATGGAAACCAATTTACTGTCGGAAATGTCCCAATTTAACCTGCTAGAAAGCGAAGAAAAATCAATTATGCGCCGAGTTGAAGAAACTATGATTGCAGCGACGCAGTTGTTTGATAGTTCTTTAGAAAAAGAAATCCAACATCGAACAGTGATGAATAAATTATTGGAGAAACTGTCGACAGCTTAAAAGCTAGATTAGACATTTTTATGCAGCAACGTCAGCCTCAAGTGGCAATCTAAACCAAAACCGGGTGCCTTGGCCCGGTTTACTCATGAAGCCAATCTGCCCATGATGCAACTCCACAATACGACGACATATTGCTAAACCAAGACCAGAACCATAGACAGTTTTATTACTGGCACTATTTGCTTGGACAAATTTACCAAAAATCTGTGGTTGGATGTCTAACGGAATACCATCCCCGAAGTCTTCAACATTAATTTCAAGAAATCCAGGCAGAAAGACTGAATATATCTTTACTTCGCCGCCACTTTTAGAAAATTTAATGGCATTCGATAACAGATTATCAAGGACTTGCCGAATACGATTGCTGTCAAAATGTAACTGACAAGCCAAACTTTCATCATGTAAAATACTTAATGTCACTCCAAATTTTTGTGCATAAGTTTGCAAACTTGAAACCGCTTGTTCTACCAATGGCTGAAGTGGTTGTGAAGTTGTAGATATCTCCAAACTGCCATTTTCGTATTTTTGCAAATCTAGTAAGTCATTAATCAATATTACTAAACGATTGCTATTTTCTTCTGCGGTCGCCAACAGTTTTGCCCGCATATTTTCTTCTAAATGCGGAATGGCCAGAAGTTTGATAGCGCCATGAATGGAAGTTAATGGCGTTCTTAATTCATGTGAAACGGTTCCGATAAACTCGTCTTTGAGTTGGTCAAGTTTTCTAAGTTCAGTATTAGATCTTGCGAGATCATCAAGCAGTGATTTTAATTCAGCGGTTCTGGCTGCTACTTTTAATTCCAATGCCTGATTATTCTGCTCTTGCGCCTGATTGTTGGCCTGCAATAACCTGTTTATTTGTTCAATGCGAGAAACTCGTCGCCGATACAATATAGAAATTGAAACCATTAAAAAGATGAAGGCTACAATTCGAAGATCTGTGCGTTGCCACCAGTAGGGCTTTACTTCAAAATGCAATTGTTTGAATTCGGGATTAAAGAAACCATGATTATTCGAACCGCGGACTAGAAATTGATAATTGTTTGCAGGTAAATTTTGATATGTCGCCGAGTTTTTTCCTATTAATTGCACCCAATCTTTATCGTAACCAACGAGTTTCACTTCAAAGCGATTTAAATTAACATTACTAAAATCTAACGCAGAAAATTTAAATTCAACGTTATTTTGCCAAGCTGTAAGCTCAAAATTATCTAATCCATCGAGTTTGAATGGCTGTTGATTGACAAGAAAATCGGTAATTTCGATATTAGGGATCTTGGTATTAATCAGGATTTTGTCAGGATGAATGAGGTTAAGCCCTTTGGAGCTGCCCGCGTAGAGTTTGTTTTCTGAAGAAACGAGCGCCTTATACATCATTTCAGAACTGGTTAAGCCATCCTGGTGTGTAAAAGTTACAAAGTTATTTTGTTCAGGCAGAAAAACACTGAGTCCTTTTGGGGAACCGACCCAAACACGATTTTCATTATCGGCGATTGCAGAAAGCAGGTGATTATCGGCAAGTCCATCTTCAACACCATAATGCTGAACAGAATTGCTCTCAGGTTTATAAATTAGCAAACCATTGCTGGTACATATTAGTAAAGTTTCATTCGGGCCTCGTGCAACACAGACGGCTCCTTGGCCTAGAGCACTGTTTAACTTTGCGGTGCTCATTAACTCTTTTTGTAAAATATCGTATCGATACAGACCTGTCAGACGCGCAACAATCCAAATGGTATTGTCGACGACCTCAATATCTTGGATCGCATCCCCAGTGAGTTTTTTTGCAATATCGGCAAGTATCCTTTCGGATTTCTGATGTATTGGGTCCCAAATAAGAATGCCATCACTCCAAAGACCTATGACGATTCGGTTGTCGGGTAAAATATCAAGATCTCGAACATTCTGTGACGTAATTCCACTTTGCTGAAGGATTTCAGGAACAGGAATAAAGTACTGTTTTTCCTCATCAAATCGCCAAATGCCGTTATCTGCTCCTAACCATAATTGTGACAAGTGGTCAAATAGAAGGGCATTGACACGTGAGCCAATCAGTTGAATATTTTTCAAATCTCCAGTCGATGGGTCGCCCCAACGGACTTCATCATAATCGCCAATAAATAACTGATTATTCTTTGCTGCAACGGCTAATACAGCTTGTTGCTGTTGTAATTGCCAACGCATAAATGCTGGATTTGGCCAGTCATTAAACTGTTCAAATTGCAAACGTGTGCGATAAAGTCCCTTTTCCCGCGTGCCAGCCCAAAGTAAACCGCTGCGGTCGAGGAATAATGTTCGCACGTTGACATTTTCAAGAAGCGACTTTTCGCCTGCTACATATTTAGTTTTGTATTTTTCAGTGTCAACTAAGCTGATGCCATCAAAGGTACCCACCAATAATTGGTTATGACCATCGAAGAGCAAGCTATTGATAATTGGAAAATTATCTTGATCGAAATAGGGGACCCGCGTTAGCTCAGCTTTTATATAATTAAAGGAAAACAATCCTTCTCGAGTTCCTATCCAAAGGTTTTCACCAGCGATCGCCAACGTTCTGATTTCATTTGCTCGGCTCTCCGCACCATGAGGGAAAATTGGCGAGTCTAAAGAACCATCTGGTTTAACACGATATACCCCGTTAGATGTTCCAAACCAAATGGAATGATCGGCAGATTCAACAATTGCCCATATGCGAGGATTGCGAAGTTCAGCACTACCAAACAGTTTTGTTAAACCCTTGCTTGTATCATAAAGATTCAAACCTTGATCGGTCCCAATCCATAACCGTTTCTGACTATCTTCAAATAAAACCTGAACAAATGGACTGTAAAGTTGGTCTGATCCTGGACCTGCTGAAAACAATGTTTCAGTCTCATGTTCTAAATCGAAGCGTGCGAGCGCATACCCCCAACTTCCAGTCCACAAAGCACCGTTCGAATCGAAAAGAATGGCATCTATATCAGGATTTCGCGCTAACTGGGTTTTGCCAGCCATAACAGGTTGGAACTGATAGCCATCAAATCTGAGTACGCCGGTATTGGTTGATGCCAACCAGAGATAGCCCTTGTCATCCTGCGTTATCGAATAGATACCGACATTGGGCAACGTATCGTCAATGACCGTTCGCTGTAACTCCAGCGCATGACTTAGATGGGCTGCACTCAGCATAATAAGTAATAAAAATGATAATTTTCTTAACATAAATAATTCTTTTGGCTGCTTGCATCGACGAAATGATGAAAAATATTGATTTAAGATAACTTACCAGTGAATAAGTACAAGGGTGATAGTTGTCCAAAACGCAGGATCCCTCTAATTTTGTTATAGACAAACAATATTGATGAGGATTGTTAATCGATGTCAGATACAAGTCTCATGTGTTTCTAACTATGTATTTTTAACTGCTTAAGTTGTCTCTCATATTGTTAATTGGTCGATTATTGCTAGCTTTTTTACAACTCAAACGATTTACATAAATTCATCGTTTGTAATTTATCCAAGTTATTAAAAATTAATAAGTTTGCGTTCTTTTTTTTTTGCGCTATATCTTAAAAATATAACCCATCAACGCTTTGGAATATAACGAGGGGTGAGTAGTGAAATCATTGATTGTGATTGGGAGTCTGACGTGCGTATCCTTAATGATGGTATATCTAGAATTCGCTTATTTTGCAGTCATAGTTCTTGGTTTAGGGGCAACAACAATTATCACCCTAGAAAAGCAACACAGTTCTCAGATTAGTCAAACAAACATCGAATTACGGGAGGAAGCAAATGATCATGGTTTTCCTCTAATTCAAGTTCTCAACACATCCCTTGCAGAAATATTAGAGCAATGCCGAACCAATTTAGAGAACGTTAATTCGACTCAACTCGATGCTGTGAATACTTTAAGCGACAGTTTCCATCGACTGAAGTTGATGAGTGAAACTCAGAGTAAACAGGTGCAAACCTTGTTGGCTGCGGGTGAAGAGTTAGAAAATTTAAATGATTCTTGGATGGCAGGTTTTGCCAACACGACAGTTGTCATGTTAGATAAGTTTGTCGAGACAACCGTCTCGATGTCTGCATCTTCGATGGATTTAGTCAGTCAAGTTGAAGTCATTAATGATGCTGTGCCTGAGGTCATGAAAGCACTAAAAGACATCGACCAAATTGCTTCGCAAACTAATTTGTTAGCCCTGAATGCTGCAATAGAAGCAGCCAGAGCTGGAGAAGCAGGACGAGGCTTTGCTGTTGTCGCTGATGAGGTTCGCGCGCTATCTAATCGCAGCGCTGGATTTAGTGAACAAATACAAAAAAAACTGAGAGCTATTGCAGAGCAAATCAGCTCGCTGACCACTGAAATTGGAAAAGTGGCCTCGCAAGATTTAAGTTATGTCATGCAATCAAAAAAAGAGGTACAAACAGCAATTAACCAGTTAGTTAAAAAAGCGGCAATAGAAACAGAAATCGCAAAATCCTTAGATGGCAGCACTCATGAGTTACAGTCTGCATTAAACCAAGCCATCAGAGGTTTGCAATTTGGCGACATCAACTCTCAACACATTCTGTTCGTTATTCAAGATATAGAATTAACCAAAGAGACATTACTCAATACTGTGAGTTCCTCACAAGATTTGTCAAAAGTACTGCAACAAGCACTCCAATTTGTGAATGCAAATAAAGAACATAGAAGTAATCCAGTGTCAGCAACCTCGATGGCCGGCGGTGATGTTGAACTATTTTGAATTTGGAGAAATTAGATGTCTGAAAATAGCACTATCCGTCTATCGAATCGATTTGACTTCAGCCAGCACAAAGTTTTTAGCGGGCAGTGTGAAGAGATCCTCGCAAATTCGAGTTTGAAGCAGTTAGATTTGGATTTTTCGCAAGTCCAATATTTGGATAGCTCAGCATTGGGAATGTTGGTGCTATTAGCCAAAAAAGCTTCAGCACGTGGAGTGATTGTCAAACTTAAAGGGGCGCAAGGCACCGCTAAAGATATTTTAGATATGGCAAACATGCAAAAACTATTCGTGATTGAGTGATGAAAATGCCTAGTTTAGGAAAACTAAAAGTATTGGTTGTTGAGGATGATCTTCTTTTCAATCAGTTTTACACCATGTTTCTTGAAACTAGGGATGCCATTTGTGTTTCATGCTTTACAGTTTCGGAAGCAATTTCACAGCTACAAAGCGCGGATGCTGAGAGTTTTGATGTCATAATTTTGGATAATCACTTAGGGGATGGTGAAGGCTTAACTATTTTGCCATTGATTAAATCCCGTTGTCCTAGTGCTGCAGTTGTGATGGTCAGTGCCAATGACGATACTGAGTTCTTTCTGAAAGCTTTTGCCGAAGGGATTGATGACTATGTGGTTAAGCCCATTAATATGGATTTATTGTGGGTCAAAATAAATCGGTCAATCGCACAATATCGTTTGCAAGCTGCTAATGCTCGACAACAGCATGAACTTGAAATCAGGATGAGTGAAGAGAAAAAGGAGCAAGAGTTAGCCAGATTCATATTTGACAACATGACACGTCATATGGCCAAACCAGTCGATTTCATCCATAAAAAAATTCAACCGAGTGCCTTATTCAGTGGCGATGTCGTGTTGTATCGCCAAGGTTATGATGGCAGTTGGTATGTGCTCTTGGCTGATTCAATGGGACATGGCTTAGCCGCTGCTGTTGGTTTGATGCCAATGATGGAAGTCTTTGAATCGATGGCCATCAAAGCATTACCTCTTAGCAATATTGTTTTTGAGTTAAACAGAAAACTGGTAAAGCAGCTGCCTGATGATCGCTTTGTCGCGGCTGTGATCCTTAAAATTAATCCAATGCTTGATTTGATTGAAATTTGGAACGGCGGCATGCCACCTGTTTTGGTTTTTGATCAGCATGGGTTTTCGATTGGCCAAGTCCGTTCGGGTCATATGGCCCTTGGAATTCTTCCTGATGATCTCGTTGAAGTTAACTGTCAAAAGCTAAAACTGTCTGA
The DNA here is from genome assembly GCA_964540955.1 of uncultured Rheinheimera sp. Lineage (GTDB taxonomy): Bacteria > Pseudomonadota > Gammaproteobacteria > Enterobacterales > Alteromonadaceae > Pararheinheimera. Next base: position 14,125 of record CAZIPG010000013.1, read on the forward strand.
CGTAGAGAATCTTTTGCTGATCAGTGATGGCGTTATTGAAACTGAGATGAAATCGACTGGTCAATTTTTATCAATTTCTGAAATCATTGACCTCTACAAACGCGAACATAATCAAGGATTTGCCAGACTTGTTGAGGTTTTGGCTGAGACTGTCGAAGCGACTGATGATGTTTCTGCTTGTGAGATTTGTTGTAGCAATTTAAGACTGTTAAGCTCAAATCAACACATCATTTCAAAGCAAAGACCGGGGTTTTTCGCATGTGACTTTCAGATCTCTGGGCATTGTTTAAATTCCTTAAATCCACCTACAGAGTTAGTCGAGCTATTACTACATTTAACTGTCCCCCAAGAGCTCTGTAACAAAGCATTTGCAGTGCTAACAGAGCTTTACCTGAATGCTTTTGAACATGGCGTTTTAGGGCTCGACTCAGCAATAAAACAACAAGAGGATGGTTTTTTCAAATTTTATCAGCAAAAGGAAGAAGTTTGTGTTGATCTTTCAATGGATGATGAAATTAGCATTCATCTTGAATGGGATGCGCAGGATTCTAAATTAACATTAGAAATAACAGACTCTGGCCTTGGTTTTAAACACAGTATCGATCCCAATTCTGAACTTGAGTGTTATGGTCGTGGGTTATCAATGGTTGCCAAACTCTCGAATAATTTTGAGATCATTGGTGCGGGAAATCACATGAAAGTTGTATTAAATGGATGAGTAAATATGTCAAAGCACATTTTAATTGTTGATGATTCAGTTTCAGTTCGCATGATGGTTGAAGCCACGTTGAAATCGGCTAATTACCAGGTGACCGCTGCCAAAGACGGCCAAGAAGCACTTGATCTGTGTAAAACCAAATCTTTTGATTTTGTACTCACAGACCAAAACATGCCAAGGATGGATGGTCTTACACTGATTAAAACTCTCAGAACCTTGGCTTCTTATAAAACAACACCGATTGTGGTGTTAACGACAGAAGCAAGTGACGCGATGAAAGCGCAAGGACGTGCTGCAGGGGCTACCGGGTGGATGGTAAAACCTTTTGATCCTGCCAAACTTTTACAAATTGCAGCGAAAGTACTGCAATAACTCCTCATTCTGCGGGGCAGGTTATGACTATAGATATGCGTCAGTTCCACGGTGCTTTCCTGGAAGAAAGTGCGGAGCATCTGGATGAAATTGAACACCTTTTAATGGCTCTCGATCCAGAAAATCCTGATATTGAAGAGCTCAACTGCATTTTCCGCGCCGCGCATTCCATCAAAGGTGGCAGCGGTATTTTTGGATTCGATTCATTAATTTCTGTCACTCATGTGATGGAAAACATTTTTGATAAAGCACGCCAAGGAAGTTATCAATTTAGTCGCCCCATTATTGATGTTCTGCTCAAAGCTGTTGATGCCCTACGTCAGCTATTAGCTAGTTATGGCGATAATTCTGAACCCGATTGGGTCTTAGTCAATCTAACTACTGAACAGTTAGAAGCATTATTAGACCCCAACAAAACAAATCTATTGACAGAAGATCATGGATTCGGCTTTTTCGTACCTTTAGCCGAAACAAAGTCTGAAGACGGTTTTGGTTTTTTTGATCCCGTTGAATTAATTAATGACGATGATTTTGGCTTCTTTGAACCGTTACCCGTTGAAAAATCAGTTTTAGAAACAAGCCAGATTGCACTGACGAATGACGAAAGCATAGAGTCGATCCCAGTTGAACAACCTGCAGTTCTGCAACCACAGCCCATAAAAAACACAGAATTAACTTCCAAAGATCAAGTCAAAAAGGAAGGACAAAAGGCGAAAGTAGAAAATGCCGAATCATCCACTATCCGTGTTGATATTCATAAGGTAGATAGCCTAGTTAATCTTGTCGGAGAGTTAGTCATTACCCAGTCTATGTTGACTTTATTGACTGAAGATCTACAGGGACCACAAGTTGAAAAATTGCATATCGCAATGCGTGAACTTGAAAGGAATACCCGGGATATTCAAGAAGGCATCATGTCCATTCGGATGCTGCCGATGTCTTTCGTGTTTAATAGATTCCCCCGAGTCGTTCGGGATCTTTCAACAAAGCTTCACAAGGACGTCGAATTAGTCATTGAAGGCGGACATACTGAAATCGATAAAAGTTTGATTGAAAAACTGGTGGACCCGCTGACCCATTTAGTTAGAAATAGCTTGGATCATGGGATTGAATTACCTGAAGTTAGGCAGAGTATCGGTAAACCTTCTCATGGCACCATTACTCTAAAAGCAGAACAAAAAGGTGGAAACATCGTTATCAGTGTGATCGATGATGGTGCTGGCTTAAATCGGCAGAAAATTTTGAATAAAGCGCGTCAAAAAGGTATTGCTATCAGTGACCAAGCGACTGATGCTGAAGTTTGGAACCTCATCATGGCGCCTGGTTTTTCAACTGCAGAACAAATAACAGACGTATCCGGCCGAGGTGTCGGTATGGATGTGGTGAAACGGAATATTGAAAGTATGGGGGGGAAAATTGATATCTCCTCGATTGAAGGCCATGGTTCTAAATTAGAAATCCGTTTACCGCTCACCTTAGCAATACTTGATGGCATGAGCGTCGCGGTTGGCGATCAATTATTCATTATACCTCTCGTCAATATTATTGAGTCCATGCAACCGCAGCCCGATCAGCTCAAATTGATTTCTAACCAACAAATGTTGGAGTTAAGAGAAAGCTACTGGCCAATTTTATACTTGCACGAATTAATGGCTGCAGAACCGCTTCATACTGACCCCAGCCATGCCATTCTAGTTCTAATAGAAACCAGTAAAAAACGGTTTGCCTTGATGGTTGACGATTTAGTTGGCCAGCAACAAGTCGTGATTAAAAGTTTAGAGCAGCACTACCGTCGAGTTCCTGGAGTTGCCGGGGCTACAATTATGGGAGACGGTAGCGTTGCGCTCATTCTGGATGCTGAATCTTTGGCATCGAAGATCGACAGCATTTAGGAGCAAGCTGATGACAGTGATTCAACCACAGCAAGTGATCGAGCTTTTAACCTTCAAGCTAGCCGACGAGCATTACGGCATTGATATCATGAAGGTCAAAGAAATCAGAGGGTATGAAGCGGTTACGAAAATCGCGAATGCACCGGACTTTATTAAGGGCGTCATCAATCTTCGAGGCGATATCGTACCAATTTTGGATTTACGCTTAAAATTTTCAGTCGGTGAGGCCACTTATAACGAGTTTACCATTGTGATTATGGTGGTTGTCGCCAATAAAATTATTGGCATTGTGGTCGATGCGGTCTCCGATGTCATTAAATTAACCTCGACAGACATCAAACCTGCACCTGAATTTGGTGTTGCTTTTGACAGTCGTTATTTGTCTGGTCTAGTGGCACAAAGTGATCACATGGTGATTTTGCTTAACATCGATGCATTAATTACGAGTCAAGAATTAGGAATTTTATTTAAAGAAGAGCAAGTTTAAATCCTGAAAAAACAACACAGCGATTAATAAAAGATCCCCCGCAAGAGAGATCTGCAAACAGATAATAGACTCAAAAGGAAAGGTTATGATGAAATTCAAATCGCAGTTGATAGCAATAGGGTTTGTAGGCACCTTGGGAGCTATCGCCATCGGTCTTTGTAGTTGGTACGTACAAAGTGTGAATAACCAAGTTCATATCAGCAATGAGGTTTTTAGCAAAGCAATTTCGAATCACATGGAAAGTGACATGATGCACGATGCCCTTCGTGGTGATGTGCTCGAGTCATTCTATCTCGCCGGCAAAGGTCAATCTACCCAAGAAATTAACATTCAGTTACTTGAACACGTTGAACGCTTTAAATCTCAAATTGAAGCCAATAGAAAATTAGCATTGCCTTCAGATATCAAACTTGCTTTAAGCGAACTTGAACAACCTCTCCAAGCATACATACAAGCCGCATTAACTCAAGTGCAGTTAAGTGGTACTGATCTGACTGCGGCAACAGCAATGTATCCACAGTTTCAAACCGCCTTCGCTCAACTCGAAAATAAAATGGAAAGAGTGACTGAATTACTGGAAGCAGGTAATCAGAAACATATCGAAGAAAATAGTACAAAAATTTCAAATGCCAATATGTTTATTTGGTTTGTGGTTGTGATTGCTGCACTGGTGGCCGGCATATTTGCGTTATGGGTTGCACGAAAAGTAATGGCGCAGTTAGGAGGCGAGCCGAGCGATGTGATTGCAATTGCACGAAAGCTTGCGGCTGGTGAATTTGATTTTCAGATTGCTGTAGGAATAGAAAAACAAAGTTTATTAGGGCAATTGGATAGCACCAGAGAAACTCTTCTTCATAATCAGCGCGTTGTGAAAGAAAACGAGCAAGCAAATCAAGCACTTTATGCCAAACAACAAGCAATGCTGCAAGAAAACTTAAGGATCAGGCAAGCACTGGACTGCACTTCCACTAATGTGATGATTGCAGATAATGAGCGAAATATCGTCTACTCGAATAAATCCGTGTTAGCGATGTTACGGGTTGCCGAAAATGACCTTCGCAAAGCGTTACCTCATTTTTCTGTGGATAAAGTAGTTGGTAGCAATATGGATATTTTCCATAAGGTGCCATCTCATCAATCATCATTACTGGCCACACTCAAGACCACTTACACTTCGAATATCACTGTTGCAGGGAGACATTTCAGATTAATTGCAAATCCAATATTCGATACTCAAGGAGAACGTTTAGGGAGTGTTGTGGAGTGGCAAGATCGCACGGCAGAAGTGATGGCTGAAAATGAAGTCACAATGGTCGTAAATGCCGCTTGCAAAGGTGATTTCACGCAAAAAATTTCTGAAACCGACAAATCTGGTTTCTTCTTAATGCTTGCGACTAATTTGAATCAATTAAATACAGTTTCTAAGAATGCTCTGAATGAAATTTCAACAGTGTTGCAAAAAATTTCTGCCGGAGATATGCGAGCTCGGGTCACATCTGAATACGAAGGAACTTTTGATATTCTGAAGCAAGGCTGTAATGAAACTGCTGAAAAATTAAGTACGATGCTAGCTGGTATTCGTGATTCTGCTTATACCATTAATACTGCTGCTAGCGAAATTTCCAAGGGCAATACCGATCTTTCATCGCGGACTGAAGAGCAAGCGTCTAGCCTCGAAGAAACTGCCTCTAGTATGGAAGAACTGACCAGCACTGTCCGACAAAACGCGGATAATGCGCGTCAGGCCAATCAATTAGCCGCACGTGCTTCTGAAATTGCGGTGACGGGCGGGAATTTAATTAATGATGTCGTATCAACTATGGCGTCCATCAATGAATCCTCACAAAAAATTGCTGACATCATCAGCGTCATCGATGGTATTGCTTTCCAAACCAACATTCTTGCGTTAAATGCTGCGGTCGAAGCGGCGAGAGCAGGCGAGCAAGGACGCGGATTTGCCGTTGTTGCTGGAGAGGTCAGAACTTTGGCCCAGCGCTCAGCAAATGCAGCGAAAGATATCAAAGATTTGATTTCAGACTCTGTCAACAAAATCAGTAATGGTAATACTTTAGTGGGCCGTTCGGGCGACACCATGAAAGAAATTGTAACAGCGATCAAGCGTGTCAATGACATCATGGCTGAAATCGCAGCGGCGTCGGCAGAACAAGCAACAGGTCTTGATGAAGTTGGCAAAGCTGTGACACAAATGGATGAAATGACTCAACAAAACGCTGCATTAGTCGAAGAAGCCGCAGCTGCTTCCGAAAGTCTATTGATCCAAGCCGAATCATTAACTGATGCAGTTTCCATGTTCCAAATCGACGGAGCAGGTCAGCAGCAAAGTTTCTCTAAGTCTGTTAGCGCTGCTTCCATTGCGGGAAATCGGCAAATAAAAGCGCCCAGCAAAGCAAAAATGCTAAGCCCCAAAGCAAAACCAAGTGGTGAAGATGATGAGTGGGAGAGCTTCTAATCGTGGATAACTTTGAAATGCGGGAATTTCGCTATACTCCTGACGACTTTAAACAAGTTGCCACACTGCTTAATCAGTTGACAGGGATAAAGCTCGCCGCAAGTAAAGATTCCATGGTCTACAGCAGGTTAGTTCGCCGGATCCGAGCGCTGGATCTGGCGGGCTTTGCCGAATATTTAGCGTATTTGGCAGCCTCTCCGCAAGAAGAACAAAACTTCATCAATGCATTAACGACGAACCTAACTTCGTTTTTCCGTGAGCCCCATCATTTTGAAATATTATCTGACTATCTAGACTCGCACCCAGACGTTAAAACTATTTGGTGCGCTGCAAGCAGTACCGGTGAAGAACCTTATTCGATTGCCATGACCTTGGCCAATCACTTTGGCCGTTTCGATCATGGCATTCAAATCATAGCTTCTGATATCGACAGTCAAGTGCTCCAGACTGCCGCAAAAGGCGTTTACTCAATGGATAAAGTCAAAGGGTTGTCCTCCGAATATTGCAGAAATTTTTTCTTTCGAGGAAAAGGCCAGAACGCAGGTTTTGTCAAAGTCGTGCCTGAGCTGCAACAAGTCATAGATTTTAAGAAAATTAATCTTTTAGATCCACAGTGGCCAATTAAACCTCCTCTCGATGTTATTTTTTGTCGAAATGTCATGATTTATTTTGATAAACCAACGCAACAGAAAATTTTGCAAAGGATGATCCATTTATTGAAAAATGATGGCTTATATATCGCTGGCCACTCTGAAAACTTCAGCCATTTGCATCATTTAGTTGAAGCTGCCGGAAAAACAACCTACAAGCCCAGCAGACACCTTGGTAGTAGTTCAAGCCAAGTAACACGGGGTATTCATGCCTGATTTTGACTTTAATAATCCTCATTTAGCACCAAATCGATATTACGATCGTCATTTTGAACGTGAAGCTGTCAAAATTTTACCAGGTGAATATTTCGCTACGCAAAGCGATACCATGATAGTCACAGTGTTAGGCTCATGTGTTTCGGTCTGTTTAAGAGATCCGTTCACCAAAATTGCGGGCATGAATCATTTTCTATTACCCAATGACGGCGGTTCTCAAGACGTACTTTCAGAATCAGCCCGTTATGGTGTCTACGCCATGGATATTCTGATTAACCACCTGCTAAAATTAGGGGCCAGTCGCTATCGACTTGAAGCCAAAGTGTTTGGCGGTGGCAACGTGTTGAAAGGATTTACCCAAACGAACGTTGGTGAGCGTAATGCTGAGTTTGTTGTTGAATATTTAAAAACTGAAAATATACCCATCCTTGCTAGTGATTTATTAGATCAGTATCCACGGAAAGTTTACTTTTTTCCCGACACTGGCAAAGTGTTAGTTCGAAAAATTAAAAGTCTTCATAACACAACCATCATGGATAGAGAGAGTGCATACCGGTTGGCGATTAAAAATACCAATGGTTCAGGTGATGTTGAACTCTTTGAATAGTATGGAATTTTAAATAAATGAAGCCAATTAAAGTACTGATTGTTGATGATTCTGCGCTCATTAGGAACTTGCTAAGCGAGATAGTTAAAAGTGATCCACAATTAATCTTGATCGGAGCGGCTCCTGATGCTTATGTTGCTAAGGATTTAGTGAATCAGTACAGCCCTGATGTAATCACGCTGGATGTAGAAATGCCAAAGGTCGATGGCCTCACATTTCTAGATAGACTGATGAAAGCTAGGCCTACGCCTGTGATTATGATTTCGAGTTTAACGGAAGCGGGAGCTGAAGTTACGTTCCGAGCTTTAGAGTTGGGTGCAGTTGATTTTATTGCAAAGCCGAAACTTGATATTAAACAAGGGATTGAAGCTTACCAAGAAGAGATCATTCAAAAGATAAAAAGTGCAGCGCAAGCCAATGTCAAACGGCCAAGAACAGTTGCACCACCCCCAAGCAAACCGCAACAGTATCTGATAACCAGTGAAAAAATACTGGCGATTGGCGCTTCCACAGGCGGCACTGAGGCTATCAAAGATTTACTGCTTCAACTGCCTGCTGATTGCCCCGCAATTATTATCACCCAGCATATGCCCGCAGGATTCACCAAGACTTTCGCAGCACGGTTAGATAGATTATGTGCAATGAAAGTGTCTGAAGCCGTTGATCAAGAAAGGATCTTACCTGGTCATGCTTATTTGGCGCCAGGCGAAAAACACTTAACGATTAAACGATCAGGTGCAGATTATAAAATTGTCCTTGATGATAGACCGAGGGTCAGTGGGCACAAGCCTTCTGTTGATGTCATGTTTAGTTCCGTGGCAGAGATTGCGGGGCCGAACGCAGTTGCAGTTATTCTTACCGGAATGGGCAGAGACGGAGCTATTGGTATCCAAGCTGTGGCAGGACAGGGCGGATATTGTATTGCACAAGATGAAGAAAGTTGTGTGATTTTCGGTATGCCAAAAGAAGCCATTAAAACTGGCGTAGTACATCAAATATTACCGCTAGAACAGATGGGCGAAAACTTAATGAATGTGTTTAAACAACTTGGAAAGGCTTATCGCACTTGATTTCAGGTGGATAACCGTCGTGATTGGGTTATCTCACCAAACTTGGACAGCGCCTTACTTCAGCTGAAACGCTTAACCCCAAAAAAAGGTTAAGGTGAAAATAAATTCTCAATCTCTTCTAGATGTATCGACTTCGATAGGCGCGAAAACTTCAACACGACTTCGACCAAACTTTTTCGCTTGATATAAAGCCTGATCCGCCCGTTCAATACATTCTTGCGACGATGACCAATCAAGTGAAGAACTGATGCCGGCACTAAAACTGGCAGTGAACTCAATATTGCGTTCAAAAAACTTAAGTTGCGAAAACTGCTGCAACAGTTTACCGATGATAGTCTGAGCCATTTTAATTTCGGTATCCGGCATTAATACCAAAAATTCTTCGCCACCGTAACGGCCAATCGCATCACTTTGTCTTAATCGTTGTTGCAATAATTGAGTAAGTGCAACAATCACTCGATCACCGCAACCATGGCCAAATTTATCGTTAACCATTTTGAAGTGATCGAGATCAATCATGATAAAACTACAGGGCTTTTCAGTTCTACGCGCTTGGGCAAACATCTGCTTGGCTAAGCTTTGAATGTACCCGTGATTTAATAATTGCGTCAGGCTATCTTGACGCATCAACATTCTCAGTTTTTTGCCGCGTTTTATTCGACTAATCACTTGAGAGACGAATTTATCTGCACCCAAATCTTTACTGATCACATCATCAGAGCCAATACCCACCAAGTCAGATTTCAAATTCTCGGCGGATTCCCCAGTCAAAAACACAATAGGTGTTGCTTCATAAGTCGGAATTTGCCGAAGTAATGTGGCAATTTCAGCGCCATTAAAATCAGGCAGATGGTAATCCAAAATAAATAAATCGGGTTCGAAATCGCGCAGTAAGTCGAATATTTCTTGTGGATTTTGCGTGAGCTTCGCTTCAATTCCATGAGCATTAAATAATTCTTGATGATAATTGAGGATAGATTGTTGATCATCAATCATCATAATACGAAATGGTTTGACCGGTTCGAAGTCCAACAAATCCCGTAATTTAGCCACTAAATCATTCATTTTGACAGGCTTTGGAAAGAATGCTTTTGCTTTTGCTCTGACCGCCTTTAACCGCTGGGCAAAATTACCTTCATGCGAAAGCACGATGACCGGGATCAGATCAATCTGAAAGGCTGCAATCACTTCAAACACATCATCTTCTGAATTCTGTGGATGATGTAAATCGATCAAGCAAATATCCGGCTTTTTCTCGGTAACAGCCTGATTTAACAAAGTGAGAGTTGAAAAATATTCAACATCAAAACCAAATTCAAATAAATTGGCTTTTAAAATTTGGCCTTGGGCAAAATCATCATCAACCAAATAGACAAGGGGATTGGCATGGCTTTTCAAAATGGGTTTATCTAATACCGCTGGCTGTTGCACCTTTACAGGTTGATTTGCTGCAAAGTCATTTTGAGATTGATGTAATGCGTGGATGATTTTTTCCATCGCCGCACGAAATTGGTTCGCAGGATTATGTTGAATGCTTTTTGCATCAGGGCAATCTTCAACAGACTGTTTGAACTGCTTGAGTTCACGTTCCATGTCACAAACAGAAGTGTAGAAATCTTTGAAGCCAAAAGTCCCGCTGGAGCCTTTAAGTGTGTGTAGTTTTATTAAAAGCGCTGAAACTAGCCGAGGTTCCCAGTGGATCCCCAATAGGTTGAAATCCTCGATTAGAGCATTTACTTGTTGGGGCAGACGCTGCAGATAAGCTATTTTTAGATCATGTAGCTTGTCAGCAAATTGTTCATTCATAAAACTACCATCATCATCAGGAAACTCATTTCAAAGGAGCTTCCAGAGATATCGTAAGAAATCAATTGCTTCGATACCTTGATACTTCTTTACAGCATAATCCTATTACTGTGCTTATATGCTAATTTAGTCTAATTTTAAATCGAACTCCAGACTCGAATTTCCTTTTCTGACATTTATATCAAAAAACTAATTTCTCAACTCATTTTTTCGAAAATTTAGATTATTCACTGCGAAAAAATGCTGTATTAATTCAATTTATTTAAATATAAATTATCGAAATGGAGGTAAACATGGCTGAAGTTCAAAATTATTCTACAACTCAACGGATGATCCATTGGCTTATGGCATTTGCTGTGGTTGGGCTTTTTACATCTGGTTTTTGGATGGTTGACTTAACTTATTACAGCGAGTGGTATCAAGTGGCGCCCCACTGGCATCAAAGCGTCGGTGTTTTAGTTGCCATCTTTTGGATTATTCGGATCTGCACTCGATTTATCCATGGTACTCCGCCGCCTTTGCCTAATCATCGCGTATTTGAAAAAGTTTTGGCGAAAATCGTCCATGCTTTTCTGTATTCTCTTTTACTGGTGCTTTTTGCAACCGGTTATCTGATTTCTACGGAAGACGGGCGCGGCATCGCAGTCTTTCATTGGTTTACTATCCCAAGTATGGGTGAGCTATTCAAACAGCAATCTGATTTAGCAGGTTTGGTGCATGAATATGTAGCTTACCTATTGATGTTATTAGTATTAGTGCATGCTTTAGGTGCACTCAAGCATCATTTTATCGATAAAGACGACACATTAAACCGAATGCTTGGTCGTTAACCACCAAGCCAAACTATGCTCAGGAGACACAGATGAAACCATTGTTACTAGCAAGTGCATTGTCATTGATGGCAATTACACAACTGACCCAAGCTGCGGATTATGTGATTGATACGGAAGGTGCGCACGCATTCATTCAATTTCGCATTAGCCACTTAGGCTACAGCTACGTGGAAGGGCGTTTTAACACTTTCACCGGGAATTTTAGCTATGATGCAAACAAACTGACTGATGCCAAAATCGAATTGACCATCGATACAGCCAGTGTTGATAGTAATCATGCTGCCCGTGATAAGCATCTACGTAGTGCAGATTTCCTCAATGTAGATAAACATGCGAAAGCAAATTTCGTTAGCACTAAGATTGTGCCAAAAACAGCAGAAACTTTTGATGTTGTTGGCAATTTCACGTTCAACGGAGTGACCAAAGAAATTACCATTGCAGCCACCAAAGTCGGTGAGGGTAAAGATCCATGGGGCGGCTACCGCGCAGGTTTTACTGGAACGAGTTCAATTAATTTAACGGATTTTGGTATCAAAAATGTCCTTGGGCCAAAAGCCGAAACGGTGGCATTAAGCTTTGTGGTCGAAGGGATCCGCAAGTAATCGTCTAGTCAATAAGTGATAGCGCTGATGAATTAACCACCGTGCACGTTGAGCGGTGGTTATTTTTTTAAGGTTAGGTATTCGTTATTCAGGAATGGCAATTTCAAGATCTGAGATAGGAACACTACAGCAGGGTAAAAACTCGCCCTTACGAACAAATGCGAGCGGTTCTTCTAGGTATGCAACCTGTCCTGAAAGCAATTTACAGCGACAAGCACCGCAAAACCCCGCTCGGCAATGAAAATTTACCACAAACTTCTGTTGTTCTAGGGCGTTCAGCAGATTGAGTTGATTGGAATCAAACTCAAAACTGCTGCCGTCTTGGAGAGTGATGCGCGACATCTAATTAAAGATCGAAATCGCCAAAATCAGCACCATCCACTTCATTATCAATTTGACCGACTAAATAAGAACTAATCTCAGATTCTTGCGGTGCAACTTGCACGTTATCTGAGACTAACCAAGCATTAATCCAAGGAATTGGGTTTTGTGTCGTACCAAAAATTGGTTTTAAACCAATTGCTTGCATACGATTGTTGGTAATGTACTCAACATATTGACACAAGATATCTTTATTCAGACCAATCATGGAGCCATCTTTAAATAAGAACTCAGCCCATTCCTTTTCTTGTTCTGCAGCGCGGCGGAAAATTTCATATGCCAAAGGTTCACATTCTTTCGCAATTTCGGCCATTTCAGCGTCATCATCGCCTGCAGCCATGATATTTAACATGTGCTGAGTGCCGGTAAGATGCAAAGCTTCATCCCGAGCAATTAATTTAATAATTTTCGCGTTACCTTCCATCAACTCACGTTCGGCAAATGCAAAACTACAAGCAAAAGAGACATAAAACCGTATTGCTTCAAGCACGTTCACTGACATGATACACAAGTAAAGTTTGCGTGTTAATTCACGCAGACTTACCGATTTGGTTTCGCCATTGATCTGATGAGAACCTTCGCCACATAAGTGATACAGCGTAATATCTTGGATTAAATCATCGTAATAGCGAGTAACTTCATCGGCTCGTTCAATAATTTTATCGTTCAATAAAATATCATCAAACACCTTGTGAGGTTCATTAGTAATGTTCCGGACAATATGGGTGTAACTGCGGCTGTGGATAGTTTCACTAAACGCCCAAGTTTCAATCCAGGTTTCGAGTTCTGGCAGTGAAACAATGGGTAATAAAGCCACGTTTGGCGAACGGCCTTGTACTGAGTCAAGCAGCGTTTGATATTTTAAGTTACTAATAAAAATATGTTTTTCGTGATCAGGCAATTGTTGGTAATCGATTCGATCCTTACTCACATCCACTTCTTCCGGTCGCCAGAAAAAACTCAGTTGCTTTTCGATTAATTTTTCGAAAATGCCATATTTTTGCTGATCGTAACGGGACACGTTAACCGGATTACCAAAGAACATCGGCTCTTTTAGCTGATCATTGTTGGTACGATTAAAAGTGGTGTATGCCATTGTGGTATCTCTTATTATCTGTAAATCCAAATTTTATAAAAGCGAGGCAATTCCATGCCCCGCCAACATCTTATATTTTACAAGCGCCGCCAGCACAGCCGTCGTCTTCTGGTGCTGGTTTGATATCTTCTTGCACGTCAGCCGCACCATCACGAGTATTGTGATAGTAAAGGGTTTTCACGCCCAACTTATAAGCAGTCAACAGATCCTTCAGCAAGGTCTTCATTGGCACTTTGCCACCTTCAAACTTAGCCGGGTCGTAATTGGTATTGGCAGAGATAGTTTGATCGACAAATTTCTGCATGATTGCAACTAAACTTAAGTAACCATCGTTGCTCGGCATATCCCATAACAACTCATAGTTATCTTTCAAGCGATCATACTCAGGAACCACTTGTTTCAAAATACCATCTTTACTTGCTTTAATACTGACATGACCCCGAGGTGGTTCAATACCATTGGTCGCATTACTAATTTGCGAAGAGGTTTCTGAAGGCATTAAGGCCGACAGGGTCGAATTTCTTAAGCCAAATGTTTTCACATCATGGCGTAATTGCTCCCAATCCAATTGCAAAGGCTCTTGGCAAACTTTATCCAAATCCTTCTTATAGGTATCAATTGGCATGATCCCTTCTGCATAAGTGGTTTCATTGAATAGAGGGCATGCACCAAACTCTTTCGCCAAGTTATTCGAAGCTTTCATTAAGTAAAATTGGATAGCTTCGAAAGTCCGGTGGGTTAACGCATTGGCAGAACCGTCTGAGTACTTCACACCATTTTTAGCCAGATAGTAGGCATAGTTAATCACACCAACGCCCAGTGTTCGACGGTTCATCGATGCGTGGAACGCTGCAGGGATCGGATAGTCTTGGTAATCTAATAAGCTATCTAAAGCACGAACTGCTAAATCAGCTAATTCTTCCAGCTCATCTAATTTCTCAATGGCGCCTAGGTTGAATGCTGATAGCGTACAAAGTGCAATTTCGCCATTAGGATCATTCACGTCATTTAATGGTTTGGTTGGCAGTGCAATTTCTAAACATAAGTTGCTCTGACGAACTGGCGCAACTTTGCTGTTAAACGGGCTATGGGTATTACAATGGTCGACGTTTTGTAAATAGATCCGACCTGTCGATGCGCGCTCTTGCATGAAAAGCGTAAACAATTCCAAAGCCTTCATGCGTTTTTTGCGGATGCTTGGATCATTTTCATATTTCACATACAACTGTTCAAACACATCTTGATCTTCAAAGAATGCATCATAAAGACCAGGCACATCAGATGGGCTAAACAGAGTGATCATCTCGTCTTTGATGAGACGGCTATACATAACGCGGTTGAACTGGACGCCATAATCTAAGTGACGGACACGGTTCTCTTCAACACCCCGGTTGTTCTTCAGCACTAATAAAGATTCAACTTCGAGATGCCAAAGTGGGTAGAACAAGGTTGCAGCACCACCGCGCACACCGCCTTGAGAGCAGCTTTTAACGGCAGTTTGGAAATGTTTGTAGAAAGGAATACAGCCCGTATGGAATGCTTCGCCATTACGGATTGGACTACCTAAAGCGCGGATACGACCAGCGTTAATACCGATACCAGCACGTTGCGAAACATATTTCACAATAGCGCTCGAGGTCGCATTGATTGAATCTAAACTGTCACCACACTCAATCAGAACACATGAGCTAAATTGGCGTGTTGGCGTCCGGACGCCCGACATGATAGGTGTCGGTAACGAAATCTTAAACAAAGAAACAGCATCATAAAAACGTTTGATGTAATCGAGACGGGTCGCCGCTGGATATTTAGAGAACAGGCAAGCGGCCACTAAAATATATAAAAACTGTGCGCTTTCATAAATATCACCGGTCACACGGTTTTGAACGAGGTATTTGCCTTCAAGTTGCTTGACCGCAGCATAAGAGAAATTCATATCACGATTGTGATCGATGAAGGTGTCGATTTTATCTAATTCGGCTTTAGTGTAATCCGCCAAAATATGCGCATCATAGCGTTTAGCTTCAACCATCTTGACAACGTGATCGTAAAGTTTTGGTGGCTCAAACTGACCATAAGCTTTTTTGCGCAGGTGGAATACCGCTAATCGGGCAGCCATATATTGATAATCAGGCGTCTCTTTAGAAATTAAATCAGCAGCAGCCTTGATGATCGTTTCATGGATATCTTCAGTTTTGATGCCATCATAAAATTGAATATGTGAACGTAATTCAACTTGAGATACAGATACATTTTGCAGACCTTCAGCGGCCCAATCGATCACGCGATGGATTTTATCTAAATTGAGTGGTTCGCGATTGCCGTCTCTTTTGGTTACGTGTAATGGCTGATTCATTGCT
>CAZIPG010000014.1:0-28512 GCA_964540955.1 uncultured Rheinheimera sp.
TCAAAGAAAGTAACGACAGGAATACTAATCTTTGGGCACCAAACAAAGTAACAGCAGGACTAGTTAATAATCCCTTGGCGGTGGGTCTAAGGTAACCCCGAGTTTTTCGGCAATTTTTTGCAAACTGCGTTCTTGCCATTCTTGCTCTTCATGAGTGAAGGCGCCTTTATCGACCAGAATATGGGTAATAATACTGGCGACAATCATTGGGATGATGCAAAAAATCCAGAAGTGGGCGAATAGCACTGCCATCACCCGCCCTTCCATGGTTGCAGGTGATAAATCACCGTAACCAATCGTCAGTGAGGTGACGCATGCCCACCAAAAACCATCGGCAATCGATTTGCCCTCGAAATGAGCAAACAACAGAGCCGCTGCGCCAATACTCACCACATACAAAACTAAAATCACTTGAATGCGGTTTGCCACATACAACAATAATTTTTTCACCTGAACTCTCCTTAGAAGTCATCACCTTGCAATAAATTTACCCGAGTGTTGCATAAAAACATCAAGTTTTAGAACTGAATTAACAAAAAAATGCATCCATCTGATTAAATTCTGTACGACTGGTTTTTTTAGGGACAAGCGACTACGCTTTTGAAGATCAACCATGGAAAGGTGTAAATGGAAACTAAACTTAAAGCTCGGGCTTATGATCAACTGCTGGCGCAACTCCCTGTGGGAATTGCCATTTTAGGTGCCGATTTAAAATATCAAAGCATCAACCCGACGCTTGCCCAATTTAATGGCAAATCTGTTGCGGAACATATTGGGCATCATGTGCGTGATGTGTTGCCAACCCTCTATCCCATGATCGGACCTATGCTGAATTCCGTGTTATCAACGGGCCAATCACTGCTCCATTTTAATATTACCGATACGACGCAAGACGCGAGTGAACATGATCATTGGTTAGGTTCTTACATCGCTTTGAATAATGAAGAAGGCGGAACTGATGGCATTCTGGTGCTTGCAGTCAACGAAACCGAAGTGCAAAGGCGCGACCGAGAACAACAACGTGATTTAGACCGCATGCGCCAGGTGCTGAATCATATGTTTGCCTTCGCTGGGGTTTTGGATATCGACGGCACCTTGCTTGATGCCAATAATCCACCTCTGCAACAAGCCGGCATGACACTCGCCGATGTGCAATTTAAACTGTTTTGGCAATGCTCATGGTGGTCCCATGATGCCAAGGTTGCCGCTCGAATTGAGCAAGCGGTAATTGATGCCCGCAGTGGCCAGATTAGTCGGTTTGATACCACCGCGTTTATGGGCGATCGCATCATCGACCTCGATTTTATGATTGCGCCGATGTTTAACAATGGCAGATTACAATATCTGATCCCTTCTGCTATCGAAATTACTGCACGGAAAGAAGCAGAACTGCATCTACAAGAGAGCGAAAGCCGATTCAAGCAAGTCTTTGATTGCGCTGGGGATGGACTGATTGCAGTCGATAAGGCTGGGCAAATTAAACTATTGAATGCTCGTGCTTTAGACATGTTTGGTTATGAGGCCAATGAGTTAATCGGGCAAGGGATTGAATGTTTGGTTCAGCTCAAAGACCAACATTCACATCAAAAACTAACCACAGAATACCTTCAACACCCAAGCAGTCGGGCTATGGCAATTCGACAGGAATTATTTGCTAAACGTAAAAATGGCCAGTTGTTTCCCGTTGAAGTGGGATTGACTTACTTACAAAACGACCCTTTGGTGTCGGTATTAGCAACAATTACTGATGTCACTTCAGCCAAAGAAATTCAGGCCAATTTGCAGCAATCACTGTCTGAAAAGTCAGCACTCTTGCAAGAACGGACAACGTTGCTGAATGAAGTGCATCATCGCGTTAAAAACAACTTACAAATCATTTCCAGCTTGCTGAATCTTCAAGCACGAGCAGCATCCAATCAACTGCAAACTGCACTGACGGAGAGTCAGTTACGGGTGCGAGCGATGGCGCTTACCCATCAAATGTTGTACGAGAATAAATCATTTAGCGGGGTGACTTTAGCGCATTACCTGAAACAACTTGCACATTTGCTAGCAAGCAGTTTATTTGCCAGCCCGCATATTCGTTTTGTCTTTGACGAGATGGACGACAGTATTGAAGTCGATGTCGATAAAACAATTAACTGCGGTTTACTCGTCAATGAAATTATTACCAACAGTTTGAAACATGCTTTTCCCGATAAACGGGTGGGCGTCATTTATCTAGCCTTAGCGCGCTGCAGTCCAACCCATTTCAGCTTAGTCATCGCCGATGATGGTATTGGCATGCAATGCGCGCCTAAATTTGGTCAAGACAAGTCGCTTGGCATGCAACTGATCCCTGCATTTATTGCCCAACTGCAAGCGGAATTTCAACTCGATTATGACACGGGGACGCGTTACGAACTGCAAATCCCACTAGCGCAAGGAGGCGATCATGCTTAATCGGATTATGGTTGTTGAAGATGAATTCGTCGTCTCGCTTGATTTAAAAAACATGTTGGAAGATTTAGGTCATGAAGTCGTTGCGACCGTGGCAAGAGGTGAGGATGTCGTGCCAACCGCCCATTTACATCAACCGGATATGGTGTTGATGGATATTCGGTTGGCGGGTAAAACCACCGGCACGGAAGCCGCGCAACAATTGCGCCAAACCATGGATGTTCCTGTCATATTTCTATCGGCCTATAGTGATGATTCCGTCCTCGCTGAAGCGGAGAAAGCCTTCCCTTATGGTTATTTAATCAAACCGTTCGAGCGGCGAGAATTGGCTGCCACTATTCGCATGGCCTCGGTAAAATATCAAGCAGAGATAGCGTCGCGCTTATCCGAACGGCGGTTGCAAATGGCCACCAAAGCGGCACGCTTGAGTTATTTTGAATTGGATTGCAGCCATAACTATTTTCAATTTTTAGGCCATCATCAACATTGGCAGAGTGGCACGCCAGATGAGGGCTTCGAAGCATTATTAGCACTAGTCGCTCCTAGCCAACGTCAAGAATTTTATAATCAACTGATCCACAGCAATACGATGAATTCGGTATGGGAAGCGGGTCCACAGTTAGCCGGCGGCTTTATCGAAATTCAAGCCGAAAAGATGGTACTTTGTGGCAAACAATCTTGGATTGGCATGGTGGCTGATGTCACTGAACGCCAACACACTGAACGCAAGTTACGCCAAGCCAAAACCGTTTTTGATACCACGTCTGAAGCAATTTTAATTCTCAATGATCAGGGCGAAATCTATTCAGCAAATCCGGCCTTTGCCAAAGTCACGGGCTACAGCCTGCAGCAAATTATCAACGAGTCGCCCGAAGATTTTCTCTATGATTTTAGCGCCACGTTAACTCCGCCACGGCTGCGTGAACTCTCTGCCAGTCATTGGAGTGGTGAGGTCAGTTGTTTAAAACAAAATGGCTTGGCTTTTCCGGCTTGGTTGCACATTTGCAAAGTCCGCTCGCCGCAACAAAAAAAAACCATCGACCATTATGTGTTGATGTTTTCGGATATCAGTGCATTGCGTCGTGCCGAAGAGCATTTGCTCTCCTTGGTGCACCATGATCACTTAACTGGGCTTGGCAATCGTCGCAAATTAGAAAAAGTCCTGAATACAGAAATTATTCGGGCAAAGCGCCATCATTCTTGTTTTGGTGTCCTCTATCTAGATTTGGATGGCTTCAAACTGGTCAACGATACCTTAGGTCATCAAGTGGGTGATAAATTATTACAGACAGTCGCCGATCGGATCAGTCACAGCATTCGCTTGGGGGATACTGCAGCTCGAGTGGGCGGCGATGAATTTGTGGTGATTCTATCCGATGTACAAACGCCCAGTGATTGCTTTGTAGTCACGGAAAAATTACTCAAACTGATTAGCCAAGATATCGAATTAGGTGACAATCAAGTGAGCATTTCGGCCAGTATTGGCATTGCACTGTACCCAAGCGATGCCCAAACTGCCGACGATTTATTGAAGTGTGCCGATTTAGCCATGTTCAATGCCAAGGATGAGGGGCGCAATCGCTACGCATTTTTTAACCAAACATTGTCTGATAAAGCCCATTTACGAGTCAGATTGGAACGTGATTTACGCGTCGCACTGCAGCAGGATGCTCAGGAAATTCAACTGCATTACCAGCCCATTTATCAAACGCAACATTTGAAATTGTGTGGCTTTGAAGCCTTATTACGCTGGCAGCATCCCTCGTTAGGGATGGTTCCTCCTGATAGACTGATTCAAGTTGCAGAGCAATCCAATCAAATTATTGAACTAGGGGAATTAATCAGTCGACGATTAGTGGCCGATTTTCCAACGCTTTCGAAGACTCTCGCCACTGAGTTTTATATCGCGGTAAATCTGTCTGCCAAGCAGTTTGAAGACAGCCTTTTCATGCAAAGATTACAGCAATATTTCTCACCGCTTAATTTATGGCCATTATTGCAGTTTGAAGTGACGGAAACGGCATTTTTGCATGCCCATAAATTGGAACCTTCCCTTGCTTTGATCAAGCAACAGGGCGCCACTGTGGCGTTGGACGATTTCGGCACAGGCTATAGCTCGTTAAGTCGCTTAAAAGATTTACCCTTGGATTGTTTGAAGATTGATCGTGCTTTTGTTGCGGCTATGGGCAGCGATGAAAAAAGTTTAGAAATTATTAAAGCCGTGTGCACCTTAGGCAAAGCCTTAGATTTGCAATTAGTCGCAGAGGGCGTTGAAACGCTAACTCAACTGAAGTTATTACAGCAAATTGGTTGCGATAAAGTTCAGGGATATTTATTAGCCAAGCCAATGCCTGTTCAAGAGGTCGTGTCTTTTTTGGCGAAATCGCCCTAAAAAACCCACGCAGAGACTAGTTCTGTGCCTCGGCATATTGCTGCTGGATGACTAAAATCTCTGGCAGTATTTGATTAAATAATTGCATTAAATGCGGGTCAAATTGGTGACCTGCTTGCGAGTTCATAAACTCAATCGCTTCGCTCACTGTCCACGCTTTTTTATAGGGGCGCTCTGACGTCAAGGCATCAAATACATCGGCAATCGCAACAATCCGCCCAACACTTGGAATATCCTCCCCCGCCAAACCATTCGGATAACCGGTGCCATCCCATTTTTCGTGATGGGTTAATGCCACTGTTTTAGCCAATTGCAATAATTCGGAAGGGTCATCCCCAATAATTTCAGCACCAATTTGGCTATGAGTTCGCATAATGGCCAATTCTGCTTCATCCAACCGGCCTTTTTTCTTTAGAATTTCATCTGGAATCCCAATTTTACCGATGTCATGCATGGGCGCAGCATGCATCAGTAAATTTGCGTCGGCCTCAGACATTCCCGCCGCCAGCGCTAATTTGTAGGTGTACCAACTCATGCGAATAACATGCAGCCCGGTTTCGTTGTCCTTATACTCTGCGGCACGACCGAGTCGCTGAATAATCTGTAAGCGGGTTTCATCGAGTTGCTGAGTGCGTTGTTGAACCTTATGTTCCAACTCACGGTTCTGATCTACCAGTGCAAGTTGAGTTTTAATTCTCGCTTTGACGATCGGGGGACTAATCGGCTTGGTAATATAATCGGCAGCGCCAAGTTCCAAACCCAAAATTTCGTCGGCGCTATCGATCATTGCAGTGACAAAAATCACAGGGATCTGGCGTGTGATGTAATTGGCTTTTAAGCGTCGGCAGACCTCAAAACCATCAATCCCTGGCATCATAATATCCAGTAAAATAATATCTGGCGGTGATTTTTCGACGATTTTCAGTGCCATTTCGCCATTAATCGCAGCTTTGACAAGATATTCATCCCTTAGCGCAGCAACTAACAAATCGATATTTTCAGCAGTATCATCAACGACCAACACCGTCTTTTTATTTGGACTCATCAGAACTCTCCGCCACTTGTTGTTTGAGTTGCTCGAGCACGCTCAAGGCTTGGGTGAAATCATAGCGATTGACTGCATGCAACAATTGATTGGCCATCTCACGCCCAGCCAAATTCACAATCAAAGCTTCCTGCTGTTCAAGTGCGGCCACCAAATCGGTATCAAAATTATCCGCTAAAGTCACCAAATGCTGCAGACGTTGCAAGGCATCTGCTGGAACGACTGGGGCTGTGTCATCCTCAGCCTTGTTTGGCGTCACAACTTGGCTTAGACCATGGAACACCTGTTCATACAAAGTCAGCATCAAAGCTTCGTCTTTTGGCGTTGCCTCCCCCAGACGCAATTCGTCCTCAACTTGCTGACAAACACTTGCTAAGGCCATAGCTCCGATATTGGCCATTACGCCTTTCAAGGCATGCACCAATTGTCGCTGATCTATTAATGATTCAGCAGCTTTGGCCTTCGCATACAGCCTTGGAAAATCCCCTTGGTTGCTGTGAACTTTACCAAGTAATCTGCGATAGAGTTCAGCACGCTGTTGCACCCTTTGCAAGCCTTGTTCGCTATCAATCCCTGCTTCTAACAATAATGAATGTGGAATTGCTGGAGGATCTATTGCCGCAGGAGAATTTGCGCCTGCTGCCACCGTCGATGCTAAAACTGCGGAACGCGGTTTAATCCAACGCGCCATCGTTTCAAACATTTCATAGACATTAATCGGTTTGGGAATATGGTCATTCATGCCGACTGACAGCACATACTCCCGATCCCCAGCCATCGCATTGGCTGTCATGGCGATAATCGGTAAATTCGCGAATTTTTCTTGCTGACGAATGAGTCGCGTTGCGGTGTAACCATCCATCACCGGCATTTGGCAGTCCATTAATACGCCATCAAATTCTTGGGTGGCTAACATCGACAACGCAGCTTGCCCATGCGGAGCAACCGCGACAGACATGCCATTTTCAAGCAACAATTCAGTGGCCAGTTCTTGGTTTACTTCATTGTCTTCCACCAACAAAATATGGGCACCGCGTAACTGCGCCAATGCCTGTTGAATATCGCTATGCTTGATCATCTGCCGTGAATCACTAATGACCTCACGTCCGACCGCCAGCATGATGGCATCCAGTAGACTAGAAGGCGTGACCGGCTTATTTAAAAAGGAGTGGATATGCACACTTTTGGCTGCATCCATCGCATCATCACGACTGTAAGCGGTAACCAACACAATACTCGGCATATGCATAAAATGTGGTTCGGCTTCAATCGCTTGCGCCAGTTCGATACCACTCATTTCCGGCATTTTCCAATCGAGTAACAGTAATTGATAAGGATCATCGGCCACTGCATTTCTCAATTGCGCCAACGCCTCAGCACCTGAACTCACGCGGTCAGCGCGGAAATTCATCGATTTAAGCATCAGAGTTAAGATTTCGCCAGCCGTGTAATTGTCGTCGACCACCAGCACCCGCATACCTGCTAAATCTGAGGTTAATGCGCGTGGCAAGGGTTGCGGCAATTGTTGGATGTCAAAATTTAGACTAAAGCCAAAAGTACTGCCGACGCCCAGTTGACTCTCCACCCAAATGCGACCGTCCATCAATTCAACGAGATTCTTCGAAATGGCCAAGCCCAAGCCGGTCCCGCCAAATCGTCGAGTTGTCGAACTATCCGCCTGCGAGAACGAGCGGAATAAGCGCGTTTGCTGCTCTGGCGTTAAGCCAATTCCAGTATCCCGCACGCTGAAACTTAACTGACACTGCTGCGCCGTGCGCTGTTCAATCCTGACGGCGACGACCACTTCCCCTGCTTGGGTAAACTTCACGGCATTATTCGCTAAATTGGTCAGGATCTGCCCGACGCGCAACGGATCGCCGATTAATGCCACAGGAATATCATTTGGAATATCGAACAACAGTTCCAAGCCTTTTTGCTCGGCTTTAAAGCCAATCAAAGTAGCTAAATTGTCGAGCACTTCTTCTAAACGGAACTCAACATGCTCAATCGTTAGTTTACCTGCTTCAATTTTCGAGAAATCGAGAATGTCATTGATGATCCCTAACAGCGATTCCGCCGATTGCCGCACTTTCTCAATATAATTGCGTTGTTTTTTATCGAGCTCGGTTTGCAGTGCTAAGTGACTCATGCCAATGATGGCATTCATCGGCGTGCGAATTTCATGTGACATATTCGCAAGAAAATCTGACTTGGTTCGAGTCGCTTCCTGCGCTTCGTCTCTGGCAGCAATCAGCTCATGCTGTAAGCGTTTTTCAGCATCAATGTCGGATAAAATCCCCACCATTCGCAGCGGCTTACCTGCAGAGTCTCTTTCAATGACTTGCCCAGCAACCATCACCCAACGCCAGCCATCATGAGGAGTTTTGATCCGATATTCCCCGCGGAAAATATCGGTATGCTGCACAAAATCTTCGGCAAAAATAGCATGTTGCCCGCGAATATCCTCAGGATGGAATAAAGATTTCCAACTCGATAATCCCCCTCTTAAGCGATACCATTTGCCATCAAATTCGGCCTTATCGGTGGTGCCATCTTCGGACAAATAACCAAATAGGTCCATCCAAATACCATTGGTCATCAGCTCACCGGTTTGTGGTTTGAAATCCCACAAACCAAGATTTGCCGCGAGTGCGGCAGCTTGTAACCGAGCTTCGCTCGCCGCAATATTCGCTTCGTTCCGCTTGCGATCCGTGATATCCAACAGCCAGCCAAAAATACCGGATTGGCCTTGGAATTGCACTGGCAGATAACTGACCAACATATCGCGGATATCGCCGGCGCTATTGTACATTTGAGTTTCAATATTGGGAGCAAGATTATCTTGCGCCACCTTCGCTAAAATTTTGGGCCGGTCGTTCGGGTCGACATAGACATCTGCCATGGATCCCCCCAATTTGGCCCGCGACATTTGCAAAAATTGCGGATTAGCAAACCGCAACACGCCATCAACACTGAACCCAACGCCAATAGGGCTCACGTCCAAAATGGTCTGCAACTGCTCGCGTTCAGCAACCACCAACTGCTGCATTAACTGAACTTCGTGAATGTCGGTTAAAGAGCCGGCAAACCGAGTAGCTTGACCTTCGGCATTGCGTAACGCTTGACCACGAACACGGAACCAGCGCCAACTGCCATCAGCACAGCAGAGCCGATGTTTAACATCAAAAGGCGCATCTGTTTGCAAATGTGCCTGATAACTTTGCTCAACTGCCGTCAAATCATCCGGATGAATCCGACTAAACCAAGCCGCTAAATCTTGACCAAACTGCGCTTCAGCAAAACCCAATAAGGTTTTAAATCGTTCGGAATACCAATAATCAGCACTATCGAGTTGGAAATCCCACAAACCATCGCCACTGCCTGCAGTACTCAAGGCTAAACGCTGCTCACTATTTCGCAGCAGCTGTTCTGCCCGTTTGCGTTCGGTAATATCGTGAATGGCACTGACAATTAACAAGCCTTCCTCGGTTTCAATTGGGTTTAAACTGAGTTCGATTGGGAATTCATGCCCACTCGCCGTAATCGCAACAAAACTGCGACCCGCGGCTGTTTGGCCAAACAGCCTTGCGCTTGGGGCAGCAATAAAACCATTGCGCAGGGCGACGTGCCCTAGCCGATAGCGCTCAGGTAACAATATTTCAATGTGCTGGCCAATTAACTGCTCACGGGAATAACCAAATACCTGCTCAGTCCGTTTATTAATACTGATGATACGCGCTTGGCTGTTGGTGATAATGAGTGGATCAGGCGATGCATCCAAAATGGTGGTGATTTGCCGCTCACGCGCCAATAACTTCGCTTCATTTTGTCGGCGTTCAGTGATATCGCGAAACACCACCACGCAACCAACCACGCGATCTTGTTGCTTTAATGGCACTGCCGTGTAATCGACCGGGATAGCCCGGCCAGATTTATGCCAAAGCACATCATGTTCTTCCGATTGACTTTCCCCACCGTGAATAGCACGGTGCATCGGGCAATCACTGATGGCATAGGGCGAGTTATCTAGATGCGCATAATGGACCAATTGGTGCATGCTGTGCCCAAGTAACTCTGGTTCTGAGTACCCTAAAATTTGCTGAGCGGCACTATTACAGAAACTAATCAAGCCATCGGCATCAAGACCAACAATGCCCTCACCGGCGCTATTTAAAATAAGCTGATTGCGTTCACGCACTTCCCTCGCATTTTCTTCCGCTCGCTTGATTTGACTGACATCTAATAAAATACCATCAATCCTCAGGCCTAATTGATCGGTTTCATTGGCCGAGGCCCTGGCGCGAATAAAGCGAATCTCACCATCATTAGTGACCACACGAAACTCAACATCAAAGACTGATCGAGCGAGTACAGCTTGCTGCAGTTGTTGCTGCAACCTCGCCAAATCATCAGGGTGCACCACCCTTTCAAGTTCAGAAACATCAGCCTCGCCGCCACTGACTCCTAACATTGAGGCACTGCGCGCATCCCACCACCAGCGTTTCACTTGAAAATCAGCATGCCATAAACCTATCTGTGCCGACTCTAACGCCAGCGAGCGCGTAAATTCTGAAGCTTCCAGCTGTTGCAATGCCGTGCGCAGTTTTTCATTACTTTGATCAACCAGCTGCCGCAAGTTATTGCTCACACGCTCGCCAAGCCAAATAATGATCCCGACCAGTAAGAAAGTAATGATCGCGATACTGAGCAAGGCGCCAAAGATCACATGACGTAACTTATAAAATGGGGTTAGTGCTTCTTCCACATCGATTTCAGTGGCGATTGCCAGTTGTAACTCCTGTGACCAACGCCAAGCCCCGATCACTTCGACCCCACGATAATCCAGATAACCTGCAGTCGACATACCGTTTTGCTGACGAGTCGCGCGCTCAGCCATGAAGGTTAACGGTCTTGCTGTGAAATCGATTGTGTCATGCTGGAGTAACAGATTTTGGCCAGGATCGCGCACCACCCACCCTAAAGGATGAGCAAATTGGGGATATTGCTGAGCTAAAGCATTCAATTGCTCAGTAAACCGACTGCCTGAGAGCATTCTGCCATTGATATCAATCATGTAAGTTTCACCGCTATTACTCTTGCGAGCAATTTCGATAAAAGGCAATAAAGTACTTTGGGTATCAAAGCTGAGTACTAAATACAGGGGGGCTTCGCCCGCTTGCACAATGGCACTGATAAAGTGAAACGTCTGCGCGGCCTGGCCGTCGCCGCCAATCAAAAATGGTGGGACATACACTGACTTGCGAAAATGCGCTTGTTTCAGCACATCCAATTGCCAATTATTATGCCACTCGCCGACACCCAGCGGATTGAGCGCTAGCAAACTGTGTCCCTCACCGTCGATAACAAACAAATTGAGGCCACCCAGTTCATTGAGCCGGCGCTGATAATGTTGCGCAAACATGGTGCTCGCCGCAGGCTGTTGTTGTTTTGCCAGTGCCAGCACCTGTAAAAATTCGGCTTCAAGGGTCATGTGATGGACTTCCCGCAACACCCCTCGCCCCCATAGCCGCAGGGCATTTTCGGTTGAATCGGTGACAGCCGTCAGATTATTTGCCGCTTCTAAACGAATACCTTTTTCAACCTGCTTCAAACTAAAGGCAGCAAACAAACTAATCACAATCAGATAGGCTAGGATGAGTGCGATCCCCAACCAGCGCATGGAGGATTTCTTTGCTATCGCAGCTTGAATAATGGGTTGGCGAAAACGCCTCACCATCAAGGCGATGAGAACTGGCAACAATAATAAACTCAATCCAACACTCAGCATAAATGTCCAAGATAAAGACGGCTGATTTTGGAGGTGTTGCCACAACTCTTGATCGGTTCGTTGATGATTTTTATCAAACCAACGCTGGTGTAATGCGGTTAACTCGGCAGCACTGACTTGTTGCATGGTTTTGGTCAGAATTTGCGCCAGCATTGGCCAATCAGCGCGCACGCCAATGCGCATCGAAAGATCGCTGAGGCTCTCCGCTTGATATTGGCCACTGATCGCTAAAGCGGTCAACCCTTGCTGCGCAAGCAAATAACGCACCACGCCATCATTTGCAATCACAGCATCGACTTCATCATTGAGTAGCAGTTGCAATGCCGCTTCAGTATCAGCGGCCAGCACCAAACGAATGCCTAGTTGGTTGTGGCGTAGCTGTTCGGCATAAAAAGTTCCTTTGCCAACGGCGACCCGCTTCCCACTTAATGCCGACATATCACGATGAGGCGAATTGGCTTGACTGACAATCGCATCATTATTGGCATAATACGCCGGCGTAAAGGTTAAAAAATGCTCGCGCTCAGGGGTTTGAACTGCATTTAACAAAACATCAAGTTGTCGCTGCTCGACTCCTTGCAATAACTGACCAAAGGTCGCAGCCTCGGTAAATTCAATCTTTAAATGCAGCCGCTCGGCCAATAGCTTTAAATAATCAATAGAAAAACCTTGGGCTTTGCCGTCTTGGTAGAAATTAAAGGGTGGCCAAGCTTTTTCATTGCCAACACGAATCATCGGATGCTCACGCAGCCACTGCTGTTCCTCGGTCGATAAAAAAGTCAGGGCATCGACTTTGCGATCGACCATGCCATCCAACATGCCAGAGGCAGGCTGTTGTGCATAAGGCAACGGTGCCCACAGTAATCCGAAGATTAGAAGAATTTTAATGATTCGCGTCATGGTTCACCTGTGTCGCACTGCACCCTGTATGCAAAACCTCACATCACTTGTTTTTGAACGCGGGTGATTAAAAAATCAGTCTGAGAAGAAGTATTGTGCATTTGTGGCATGAAACAACAATCAGATCAATAGATTAATTTATAGCCAACAATGGCATTGGTCTCGGCTTGATCTTCATCAATAAATCAGAGGGCGATAAGTAGCAACAAGGCAGATTCGTATTGGACCTTATTGGCTCGAACAGATGGCCTAAAGGCAGAACACAGAATAAAAGAAAAGAATCGTCTGCCAGGTGCAATAGAGGATGGCCTATTGCACCTGATGCGAGCGACTGATGCACTGGTCGCTGGACTTTTATTCGGCCAATGCGCTAAACGGGCGGCGGCAGGTTGGGCAAAATAATTCCACCAAAGCCCCCCACAAAGCACGAATGCAAAGCCAGTGGCCAAATAAAACCCGTAACTCACATCGTCAAACCAATCGCCAACAATACCCATCAACAGCGGGCCAACGGCAGCGGCCAACGCGGTAAAAGCTAAAATGAGCCCTGCCGCAGCGCCATGTTGGCTGCGTTCAAAACAGCTGATGCCCTTAGAGTTTAACGTGGGATACATCATCGCCATAAAGAGGCCAGACAATGGCATTAGCCATAATGCCCAATCCACACCGTTGAGCATGCTGAGCGCAAAACAGACAAAGATGGCCGTACCAAACCAAGCGAGCAATAAAGTCCAATCAAACAAACTCAGTAACCACTCGGCCAAAAACCGGCCTAAAGTGCGCAAAATAAAGAACACCATGATGGCGTTCGCAGCCAGCAAGGTCCACTCGCCTTGGTATTGTTGCAGTAAAGTGGGTAGCCAGACAAAAATAGCCACTTCAGCGGCGACATAAAACGCAATCGCCATGGAGAATCCAAAAGCGTAAGGGTCTTTCACCAACTTTAAGCTTTGGAAAATTGAGCTTTGTGCTTGCGCTTGATAACTCGGATATTCCAAGCGATAGGCCAATACCAATAAAATGGCACAGATGAAACCCGCCAATAAATACAGCTGGGTCCAAGCCAAATCATAGGCAATTAATAAACTGACCAAACCTGGGCCAAAAATCGCGCCCAAACCGAAAAAGCCTTCGACACGATTCATCAACTTGGTGTGGCCTTCAGCATTTGGACTGACATCGCCAATCAAGGCCAAAGCGCCCGTTTTAAACAAGCCAATACTGAGGCCACAAAGCCCCAACAACGCCAAATAAAATGGGAAATTTTGCTCTAACGCAAATGCCACGCATGCGAGGGTGTAAAGTGCCAGACCCGTGAGGATTACTTTCTTGCGACCTATTTTGTCCGCGAGACGCCCTAGAAATAGCCCTGAAAAACCGATAAACACCATCGGCACATAATGAAAAGCGGCTGCTTGCGTCAAAGTTAATTGAAATTGCTCAACGACTTTGGGAATGATCACACCGACCGCATCGGTCGTCATGGCAAAAACAAAAAACATCAAACAAGTCATCCATTTGACTTGGCTATAATCACGCGAGGTTAAAGCATTATTCTGTTGCATACAGCGACCCTGTCATGGTTTTCGCACGGCTTTGGCGCGTCTGGATTGACTGTTCAACTTTAACTGTGGGTAACTATGCCTCCCTGTGTCAGTTTTGCCAACACATTAAAGGCTGCAACAGTATGGCTGTATCAGTTATTTGCGCCACCGTATCTTGGAACACTCACGAAATGTGAGCAATCGTTATCAAGGATTCAAGCTACACCTTAAACGTTTAAGTTGCAAGATTCAGCAATGAAAATCGGACAAAATTCAGGCAAACCTACCCGGCATATGCTATTAACCGTTATTTGATCGGCATCATGAATGCCCAACTGATCTGCTAAGACTGAGGTGCTGGCTTTGGTCGATTTTTAATGCCTAAGCCTTGCCAAAACTCTGGCGGATAGTCAAATTCGCCAGGCTTTGCCACCCAGCCCCGTGCGACTTCTAACGTATAGCCATCAGGGTGTTTTTGATAGTTCACTGACTGCAAAGCCATTGGATCCCATGCCCCGATATATTTGATGTCTTGCAAATGTTGGGGATACTCGCCAAACCGAGTTTTATGCAGTTCAATCAACGCAATCGCTGTTTTAAAATGTTGATCACCAAACTTTTGATCAGCCTCTTTCTGAAAATCACACCCACTCAGCAGCACTAAAAAGCTCAACACATATCCATGTAACTTCATTGTTTTTATCCCTCGAACGGCAACCAATGCCAGCAACATCCATCGTGAAAACTGTTGCTCCCACAGCTTCATTTCAAAACTAATCCGATAAAAAAAGCCTTTGCAAAGCAAAGGCTTTTTCCAATATTTGGCTATATCAGGCAAGTTGTTTTGGATCTGCACCGTGGCCATTGTCTCCGGCAGTGCCTTCCAGCACAAAAAACACCAGCAGCACCAATGAACCCAATAATGGAATCAATGCAATCAATAACCACCAGCCGCTACGGTCGGTGTCGTGTAAACGACGAATAGATACTGCAAGACTTGGAATAAACAACACCAAGAAATAGATAGCACCTAACCAACCTGGGCTACCCACCATGGCTTCAACCACAGCAATCACACAGGTGATGATTAGGTTAAATAAAACAAACATCCAATATTCTTTTCTGCGCGCACGACCACTAAATTGGGCGTAATTTTTTAAAACACTCAAATACCATTCCATAACTTATTCCATGTAACTCCCCAACATTCATTTTGTTTTGTCAGCGTGGGGGTTCCGCAAACAACAGCATTAAATTAACTTGGAATTTGCAAAACTGCTAATAAATTTTTTTGATACTCGCCTATTTTCAGTTTTGCTATGGCCTTAAAATTTATAACCAATATTTAAACTGAGGCTAGTTTTCGATTCGACAACCCCTTGATCACCAAATGCACCGCCTTCATCTTGACGAGTCACACCAAGACCGGCGCCAAAAACCCACCCTGCATTTTCAACACCGCTGACATAATAATTGTAGGTTGCGAAGATAAACCCATCTTCACTGCCAACCTCTTCACGGCCAAGAACTGCACCATAAGTATGTTGGCTGCTTAGACCTAAAGTGGTTTCAACACCAATCGCATAGCCAATCAGGCCTATTGCCCCATAGGTTCGAATCGCCCCTTGTTGCGACGACAGCTGCGCGCCAAGCACGCCCGCATATTGGTGACCCACACCAACACTCAAATCTATCGCTTGGCTAGGCATACTAAAGCCCAGCAACATCAACATACCAAGTCCCTTATTCATACGATCCCTCTTGATAACAACATGGGTGAAATGACTGACCAGTTGTCAGCTGATCGCTTGCGAGTCATGTAAAGCTTAAATTAGCTGGCTAAAGATACTTGAATTAAACATTAAATACACCAAATAGTTACAATGGTGCATTTATCACGAAAACATCTGGCATGATTTTATGAAAAAGCAGGCATCGGTTTGGGGGGAATTAACAAGTTTTGCAGAAAGAAAGCTCTGGGGGTTTACCACCAGAGCTGCACCAGTAAAGTGGCATGGCACAATACAACAACGAACGTGAGTTGCTGGCGTAATTGTAAATAGGCAGGATGATAATGTTCGTCAATTTCGAACCAACGTTCGCCAAGGCGCAACACAATAAACAACAGCATTTCTATCATTAAGGTGTAAGCGCTTGGCAAAAAGCCCGCTAGAAAACTGACTATCGGCAAACTGACCGAAAATAATGCCAACGGCCACACAGATAACCTCTGCGACCACACAGGCCACAGCACACCCGCCATAAAACCTAAAATTATTGCACTGTAACGCTGAAACATCCCAAGGGCATCAACTCCCAAATTCAATGGAAATAAGCTCAGTAATGTCAGCGCAATAAATGGAATGAGACCTAAGTAACCTAAAGTGTGCAGAGCGGGCATAACAGTTCAGTGGTTGGTTTGACATGTAAGTGCTTACGCTGGTTGTTGGTCGCTAGATCTCTAGTTGGGCAAATTAGCGTTGCTGATCGGAGCTGTTGCGGTTTTGGAGCTGCGTCAAGTCTTGCCCAAGCTTGCATGCAAGTAGGCGCAAAGCGGATGAGTTCAATCAAACCCAACAGACTGAATCCACTGCTCGCGCTAAATTATAGATCACATCATCTACGTTTTTGATGAAGCATTTCGTTCTATCACTTAGGGGAAAGTATATGAATACCCAATTATGATTAGCGATCTCCCGCTAACGCAAGCTTTTCAGCAGCAATCATCCATTGCTTGGCTTGTTTGAATTCGAGCACCCGCGCATGGTGATACATTTTAAAATCTAAAGAATCACAGGCCACTTGGCTTGTCTCTAAAGCTTGCAGACTCTCACTGATTTTCTCGCGGACCGAATGGTTATCGATGTAAACCCGCAAGATTTCTAAATAACTCAAACCTGTTTTATCTTTCACCACCATCCGCAGTTCATCCATTTCCACTTCGGCCAGTGGTTTTGCTTGTGGGCAGCGTTCAACCAACTTCACCAGCAGCCGTTGAGTAAACTCAGCGGTCGCGACTTGCTGTAAAAACTCAACGGCAGCACTTTCTTCAACGGCAACAGGCTCCTCTGCCACGGCCACATTCAGGGTGAAACTACAGATCATGAAACAAAACAGAGCAGCGCCAATCGATACCCTCGCTTTGACAGTACTGCCCGCTGGTTTTGCTAAATTTGCCGTTAATTGCATCATCACTCCTTGCCAAAATCGGCTTGCTTCACGTTCTGAATTGTTGATTCTGTTTGCTGACTTAAAATTCGCTGCGATACCTAAAATCTACAACCTTATTTAAAATCCGCTGCGCTTTTATTTAAAGTCAGCTGCGCTGTGGCGCTCAGGCACTTGGTCGGCCAATTCGCCCCAGTTCCGATTGACCTTAAACCCTCGGCGCACTGCTGGCCGCGCATCAATCTGTAAAGCCCAGCGCTTCAGATTTTTATAACTGTCCACTTGTAAAAAGGTGGCGGCTTCATATAAACGCCCCAACACCAAGCCGCCATACCAAGGCCAGATGGCCATGTCGGCAATGCTGTATTCATCACCTGCCATAAAAGTGCGCTCCGCCAAATGTTGATCTAGCAGCGAAAGCTGACGTTTCGTTTCCATCGCATAGCGATCGATTGGATACTCAAATTTTTCCGGCGCGTAGTGATAAAAATGGCCAAAACCCCCGCCAACAAAGGGCGCACTGCCGACCTGCCAAAATAACCAATTCAAGACTTCAGCTCGCTTGGCTGGCTCTTTCGGGATAAAAGCACCAAATTTTTCAGCGAGATATAACAAAATAGAGCCGGATTCAAACAGGGCCAGTCGAGGCGTCACGCTGTAATCATACAACGCTGGAATTTTGCTATTCGGATTCAGTTCGACAAACTCGCTGCCAAATTGTGCGCCTTCGCGAATATTAATCAGCCACGCATCGTATTCGGCAGCTGCAACCCCTGCCTCTAGTAACTCTTCCAGCAGAATAGTGACTTTGATGCCATTCGGTGTTGCTAACGAATACAATTGCAACGCATGTTGCCCGCGTGGCAGCGCCTGTTGATGCGTGGCCCCGGCAGTTGGCCGATTGATGCTGGCAAAAGCGCCACCATTACTAGCAGGTGGCGTCCAAATTTCTGGGGGTATGTAACGGGACTCACTCATAACAAACTCCATGCTTGGCTCATCAAAAATTTGGTTGCAGATGAAGAGTTCGGCTCAAGCGAGCTCCTATTTGCAGATAGCGTCATCGAACACATTAGAGAGTTACCATGCAGACTATTCGGATAAATTTCAAGTCATCGGCAGGGTGAATACTCGACATTGGTCTCGAATGGCTTGCAGTGCGGCAATAGAGTCACTAAATTACTTCTAGAAAATTTGGGTAAATTGCGAGATTTATTCGCATTTTTTTCGAATCGTGTTGGTGTGTTCTCGTTTAAAGGAGTGATGGTTGTGGCGGGATGTTTGCCCACTTCGTGTTATGTACCGAGTTTGCTCAGTCGCTGGCAAGCATTATCAAAAAATGGCGAGAGAGCCTGGCGCTGCGGCCAATTCAGTTTAGCGAGATTGGCATGGCAAGAAGCTGCACTATTATCCCAGCAATTTTTAACAGCCGCCGCCGCTGCTGACGAGTTACTGGCCTTTCATATCAGCCAACATCAGCTGGCAAAACTCGCTATACAACAAGCCAAACCCGAGCAAGCTGCCCACCATTATTGTCAGGCCATCATTCGTTTGCGGCCATGGGTCCCGAAACTGTCACTGCCCGAGCAAAATACAATCAACACTCAGGTTCAGCTCACGCTGTCAGCCCTGCACGAATTAGCGACGCAAGGCATTCATACCCCACAATTGGATACGCTGCTAGCGACCATCATGCTACCGGCTCCCCATCTTGCAAACTAACGAGACTCGCTAACTTTGCCAAATCAGCATGATGAATCATGCGGCTCACGCGTTATCGGACGATTTGAGTCCCAGGTTTGCCAACACCGTATTGCTGAAAAAATTGCCAAATATAAGTATTGGCATGGATGGCTGTTGATGGCGTTTTTCTACGGACAGGCTTTGAACCCGGCCAAGAATGGCCGCCATTTTCCGTGGTGACGAGCTGGATTGTGCCCAATCGGTCGGCGGGTGCTGAGGCTGAACTGGGGTTTGCGGAATAGGTTTCAATCAAAGCACCGGGTTTGCGCTCGACTACTGGCGTTAGCTGAGTGAAGTCGTAACGCTGGCGCCAGCGCATGATCGTCGTGGGGACTGAAGTGAAGTGAGTAACTTTATTCAAGTCGCGGAAGGCATCTTCGCCAGCACCACCTTGATAAAGCACGTGCGTATCATCTTTGGCGTGGATGTGTAAAATGGCAATGGCTCGGCTGGGTTGACACTGCACCGTATTGTCAGTGCCAGCCACTGCCGCGACGGCTGCAAAAGTTTCGGCCATTTCACACGCCAATCGATGCACTAACATGCCGCCGTTTGACATGCCGGTGGCATAAATGCGTGAATTATCCACGGGGACTCGCTTGGCAACATCCGCCAGTAAGGCTTTAACAAAGCCGATATCATCGACCTGTTGATCTCTGGCATCGCCACAGCAGCTCCCGGCATTCCATGTCGCAAATTTGCCGCGGCGAAAACGGCTGTACCCATTAGGAAAAACCACGATAAAGCCTTGCTGCTGTGCCATTTCACGCCAACCATAACTATCCGCGGCATGCTGCTGATTGCCACCGCCGCCATGAAAAAATAACACCAAGGGTGCAGGTTTAGTTAAAGAGAGCCCTGCGGGCACATAGATTAAATACTGGCGCTCGTTGGCTAACTCCACGGGATATTCACCGGTGTGGTTGATGGGAGCAATTGGCGTCGGCGTTTTCGCGAAGACCGTGCTAGGCGAACATGCCAGCAACGCAGTGCAGGCCAGCAACGCCGCGCAAAGCCATCGCCCGCAATGATTTTTTAAAGCAACAGCTGGTTTGTTCCGTGGAATAATCCACTGTGGCATCAGGTTGGATACGTTCAACATGGCAACACCTCCTTGGTATTGCCATGCTGGCGAATTGTGCTGGCTTTGACAATCATCCTTACACAAGATTTACCTTGTCTGCAGCGGCAGCTCCCGATCAGTCTTCGTGGTGCTTGTGTTCGTCGTGCTTGTGTTCGTCGTGCTTGTGTTCGTCGTGTTTGTGCCCATCGTGTTGATCACCATGCTGATGCTCATCATGCGAGTGTTCCTTCGCCGCAGCTTTGGCTTTAAACGGCTGGAAATTCATTTGAGCAGAAGTATTATCAGCAAAAGTCACCACCAAAGTGGCCTGTAAATCAGGACTTGCCGTAAAAGCGCCACTGCCTGTTAAGGCATTTTTGCCGTCCAGGGCTAATTTGACTAAGGTGGGTTTACCTGCGCCTTTGATCAGTAAGGTCGCTTTCATGCCTTCATTGCTGGCTACATTGTTATTATGGTCCGTCAGGTACACTTTGATAGGCGTCGCTTGTTCAGCTTTGGCATCAGCAGCCAGCACTAACTCAAAATGAAATGCACCGCCCATGCGCAGTTGCCCGCCATGCGCGCCCGGCACTGTATCTAAATATTCATCACTGTGACCAAGGGCTGGCAACGTGGTGAAACCTAAACTTAACGCCAAACTGAAAGCCAATACAGACATTGAACGCTTCATAAAATCCTCACTGTGTTTAGATGTAATTGGTCTTCACTTCCACCAAATCGCTGGTTGAAGTATGCATAAATTTGCGGACACTGCGCTCGCCATAGCGCCAGAACATCAGCGGCGTTAACAGAGTGTCCAAAATCGTGGCGCTGATTAAACCGCCAAAAATCACGATAGCCACCGGATATAAAATCTCTTTGCCCGGCGCCTCAGCCGCCACTAACAGCGGTAACAGCGCAAATGCGGCCACTAAGCTCGTCATTAATACGGGGGTTAAACGCTCCAATGCCCCCCGAATAATTAACTGTTGATCAAAAGCGCAGCCTTCGTATTTCATCAGATTCAGATAGTGACTAATTTTGAGGATGCCATTACGAGTCGCAATCCCTGACACCGTGATGAAACCGACCATGGCCGCAATCGACAAGGGTTGTTGGAACAGCCATAAAGCCAACACACTGCCGATTAAGGCGAGCGGTATATTTGCCATAATCATCAATGTGAACGGCAGCGACTGATAGCGGCTGTATAACAGCATAAAAATCAATAATGCCGACAACACCGCCAGCATCGCCATGGTGCGAGTGGCTTGTTCTTGCGCTTGGAATTGGCCTTCCAGTTGAATGTAATACCCTTCGGGTAAATTCATGGCGGCAATCACCTTGCGAATATCGGCTAAGGTATGCGAGCGGTCGCCTTGGGTATTCGCGGACAACACCATGCGCCGCCGCGAGTTTTCGCGACTAATTTGGTTGGGGCCGTCACCATCGATTAAACGCGCGACCTGCGATAACGGCACCATGCCAGTGCTCGTTGCTATCGGCAAATCTTGCAGTTGCGCTGCAGTTCGGTCGGCCTCGGGCAATTTAACTAACAAATCAAATCGGCGATTTTGTTGAATGATTTCGGTAATTTTCACGCCATCCAACAGTTGTTGTAACTGCAACAATAACTCGCCGGGTGTAATGCCTAGTGCAGAAGCGCGGGGGTAATCGACTTGGATTTTCAGTTGCGGAATTAACACCTGCTTCTCAATTTGCAAGTCGGTCAAGCCTGGCACTCCTTGCAGTTGCTGCTGCAGTGTTTGCGTCAGCTGACGCAAGATGGTCAAGTCATCGCCAAACACTTTGATGGCAATTTCTGCGCGCACGCCAGACAATAAGTGGTCCAAACGATGGGAAATCGGCTGGCCGACACTGACACTGGCCGGGATCACCGCTAATTGCTGGCGAATATCGGCCAGCACTTCAGCGCGCGAACGTTCCGAGGGGGCTAAATCAACATCAATTTCGCTGTAATGCACGCCTTCCGCATGCTCGTCGAGTTCAGCACGGCCAGTACGACGCCCGACTTGCGTCACTTCTGGAATAGTTAACAGCCGCTGCTCGGCTAATTGCGCAATTTGTACTGAACTCGCCAATGAAGTGCCAGGCTGCGCCAGCACATTGATTGTTAAAGTCCCTTCATTAAATGGCGGCAAGAAGGTGCGCTCAAACGTTGGGATCATCGCAATTGCCGCCATCACAGCAACCATCGCACTGACTAACAAGCCTCGCGCTTTTGGCATACTCCAAATTAATAACCGTTGATCCCAAGCTTTTAACTGTCGCACTAATCGGCTGTCACCCGTGTTTAAAGCGGGCATTTTCGGCAGTAAGTAATAGCAAAGCACTGGGGTGACCGTCATCGCGACCAACATACTGGCCAAAATCGACACCACGTAAGCAATGCCAAGGGGCGTAAACAAACGGCCTTCAATGCCAGAGAGGGCAAATAACGGCAGAAACACCAACACCACGATCATGGTGGCATAAACCACGCCGCTGCGCACTTCGGTTGAAGCATTGAAAATGACATTCAGCACGGGCTCGGGCTGTGCTTTTTGTCGGTTTTCTTTCAAGCGTCGCAGGACGTTTTCAACATCCACCACGGCATCATCGACCAATTCACCGAGCGCAATCGCTAAACCGCCCAGTGTCATGGTGTTAATCGTTAAGCCCAAATATTTAAAAATTAAAATGGTGATCACCAGCGACAATGGGATCGCAACTAAAGAAATGAAGGTCGTGCGCGCGTTCATTAAAAACAGCGCCAAAATAATCACCACCATCACTGCACCATCGCGCAGCGCTAATTCGACATTGTCGATCGAGTGGCCAATAAAATCTGCTTGGCGAAATAAAAACGCCGGTTGTTCGACCCCAGACGGCAATTGTTGGCTAAGTTCAGCAATCGCGCTTTCAACTTGTTGCGTCAAATCAATGGTGTCAGCGTTCGGTTGTTTTTGCACCGACAAAATCACCGCAGGTTTGCCTTGATACCCCGCATCACCGCGTTTGACCGCAGCACGAATGGCGACCTCAGCCACCTGTTGCAGCTGTACCGTCTCGCCGGTGTGAGTTTTCACGACTAAGCTCTGCAAATCTGCCAAGTCGGTACTGCGGCCTAACTGGCGGATCAGATATTCCTGGCCTGACAGCTGTAAAAAACCGCCACTGGTATTGGCGCCAAAATTTGCGAGGGCATGATAAACCGCTTGTTGATTGACGCCTAACGCTTGCATGCGATCTTGCAGCAATTCAACATGATATTGCCGAACTTCACCACCAATTGGCACCACTTGCGCAACGCCTGGGATTGCCAGTAAACGGGGCCGCATCACCCAATCAGCAAATTCACGCACTGCCATCGGGTTCACTTTGGCCGGATCAGCGGGCACCGCAATCAATAGAATTTCGCCCATAATCGAAGATACTGGGGCTAGTTGTGGCGAAACACCTGCCGGTAATTGCTCTTGCACTTGTGACAAACGCTCAACAACCAACTGGCGATTCCGATAGATGTCACTGCCCCATTCAAACTCAAGATACAACACTGACAAGCCCGCGCTCGCCACGGCTCGAACCCTTGTCACGCCCGGCATGCCACTCATGGCTTGTTCAAGCGGTAAACTCACCAGCTGTTCTACTTCCTCTGCAGCCATCCCGCCCGCTTCGGTTAACAAGGTCACTGTGGGTTTATTTAAATCTGGAAATACATCCACGGCGCTTTGTTGCACCGCGACATACCCTGCAATTGTGAGTGCTAGCGCAACGCCAAGGACCAGGAGCCTTTGGCGTAAACTGTTACTGATTAGCCAGTTAAACATCGCTTACCTCACCTGAGCTAGCAAAGCTGCGCCTTGAGTGACCACGCGACTGCCTGCGTTTAAGCCAGTCGACACCCAGACATGCTCTGCATCTAACGGCGCGATACTGACGCGCACTAACTGAAATAGCTCTGGCTCAGTGTGCACCCACAAGGCTTGCTGGCCGTCGTCCAATTTCAGCAACGCAGTTTTGGCGACCGCCAAGCCAGTTTTCACTTCCCCCATCGGCAAGAACACTTCGAGCGGTTGCTCTGTGACGAGCTGTGCTGTCAGCTCTGGCTGTACCGTGAACCAAACCGCTAAACTCTGTTGCACCATGGCCGAACTGTGGCCGATATAATTGAGCACAAGCGGTTGCTTTGCTAGCGTCATCGCACTGACTTGCTGCGAAGGTTGCAGCCCCTGTGGCACGGCAAAAGCTTTGGCCTCCACCCATAACTGAGTTGGATTATGTAACTCGAACAACACTTGTTTTGGCTCGACGATTTCACCTGCACTCACCCGAGTTTGGCTGATCACTCCCGAAGTTGCGGCCAGCACTGGCATGGCTTGATTGACACTTTGTTTGACATGGTCACGCCGACGTTCCAACGCTTTCAATTCAGTTTGCGCGGTTTCTAATTCGGCCTTTGGCACTGCACTGGCAAGCCTGGTAAAACGCTGAACTCGGTCACGAGTGATACGAATGAGCGCATCTAATTCCGCTAATAAGGCCTGTTGATTGCCTTGTTCAATGGCCGTATCAACTGGTTGCAACCAAGCCAAAATTTGCCCCTCAGTCACCGCCTGTCCAGGCAGCGGCATGCCCTCGGCCGGTGCAACGACTCTGGCCAATTGGCTCGATTGCACCACGCCTTTGGCGCGTGGATCGGCAATCACTCGCGCTTGCAAGCGCAGGCTCAGTTGATGGTCAGCCATTTGCACAAGTGCTGTGCGAATAGCAAAATGCCGTTGCAGCTCTTTTGGAAAAAATAATTGGCCATCGGCCAAGCGGCGCGGTGTCGCTTGCTGCGATGCATCTGCAGTCGGTGCCGCCTCGGTCAGCGGCGTGCCATGCGCTAACACTTCGGCATTCAGCGTCAATGCCAGCATGGGGATTGCCAAGCTGTTGCCTAACTTTTGAATCAACTTTGCGGACAGCCACTTTTCAATCAACTTTGCGGACAGCCACTTTTCAGAAACTTTGCGGACAGCCACTTTCTGCGTCATGTCGGACAACTTCAACAACTTTGCGGACAGCCACATTTTGCACCAGGCGTTGTACAACATACTTAAGCTCCCCTTACCCATGCCAACAATTGTTTGCGCTGCCATAATCCCAACAAAACCAATAATCCGAAGCCAATCACAGCCGTTAACCAACTCGGCCAGTACGCTGGAAAATCTTCAAGATAACCATGCGCATGAGGCTCGGCCTTGGTCGATTGCGGCTTGGCTAAATCCACCGCCAGTAAATCCATTTGCTCACCTGCTTGCACTAATAAAGTCAAAGCTTCGCGCTCAGCGAGTGGCATGTCGATTTGATAGAGTCCGGCAGCAATTTCTTTGGCATGGCCTGAAGTGTTGCTGGCCGTCACTTCGATAGTGGCACCTTGCACGGCCTGATTGGTGGCGTAGTCATCTAAATAAATCTGTAGAGTGCCTGTGGTCTGTGCGGTGTCTTTGGCTTGTGCATCGGGACTCGAGTGCTTTGAGGTTGCATCGTCATGCTTGGGATCCGTCGGCTGCCACACCAAAACAACTTCAAAAGTCTCAGAATGGGTACTGCCACGCACTTGCAATTGTTGCGATGAGGCTGGCAGGACTGCCAATTTGATGGGCGCTTCATCATGCCCAGAATGAGCAAAGGCTGGACCTGAAAGCTGGGGAAGGAGCCAAACCATGACCACACCGACGAGCTTCTGCCACAGTCGACTTTGCTGAGTACTAGTTGGACTTGGGCGCTGTTGTCGCATCCTATTCTCTCTCAAATTTTAATTGCTGCTATTGCCAATATACCCATGTTAAAAAAGGCAGGCTGTCGCAACCATGACTTCAAGATGACAATGTTGTAATCTTCAGGTCATCTGACTGAACGTTTAGCCCTGTATGATGGGTCATAGCAGACGGTAGCCAATGCCAACCTCGCCAGCGGTGAGGCTCATTGAAGGAACGATTGATGCGGATTTTGATTGTCGAAGATGAAGTAAAAACCGGCGATTACTTAAAACAAGGTCTCTGTGAAGCGGGCTTTAATGTCACGTTAGTCCGTAATGGTCTGGACGGTTTTCATTTAGCGATGACCGAATCCTTCGCTTTATTAATCCTAGACATCATGCTACCTGATGTCAGCGGCCTGCGCATTGTGCAGTCCATCCGAGAAGCGGGCAACATGACGCCTGTGTTGTTTTTAAGTGCGCTCGACACCGTCGATGACCGGGTGCGCGGGCTAGAGTTCGGCGCCGACGATTACCTAGTCAAACCGTTCGCGTTTAATGAGTTATTGGCCAGAGCACGCACTTTATTGCGTCGAGGCGCGTCACAACCTGCCATTCAACGCCTACAAATTAGTGATTTAGTCTTGGATCTGACCAAGCGACAAGCAGTCCGGCAGGGCAAAAAAATTGTGCTCACGCAAAAGGAATTTGCCTTGTTGGAATTACTGATGCGCCGCGAAGGCGAAGTATTGCCGCGTTCACTGATTGCCTCGCAAATCTGGGATATGAATTTTGATTCCGACACCAATGTGATTGATGTGGCGATCCGTCGCCTGCGCGGCAAAGTCGATGATGATTTTACGCAAAAACTGATCCATACCGTGCGCGGCATGGGCTACAAAATTGAAGCGCCCACTTTACCAGCAGAACATCATGATGAACGAATTGTCTAAACCGCCAGCAGTGCCACCCACGCAGCAACCCAAGCCAGAAAGCAACAAACAACGGCCGCCGATGTCGCTGGCTAGTCGCGTGATGTTATTTGTCGCCATCGCCGTGTTTTTATGCAGCGTGGTGCTCGGCAGTTTGCTGCAACAATCGATAAAACAACATTTTGCGGAACAAGATGCCGAAGAATTGCAAGTGGTCGGCGATTCAGTGCGCAAGATTTTGCAAAAAAACACTCTGAGCCAAAGCCAATTACCTGAAGCCTTAGCCCTTGCGGTGGTTGGCCACCATGGGGTTTATTTTCAAGTGCAAGC
Source organism: uncultured Rheinheimera sp. (assembly GCA_964540955.1). Lineage (GTDB taxonomy): Bacteria > Pseudomonadota > Gammaproteobacteria > Enterobacterales > Alteromonadaceae > Pararheinheimera. Next base: position 27,091 of record CAZIPG010000014.1, read on the forward strand.
CTTAGATCAAACCTTGTATACCAGCCCCGGCAGCGACCTCGCTTGGTTATTGGCGGAAGTATCGCCGCAAGCATCAGTAGACCCTCATGCCATGACGAGTTGGCAAGCTGGCCAAAAAACCTTCCGCGGGACAGTGCTTGCTGGGCCTGCCAATCAGCGGATTGCGGTGGCAGCAGAAATCGATTTCCATCTGCATTTCCTGCATCAATTTAACGACGCCTTGTGGTTAACAGTGGCGGGTTCCGTAGTGTTCACCTTATTTGCGGCTTGGCTTGGCGTGCGTCAGGGTTTAGCGCCGTTACGACAATTTTCCGATGATATTGCCCAAGTGCGTGCCGATCGGCTGCAATTACAACTGGATCCCCATGCAACACCTGCCGAACTTAGTGATTTGGTGACATCATTTAATCAAATGATGAGTCGTCTCGAACAAAGCTTCGCGCAACTTGCGAATTTCTCTGCAGACATCGCCCATGAACTGCGCACTCCGCTGACGAATATGATTACGCAAACTCAGGTGAGTTTGAATAAAGACCGCAACAGCCAAGAATATCGGGATTTACTCTATTCTAATTTGGAAGAGCAAGAGCGTTTGGCCGCCATGGTCAGTGATATGTTATGGCTGGCGAAAACAGATCATGGCCTGATCCATCCCCAATTCAAACCCTTAGATTTACGCCAAGAGATGCAAGTGGTCTTTGAGTTTTTTGAGTCGTTAGCCGAGGAAAAACAGCTGACTCTCGTGTTATCCGGCCAAGCTCCGCAGTTACTGGGTGATAAAGACATGCTACGCCGCGCATTTTCCAATTTATTGTCGAACGCCATCCGTCATGCCAAAGCAGGAACAACCATTCTGGTCGCCATGACTTATGATGCTCAAGTTTGGCGGCTGAGTGTACAAAATGAGGGCGATGCAATTTCACCCGGGCACTTGGCGCGTTTGTTTGACCGTTTCTATCGGATTGACCCTTCGAGACAACGACAAGGGGAAGGCGCAGGGTTGGGCCTTGCCATCGTTAAATCGATTGTCGAATTGCATGGCGGAGTTATTACTGCGCACTCCGACCCTCTGCCTCATGCCCCAGCAGAGCAAAGCGAGCAACCGCACGCCAAATCGACCAACGCCGCGCTCGTTCGATTCGATATCACCATCCACCAATAGACATAACCATCCATATAACCAGCCAGCAATAAACGACAGATCAGTGCAGCTGGCTGCTACTGTCGTTTTAGTGTGGGGCTGGCATCAATTGCAATCACAGCGCCCCGCGAACCCGTTCTCAGCACATTGCGCTGAACGCTCCTCGCATTTTGAAATGCACAACCACGACCTAAGTCATTTATTTTTATAGCAATAATCTCGAATTATTTCGGCTTGTACACTTTTGTACAGGGAAGCATTGGTGTTCCAAAGTTGAACAA
>CAZIPG010000015.1:0-28378 GCA_964540955.1 uncultured Rheinheimera sp.
CCGGTAACGACAACAGCAACGCCAACAACTTCAACCCAGGTAACTGTGCTGGCGTTGTGAACGTCGCGTCAGTGAACCGTTGAGGTGGCCGTGCTTATTACTCAAACTACGGTACTTCAGTTGACGTAGCAGCTCCTGGCGGCGCACAAAACTCGGCGAACGATCCAAACGGTGTGTTGTCAACATACAACACCGGTACTACCACGCCAGGTTCAGACAGCTATGGCTACTCACAAGGGACGTCAATGGCTGCGCCACACGTGGCTGGTGTTGCGGCGTTAATTCTGCAGAAGAAACCAGGCGCGACTCCAGATGAAGTCGAATCAATCCTGAAAACGACCACTCGCACCTTCCCTGCAACTTGCACAAGCTGTGGTACTGGGATTGTTGACGCAGCGGCTGCAGTGGCGAAAGCTGCTGGCACCACAGGTGGCGGCGGTGGTACAACACCGGTGACTTCAACAGTGTCAAATATCAGTGTTGCGAAGAGCGCATGGAAGTATTACACCGTGGTAGTTCCGACCGGCAGAACTAACTTAACTGTGAGTATCTCTGGTGGTACAGGCGATGCAGATTTATATGTCCGTCGTGGTGCTAACCCAACAACTACCACGTATGACTGCCGTCCATACAAAACTGGCAATGCTGAAACCTGTTCATTCACCAACCCAGTGGCAGGCACCTACTACATCGGTATCCGTGGTTACACGGCAGTCTCTGGTTTGACTTTAAACACTTCTCATCAATAAGCTGATGATTTAGATAGCAAAAGCCCAGCAATGCTGGGCTTTTTTCTATCAACGTTCTATGTTTTTATGCGATTGCCAATGCCACCGTTGGTGTCTTTACCTCTGTTCCTGAGGGGAGTCGCTCTTAAAAACTCATATCGGCCAACTATTAATTCATTCTGACCAACAATCCATTCATTTTAACGATAATTGTGATAACCCAGCATGAAGGCCGAGAAATCATTCGGGGTGAAGTAGAAAGTCTGGCCCTGCTCAGCCGCTTTACGCTGTTCCTTTTCAAAAGAACGTAACAGTCGATCTAACATCTCTTGGTGACGAACTGGCTGGGTACTCCAGCCACATTTATCAAAATCAATCAGCCAAAATTGTTGGTTGTCGAACAAAATGTTGTGACAGTTTAAATCAGAATGGTACACACCCGCTTGGTGAAACTTGGCAATCAACTGCCCCAACTGCTGCCATTGCTCAGCACTCAGTGCCTGCCGTTGTAGATAAGCAAATAAATCCAATGTCTCGGCAATCCGGGCGATCAGGATATCGGCGCTATATCCCAGCATTCTTTTGTGATACCGAGCGGCAATCGGCGTTGGCACTGGCAAATCTAAAGCGCGCATTTGCCGCAGCATGGTAAATTCTGCCATCGCACGCGATTGCGCAATCGGTTGGTGCCAAAACCAGTCTGTTAATAATTTACCAATCAGGCCACCCCGGTAATAATGCCGCATTACCCATTCTTGCTCGAATTGCTTAATAAACCAAACCGTATTGCGGCCGGTCGACTGGCCGATCACCGCCTGTTCGGCCTGCCAAAATGGCAAATGAAATAGTTGCTCAGGCGCGACCTTGACGTGATCCGTCGAAAACCATAATTGCGAATTGCCGATTTGTTGGCACTGTAACGCACAAACCCAAGGCGAAAGAGCCTGCGTTAACCGTAACGTCGCTCCACCGTGTTGTTGATACAAAGCAAAACCTGCGCTTGCCAGTTGTTGACGGCGCTCGGGCTGTGCCAATAGCTGCTGCATCGACTGCGCTAAAGACTCTGCATCATCAACCCAAACCACTGCTTCGGCTTGCTCTAAATTGGCGTAGACTTCGGCAAAATTAAACACATGCCGACCTGAGACCACTGGTTTTGCTAAACACATGGCTTCAAGCGGATTATGGCCTCCCCGCGTAATCAGCGAGCCACCTATAAAAACCACATCCGCCAGCTGATACCACATCATCAGCTCACCCATGGTATCGCCGAGTAATACTTGAGTGGTTGCGGTGACTGCGCTTTGTTCGCTGCGTTTAACATAACGAAGACCAGTATCCGCAATCAATTGTGCAACAGTTTCAAAACGATCTGGGTGGCGAGGTACCAAAATCAATAAAGCATTAGGCTCTGAGCTTAACAGCTTAGCGAAAGCGGCCAATACTTGTTCATCCTCGCCGACATGGGTACTGCCAGCAACAATCACCGGCCTTGCCCCCTCATTCGCGCCAATTTGCCAATCTTTCGCCAGCGCTGTCGCCCGCTCTGTAAGATTGTCAGCGATTTGCATATCGAATTTTAGATTGCCCGAGGTTTGCGCATTGGCTCCCAGCGCTTTGAAGCGAGCGGTGGAGGCTTCATCTTGGCAGTACACGCTGGCAATTCTCGCGAGCATCGGTCGAACCAGTGCTGAAAACCGTTGATATCCTCGTGCTGATTTCTCTGATAACCGAGCATTCACCACAGTGACTCTAATTTGCCGTGCGTGCGCTTGCCAAATCAGATTGGGCCACAACTCGGTTTCAAGCAGTACTAATAATTGCGGCTGCAATTTATTTAGAAAGCGACGCACCGCACCGGGCGTATCAAAGGGTAAATAATAATGAAACACCCGATCGCCAAAAGTAGCGCGGATCTTTGCCGAGCCTGTCGGCGTCGTGCAAGTCACAGTGATCGGCACATGTGGATGTTGGCTGAGTAGCTGTTGAATTAATGGCGTCGCGGCAACCACTTCGCCCATCGACACCGCATGAACAACAATACCGCCATTGGCACTCAGCGGAATGGTTTGCAAAGCGAAACGTTCAGCCCAACGTTGGCGATAAGCAGCATCGGCTTTACTGCGCCAAAGCATCGCCAGCACTGCAATGGGCCGCGCCACATAAATCAGCGCACTGTATAGACTTAAAACGATTCGACTCACGAGGCTTTCTCACTCCAATGAATGCGACGATCATACTGCGACTGTCCGGTAAAAGCCACCACGGCAGGGGCGCCTATCAGTTTGCCAAAGCGCAAGCCTCAGGCTTTGTCGCCAACAAATCCACCAACCCGAGCACAATTTTACCAATTTGAGCAAACCATTTCGCATACGCAAAGGTAAGTATCTATAGGTTTGTCAGTCAAAACTATATGATGAAAGTAATCCCTGACAAGACCGGTCTTATTACAACAGTTCGTTGATATCGTTGATGAGGGCTGTCAAAGCATTGCTTTGCAGTGAAATAAAAGCAAAGCGCGGCTCTCAACAGTTTTTGTGGAGTTTGTTATGACCAAGCAATTAGGCTTAGATTTAAACCTCAGAACTCTTTTGCAATGGCTCTGTCTTGGCATGTTCTGCATGAGTGCAGCACACGCTGCTGACTCCGATGCCGCAACCCAAGCGCAAGACCTACTCGCTAGCCAAGCAAAGGTGGACACTGTAGTGCTGGGCGCGGGCTGTTTTTGGGGCGCGGAAAAACGTTATGCAGCGATCCCTGGCGTCATTGATGCGGTATCTGGGTATGCCGATGGCAAAGGGATCGCGCCACGCTACGACATCATTACGCAGCCCAAATACCGCCATGACCCCAATAACTATGCAGAAGTGGTACAAGTCAGTTTTAATCCAAAAGTGGTGAGCCTCGAGACCATTTTGCAAAAGTATTTTGAAACCCACGACCCCACCCAGCTGAATCGCCAAGGCAATGACATCGGCACTCAGTATCGCTCGACTATTTTGACAAATTCAGTGCAACAACAAGCAACCGCTGAACGCGTCAAAGCCGAATATCAGCGGTTGATGTCTGCGGCGGGTTTCGGCGAAATCGTCACGCAAATCAAGCCATTAACAAAGTTCCATCCGGCGGAGGAATACCATCAGGACTACTTGGTCAAAAATCCTGAGGGTTACTGCCCTGATCATTCAACAGGGGTGAAATTCGCTACCACGACCCAAAGCACACCTGTCGATAATCGCGCCTTGCTGCAAGGCAAACATATTGTGGTGATGAATTCAGTCGAGTATTGCCCCTACTGCGAGCAGTTCAAAAAAGCAGTGAGCAATAGCTATCAAGGGGCGATCCCAATGCATCAACGCTTGGCATCTGAACTCGATGGCTTGAAAATAAAGACCCCCACCTTTGCAACGCCAACCATTTTCTTTCTAGAAAATGGTGAAGAAGTGTTTGGCCATCAAGGATTTCTCAACCGCGATGAATTTTATCTTGCACTGGGTCGCTGGCAATTGGGCGGATCTGAAGCCTTTCATGTCGCCTTTGGTAAAGGCACTGATAATCGGTTTTGCAAGCAATATGAAATTTTCAAAAATACCCCAGATGGCGTGTTTATCGATAAGTTAAGTGGCGCGCCATTATTTGATACCCGCGACCGTTTTGATTCTGGCAGCGGTTGGTTATCATTCACCAAGCCTGTTGCAGGGGCGGTGTTTGAAAAGCCCGACCATAGCCATGGCATGCAGCGCACTGAAATCCGCGCCAAAGTCTCAGGTATCCATTTAGGCCACGTGTTTCCGGATGGTCCGAACGGCCAACCCCGCTATTGCATCAATGCCACAGTGTTGGATTTCGTCCCCCGGACAGCAAGCAAATAACCGCATAACCTGTGCACAGCTAGTTTTTACTAACAGCGCTATAGCTCTTTGTAAAAACTGGCTGTGGATCCTCCGCTCAATGCCACTAAGTGCATGAGATGAAGACATAAGCAAGTATCCCTCAGTCGTTGGCATTTGATATACTGAACGCTTTCAAACGCAGTAGCAGAGTCGATGATGCCAAATCCTGTCGTGTTATTCATTCCAGTTTCAAGCCCTGAAGGCATTGGCGAGTACATGCGTTCGTTGGTTTTGGCACAGGCATTGGCCGCGCAATTTCCGTATTTAGACATTCAATTTGTGCTGAATAAACATGCGCCGACCGCTGCCAGTTGCCCATTCAAAACGCATTTACTCAATCAGTCGGCTACGAAAGAAAAAGCAGCGGTAAATCAACTCCTACAAAGCCTTAAACCAAGCTTAGTGATTTTTGATTGCTCGGGACGGGCTTCGCAAGCGCAAATGGCGAAGCGAGTGGGCGCTAAAGTGGTCTTTATTTCACAACATCAGAAAAAGCGTGCCAAAGGCTTTGCCCTGCGCCGTCTCGCCGCTTTGGATAGTCATTGGATCACCCAATTTAAATTTGTGGATGGCGATTTGACGCCGATTGAACGGCTGAAATTAAAACTATTGAACAAGCCAGCGCCGTTATTTATTGGTCCGGTCTTCGCTACGCCGACGCCAGTATTCGCAGAGGCCGAATTGCCCGAAGTGATTGGGACAATGACGCCAAACACTTATAGCCTGTGGGCTGCGGGTGGCGGTGGCCATCAAGTGAATGGCGTTAGCGCAACCGAATTGTTTTACCAAGCGGCACTGGCGACTGCCACGCCAGCACAACCTGCCATTCTGGTTACTGGCGGCAATTTCAAAGGTGAACTTGCCAGCACTGATAGCGTCAAAGTGGTCAAATCCATGCCGAATCAACAGCTAATGACGTTGATCGCTCATGCCGGACTCGTAGTTTCGGGTGGCGGCGATATGATGGGGCAAGCCATTGTGTTAGGCAAAACGATAGTGGCAGTGCCTGTGGCTAAAGATCAGCCGGACCGCGTTTTAGCATGCGCAAATCAAGGCTTGATCTATCCGGCCACTTTAGCCAAAACCGATATAGTGGCACAATGTCAGAAAGCTTGGGCAGCCCCCTTAAAGCCGAATCAGCAATTTACGCCAGGTTTAGAGGTTGCATTGGCCGATATGGCTAGGTTATTGGCATTGCCAAAACCATGATAAATTGAAGCTTCTTCCATGAAGTTCGACATAAAAGCATTTTGTCTGCGGCTGCGGCTTAGCAATCGCTCATTAGATTAATAGGACAGCTATACATGAATCAAACCGCCAACTTTCTTGCTGCACTTGCCCGTCATCGCGCCTGTTTTGACACCGTCGAGCAATATGCCGATGAGGCGCAGATTTTATTAAATGAAGTGATTCGCTGCTTACGCGCAGGCGGCAAAGTGGTCTGGATGGGCAATGGCGGCAGCGCTGCAGATAGTCAACATTTAGCCGCTGAATTTATGGTGCGTTATAAAGCTGAACGTGGCCCTTTGGCTTCGATTGCATTAACCACCGACACGTCAATTTTGACAGCGCACGCCAATGACTATCATTTTGATACCGTGTTTGAACGCCAAGTCCGTGGTTTAGTGCGTGCTGGCGATGTGGTCATCGGTATGACGACATCTGGCAAAAGCCCAAATATCAACTTGGCTTTAGCCGCTGCTAATGAACTCGGGGCTTACACTGTCGCCTTAACGGGTCGCGATGGCGGCTTAGTGAAAGATATCGCGCAGTTACCGATCATTGTTAAAAATGATGAAACCGCGCGGATCCAAGAAGTGCATATGTTTATCGGTCATTGGCTCTGCGAAGCGCTCGATGTGGTATTGGCGAACTAATTTAAATCATAAGACTGTAGGAATGAGGCATCGATGATTGATATCAGCCGCTTGAACCATTTAGCCGACGCCCGTGTGTTAGTTGTTGGCGACGTCATGCTCGACCGTTATTTTCAGGGCGACTCCCAACGCATATCACCCGAAGCCCCTGTCCCTGTGGTCAAAATTAGCAAAATTGAAGACAAAGCCGGCGGTGCCGCCAACGTCGCACGCAACATTGCCCATTTAGACGCTGCCGTGGGTCTGCTCGGCTTAATCGGCGAAGATGCGCAGGGCGAAAGTTTACGCAACATTCTTGCCAACGATGGCATCGCTTCGGCGCTCATCAGCCAAGCAGAATTACCCACGATTGCTAAAATGCGCGTAATTTCGCGCCACCAGCAAGTCGTGCGGTTAGATATTGAACAAAACTTTAGCCGTGCTCACAGCGAACGGTTAGCTGATCAGTTAGAAGCCTTATTACCCAATTACGATTTCGTCGTGGTCAGTGATTACAATAAAGGGTCTCTGGCAGCGGTCGAACGCATTATCAAGAATGCCAAAGCAGCGGGCAAATATGTGCTGGTTGACCCCAAGCAAGCAGATTTGAGTGTGTATCGCGGTGCCGACATTATTACGCCGAATTTATCCGAGTTCCGTTTGGCTGGGGGCGATACCAGCTCTGAAGAGGCCATGTTGAGCTCTGCCCGCGCCATGCTGAGTCGCTGTGGCATCGCCGCGATGCTATTAACGCGATCTGAGCAAGGCATGACGTTGATTACCCCGACCGAAACGCACCACTTTCCAGCACAGGTACTCGAAGTCAGCGATGTGACCGGTGCTGGTGATACCGTGATTGCCACTTTAGCAGTCATGCTTGGCGCGGGCATGAGCTTACCGCAAGCTGTGGAAGTCGCGAATTTAGCGGCTGGCCTCGTGGTTGCCAAATTGGGCGCAGCCACAGTCTCTCCTGCCGAATTAGCAGCCAAACTCAATAGCCATTTATTCTCACAAGGCGACGTTTATCAAACGCCATTTGCCAAAGTGCTGCAGCATATCGCCTTTGCTAAGCAGAACGGTGAGCGCATTGTCTTTACCAATGGCTGTTTTGATATTTTACATGCCGGTCATGTGCGTTATTTGGCGCAAGCCAAAGCCCTGGGCGACCGTTTGGTGGTAGGTCTGAATTCTGATGCCTCCATCAAACGCTTAAAAGGGGAAACACGCCCTGTCAATCCATTGGATGAGCGTGCAACCGTGTTAGCGAGTCTGGCCAGCGTCGATTGGGTGTTGCCTTTTGGCGATCTCGCCGAAGAAAACGATACGCCACTCTCACTGATTTTGCAGGTAAAACCCGATGTGCTCGTCAAAGGTGGCGATTATCGCATCGAGACCATTGTCGGCGCATCAGAGGTGTTGGCTTATGGCGGCGAAGTCAAAGTACTGCAATTTGTCGATGGCTGCTCGACGAGCGCTATTATCGAAAAAATTAAAGGCTAAGCATGGCATCCCCCACTGAGCTGCATTCAATTTGCATTTTGCGCCTTTCCGCCATTGGTGATGTCTGCCATGCGGTAGCGGCGGTTCAAGCACTGCAACGTCACTACCCGCAGGCCAAAATCACCTGGATCATCGGCAAAGTCGAAGCCATGTTGCTACAAGGCTTACCAGGCGTTGAGTTTGTGGTGTTTGATAAAAAACTCGGTTTTGCCGCTTATGGCGATTTAAAACGCAAGTTAGCCGGCCAGCAATTTGATGTGTTGTTGCACATGCAAGTCGCGTTGCGCGCCAATCTTGCCTCCTTGGTTATTGATGCCAAGCGGAAAATTGGCTTTGATTGGCAGCGCGCCAAAGAACTCCATGCGCTGTTTATGCGTGAGCGCATTGCGCCGCAACAGAGCCCGCATGTGTTAGATGGCTTTGCTGGGTTTGTGCAGCATTTGGGCGTGCCTTTTACCCCCAATCGCAATAGCGCCCCGGCGTGGCAGATGCCACTGACTGAAGCTGATGAAGCTTTTGCACAAAGCCAGCTATCACTCAATACCGAGGGTAAAACTCGGACCTTAATCCTCTGCCCTGCTGCATCCAAAGCAGAAAGAAACTGGCTGCCCGAACGTTATGCAGCCATCGCCGATTACGCGGCGCAGCAAGGGTTTCGGATTTTCATCTGCGGCGGCCCAACCCCACTCGAGCAACAATTAGCTGCAGACATTATCGCCCATGCGCAAAGCCAAATAAGCAATTTGGTGGGGAAAACATCGCTAAAACAATTACTCGCGTTACTCAAACATGCCAGCGTAGTGATTGCGCCAGATACGGGCCCTGCCCATATGGCTGTAACCGTTGGTACTCCAGTGATTGGTTTATATGCACATTCGAATCCTGATCGCACAGGGCCTTATACTTATCGGCATTATGTGGTTGAGGTCTATCACCGCAATTTACAAACTCAGTTTGGCAAACCTGCAGCAGAATTGCCTTGGGGACAGCGCATCAAAGGCGCTGAGCTGATGGCGCAAATCAGTGTCGATGCAGTGCAACGGATGCTCGATCTGGTGATTGAAAAGGAACAACTATGACGACCCTGCGTAAAGCCGCGTTTTTAGATCGGGATGGCGTGATCAATATTGACCATGGGTATACCTCGACGCCAGAACAGTTTGATTTTATTGAAGGCATTTTTGCGGCGTGTCAGCATCTACAGCAGCAAGGGTATTTGTTGATTGTCGTGACCAATCAAAGTGGCATTGCCCGTGGTTACTATAGCGAACATCAATTTGCTTTATTAACCAGTTGGATGAAGCAACAATTTGCTGCGCATGGCGTAAAAATTGATGGCGTTTATTATTGCCCACATCATGTCGAAAAAGGCCAATCGCCCTACAACCTCGACTGTGATTGTCGCAAGCCTAGACCTGGCATGTTGTTGCAAGCGATCCGCGAGTTCGGCATCGATCCAAGTCAAAGTTTGATGGTGGGTGACAAAGCTGCCGATATGCAAGCAGCAGCGGCGGCAGGCGTCGCTCGCAAAATTTTGGTGCGTTCAGGTCAGCCGTTATCCGAGTCAGATTTAGCCAGTGCCGATGAAGTCTGGGACAGCTTAGCGCAAGCACAGCAGGTGGTTTAAAAACATATCGCTGATAAAACATATCCCTAATAAAACAAACCCCAGCACTTGGCTGGGGTTTGTTTTTCTAGTTCAGATTTTTGCCATCTTGCTTGGCGGTCTCGGCGCTGAATTAAAAGCCAGTGCCAAGCGTGATACCGAAGGATGAACCTAAGTCACCACTTAAATGGCTACGAGCAACGACACCTAGTGTGAACGAGCCCATTTCACGCTCAACGCCTGCTTGCACTAAAGCACCGCCACCCATCTCGATATCTTCAGAATAACAGTTGCTGCAAGAAGAGATGCCGCGCTCAGAGCTTAACATCACATCAAAACCACCTTGAACATAAGCAACGGCTTTGTTGTCAGCACCAAAATTCCATTGTGGGCCAAATAAAATACCGGCACTGACGCCACTGGCATCAGAAGACTCTTGGCTGACATCACCATTATTGAACCAACCATCGCCTTCGACCCATTGCGAGAAGCCATATTTATCGTCGTAGAGGTAGAATTCTAAAAACACTGACGTGCGGTAACCTGATTTTAAATAATCACCGGCAACGTAAAAACTTAAGGCTGAATCGTCAATCCCTTCGACATAAGCGGCATCTTTATCAAAAGCATTATTGATTAATGCACCACGGAATTCCCATTTGCCAAAATCTTCCTCCACAGCAACGACTGTTTCCATGGTTTGCTGGGCAGCCACTGGCAAACAAGCGGCTGCAGATAATAAGAATAACCCTGCTAATTTACAAAATTTCATTTATGTATACATCCTGTTAAATAAAACTCGATTCTAAGGCCTCTTTGTTGAAAGAACAATGTTCTTCAACGGCCCCCCAATTATGCTTTGCGTTTATTTTTTACTTTTTCACTGTTTTCTGCACACAAACCAATGATCGGCAGTTGTTGCAACACTTTCATGTTGGGATCAATGACGAGATGATCTGTTTTTAATACTTTCACGACGACAGGCCCTCGACTGAAATCAAGCTGTTGCAACTGACCATTAATGGCGATTTCAACCGGCATCGGAAATGGTAAATTTGCAGGCGTGGACCAACTCAAGGTAACTTCTGTATCAGTCCGCGTTTGCTTCAATTCAGGTAATGCTGCTTGGCGCAAATACACGGCAAAGAACCAGCTCAAATCTTTCCCAGTGAGTCGATTGACGATTGCTTCAAATTCAGCTGAATTACGATAACGCGGCGCGATTGGATAGGCAAGCTTGGCCGTATCGGTGCGACCGTATAATAATTCTCGGGTCGCTTGCCAAAACAAATCGTCGCCGATGATGCCACGCAAGGTATGCAAAACCCACCCCCCTTTACCGTAGATATCAGGGTTAAAGGCATCATCAGAACTGATTTGACCGCTGCGCACAATCGGCTGACAGTTTAATAAACCCAGGTAGGATTTATACATTTGATAGCGATAAGCAGCATCGCCTAATTTATATTGGGCATACAGGGGTTGCATATACAGACCAAAACCTTCGTGCAACCAAGCATCATTGAGCTGCTGATGCGTCATCAAATTGCCAAACCACTCATGCGCTAACTCGTGATGCAATAACCAATCAAAACCATATTCATCCCGCTTGTAGCCTTTGCCATACGCATTTACGGTTTGATGCTCCATGCCTAAATGCGGCGTTTCAACAAAACCTATTTTTTCAGTTCCCCACGGATAAGGACCCAATTTTTTCTCAAAAAATGCCAGCTGACCTTGCACATCCTCGTTCAGCATCGTGGTCGCTTTTTCAACATGCTGCGGCAAAGCCCAAAATTCAATCGGCACCATGGCGCCATTCACGCTGCGATGTTGCTGCTCGATCCGCTGATATGGGCCGATATTTAACGCAATGTTGTAATCACTCGCAGGCACATTTAATTGCCAAACAAACTGCTGTTTATCGCCCGCAATTGGCTTGATTTGTTGGAGGACCCCGTTGGTGACTGCGGATAGCGGTTTTGGCACCGTCAGCTTCATTTGCATCTGATCTGCTTTGTCACTGAAGTGATCTTTGCACGGCCAGAATAAATCACAGCCTTCACCTTGAACCGCCGTCGCGATCCAAGGTTGACCATCTGGTGTTTGACTCCAAACAAAACCGCCCGCCCAAGGCGCATTTAACGCAACATGCGGCTTTCCTCGATAGCTGACACTCACTTTCACTTTTGCACCAACAGGCTTTGTAGTGGGTAGGTTAATCGTCAGCACGCCACCTTCACGTTGATAGCTGCTTGTGACCCCATCGACTTGGATTTGTGAAATGGCAAAACGGCTATCTAACTTTAATTCGACTTGCGCGCTTTCTTGTAACAGCAAAAACTCAGTGTGACCAACCCCGGCAATTTCTTGTGTGGCAGGAAACACTTCTAAATCGAGTTGATAGCGCTGCACATCGGCACGTTTGGCGATATCCGATAAGGCCGCGCCGGTATTGCCAATCACCGGGTCCAATGGTGGCGCTTGTCGACTCTGGCAAGCGGCTAACCCAACACAGGCTAATAATGTGGCCAGTGAAACCTTAATGGCGCGAGAGCGACACTCCATGATCTATTCCTTAATAAAGTCAGTAAATTAACTTTATCATGCCATGCTTTTGCTGAAAAACCAGTCAAATTCCTCGCCCGACCATCGCCACATTCGGGAGTTTGGTCGCGAGAGATTTGTATTCCATCATGCAGGCGGTTAGTGTCGAGAAATAATAAAACCCAGCGTGGGTCGCGGAGAATAAGAAATGCGTCTAAAAATTGCGATGTTATGCCTATTACTGCCTAGTAGTCCCTTGTTAGCCTATGACAGAGTCACTGGTTTTGATTTTGCCAGTCGCTCTGAGGTCATTGCTCCTCATGCGATGGCAGCAACCAGTCAACCACTGGCCACGCAAATTGCGCTCGACATCATGAAACAAGGCGGTAATGCCATTGATGCCGCGATTGCTGCGAATGCTGCACTGGGGTTGATGGAGCCCACTGGCAATGGCATCGGCGGCGATTTATACGCCATCGTTTGGTCGGCCCGTGATAACAAACTTTACGGTTTGAACGCCTCCGGCCGAGCCCCCAAGGGCATGACCTTAGCGCAGATGCAAGCCGAAGTGAAAAAACTGGGCCGTACCGATATTCCGCCACTCGGCATGCTGCCAATTTCGGTGCCTGGTACTGTCGATGGTTGGTATACGCTGCATGGGAAATTCGGCAAATTGCCGATGAAAACCTTATTAACACCCACCATTCAATATGCGGAAAAAGGCTTTCCAGTCTCTGAGTTGATTGCCTATTACTGGAACGCATCAGTTCCGAAACTATCATCGCAACCAGGGGATTTTGTCGGCACCTTCACCATCAACGGCAAAGCGCCCGCCAAAGGCGAGATTTTCAAAAACCCTGCGCTGGCGAATACGCTAAAAACTCTGGCGAAAGATGGCCGTGATGCCTTTTATCAAGGCGATATCGCGAAAAAAATTGATGCCTTTATGAAAAAAGAAGGCGGTTATTTGCGCTACGAAGATTTTGCCACTCACACGTCCACTTGGGTTGAACCTGTGTCAGTGAATTATCGCGGTTATGATGTTTGGGAATTGCCGCCGAACGGTCAAGGCATCGCCGCACTGCAAATGCTGCAAATTTTGAAGAATTTCGACTTAAAAGCCATGGGCTTTAATAGTCCGGCCAGCTTGCATACGATGATTGAAGCAAAGAAATTAGCGTTTGAAGATAGAGCCAAATACTACGCCGATATGGACTTCCAAAAAGTCCCTGTTAAAGAGTTAATCTCGGAGGCCTATGGCCGTGAGCGTGCCAAACTAATTGGTGAAAAAGCAGCGCAACGCGTTGACGCTGGCAATCCACATTTGTATACCGGCGATACCATTTACATGACCACTGCGGACGCCGAAGGTAATATGGTGTCACTGATTCAGTCGAATTATCGCGGCATGGGTTCGGGCGTTGTGGTACCAGGCCTTGGTTTTGTGTTTCAAGACCGTGGCCAAATGTTCTCACTAGATGCCAAACATGCCAACGCGTTTGCCCCGGGTAAACGGCCATTTAATACCATCATTCCAGCCTTTATTACCAAAGATGGGAAGCCTTGGGTCAGTTTTGGCGTGATGGGCGGCGCGATGCAACCGCAAGGTCATGTGCAAATCGTCGTCAACATGATTGATTACGGCATGAATTTGCAAGAAGCCGGCGACGCTGCGCGTTGGCAGCACTTGGGGAGCACGGAACCGACCGATGGCACTGAGATGTATTTAACTAACGGCGGTTACACCGAAGTTGAACGCGGCGTGCCCTACCAAACCATTCAAAGCCTGATGCAAAAAGGCCACGATATTCGCTATGGCTTAGGCGGCTTTGGCGGATATCAAGCCATCATGAAAGATCCAAAAACCGGCGTGTATTACGGCGCCTCGGAATCCCGTAAAGACGGGCAAGCGGCAGGGTACTGATGGGTTGATTGGCGTGTTGCCCTATAAGAAACTACTTCGATAGAAGGTGTTTGTAAATTTTCAATAAAAAAGCCGCGTTTTTTCGCGGCCTTTTTACATCTAACACTCTGTTTTAGATAAACAAATCGCGAATGTTGGCAAGGTCGGTTTTGCCCTCAGCGATTTCTTGAGGGGTCAAGCCAGAGACTTCGTGCGGGAATACCAACCAGCTCTCAGAAGAGTGGATGTAATAATCTGGTGTTAATGGCACTGCGGTATTTTTTGGCTTGTAATACGGACAGGCAATGCGGATGTCGCGTGGCATGTTTAAGCGCATCAATTGGCCCAATTTTTCCTTTAACGCGAAAATTGAACGCCCCGAATCAAATACGTCATCCACAATCAATAAGCCATCGTCGGCATTGGCATTTTCGATGATGTAATGCAGGCCATGCACTTTGATATCTTTGCTTTGTTTGTCGATGCCGTAATAAGAAGACGTACGCACAGCGATATGGTCGGTCTCGACATTTTTGAAATCAAAATACTCTTGCACAGCGATGCCGATTGGCGCACCACCGCGCCAGATCCCCACAATAAACTGTGGCCGAAAGCCGCTTTCATAAACCTGCGCCGCTAAGCGGAACGAATCTTCGAGTAATTGAGCTGCAGTTATAAAATGTTTGCTTGACATATCAATGCCTTATCATCAAAGTTTAGTGTTTGCATTTGGAATACTGGACTCACCCGTATGCAAAAAAGATGCAGAATTCTAAACCATTATCGACTGAATTGCTGTATGCATCGCCGCTAAAGTTGCGTTAGCGCAAAAACTCACGAATTTTCAGGGCACCTTGGTTATATTCAATGCGTCATAGCGCTAACCTTTGGCAGTGCGACTCTGGATCGACTTTTTGGTCGAGCATTTTACCTGCGCATGAGCGCCTTGAAATGTCTAACATCGCGAACTTTCAAAAAAGCGGACGCAATCAGCAACGAATTGAAGCATTCTGTAACAAATTAGTCGGCTGAAACACTAAACCTAAATGAATAGTTGTACTTATTATATGCATCCATCATTGTCTAACAACATCAATCACCTGTGTGGCAACTTATGAACCCAATCCAACAATCCGCAACTCCACCCCGTCAGTGGCCTTATGTCGTGTTTATTATCATCGTTTGCTTGGTGTTGGCAGTATTGCTGGCAATGTCACGAAAAGCGCCCGATAAGAAAATTGAAGCACGCTTACCACCTTTGGTTGAATTGCAGGTTCCCAAATTTGCTGTGCAACAATACCAATTGCCATCGCAAGGGACGGTTCAAGCTAAAACCGAAACCAGTTTAGTCAGTGAAGTCAGTGGTAAAATTGTAGAAATTGCCGATGCTTTCGTGGCAGGTGGTTTTTTTAATCAGGGCGACTTATTGATTAAAGTTGAGCAGTCCGATTACAAAACCGCAGTGAAAACCGCAGAAGCCGCACTGGCGAATGCCAAAGCCATGCTGGAAGAAGAGAAGGCCAGAGCCAAAGTCGCAGAGCGCGATTGGCTGAATTATACCGAAGGCAAAGCACCAGCCCTGGGGTTACGCAAACCACAATTAGCCAGCGCTTTAGCCAAAGTGCAAAGTGCAGAAGCTGATTTAGAACGCGCTATTCGCGATTTGAATCGCACTGAAATCCGTGCGCCTTATACCGGCATGGTTCGCAGTCGTGCAGCCAATTTAGGTCAATTCGTCAGCCGTGGGAATCAACTGGGTGTGTTACTCGACACCAGTATCGCTGAAATTCGTTTGCCGCTGGCACTGACCGACCTTGACGATTTGGGATTACCCTCAGCCAGCGCGAATCGCACATTTTCTCTGCCAGTGACATTATCCTCAGAAGGCTCACAATGGCAGGCCGAATTAGTCCGAACCGAAGGGGTATTGGATGAAAAGAGCCGAGTGATTTATGTGGTGGCCGAAATTAAAGATCCTTATCAGCGTGAGAAGAAGTCCGATGCCGCGACATCGCAACCACTGCGCTTTGGTCAATTCGTTAATGCGCTGATTTCTGGCCGACACTCTGCCGAAGTAACCCAACTTCCCCGCCATTTGTTAAATCCCGGCAATCTGGTGTTGGTCGCCGATGCCGAAATGCAGCTTCAGCTGCGTGAAGTGAAACTTGACCGTGCCGATCAGCAGTTTGCCTATATCCTCAGTGGTTTTTCTGCCGGCGATCAAATTGTCACCTCACCACTGGCCAATCCTTTGCCTGGCTTAAAAGTCCGCACCGCTCAGACCGTGTTTAACCCTAAGGCTGAAGCCACAAGTGCAGCTGAAGACAAGACCCCAGAACATAAAACTGCGGATTCAGGAGCGCAACAATGAGTACTCCTCAGCAGCCTGAAAATCAGCAAGTTGCCAACTCTGCGGAAAATCAAACTGAAGTTGGCTTAAAAGAAGGATTAATTGGCTGGTTTGCCCGCAACCATGTTGCAGCCAACTTATTGATGATGATCATGATTTTGGCGGGGTTATTCTCAGCCCTGACCATCAAAAAACAAGTATTTCCTGAAATCAAACTAGAGCAAGTCACTATTCGTGTGCCTTATCTAGGCGCTGCACCACAAGAAGTTGAAAGTGGTGTGATCGACAAAATTGAAGAAAGTCTACGCCAAGTGAATGGCATCAAAAAACTGACATCAATCGCTAATGAAGGGTTGGCAACAGTCATTGTTGAGGTCGAGTCTGGGTATGATATTCAAGAAGTGATGGATGAAATCAAGACTCAGGTTGGTTCCATATCCTCGTTGCCCGAACAAACGGAAAAACCAGTCGTTTATCGCACCCGCTTTACCAGCAATGTGATGTGGGTCTCGATCTATGGTTCTGCCTCGGAAGCTACGTTGAAAGAGATGGCGAAAGATGTGCGGGATGAGTTGAAATTAAGGCCCGGCATCAACAAGGTTGAAGTGGTTGGCGCTCGCCCTTATGAAATTTCTTTGGAAGTGTCTGAAGAAAAAATGCGCGAGTATGGCCTCACTTTCGAGCAAGTTGTCAATGCGGTGCGGGCAAGTTCGGTTGATTTACCGGGCGGCGCGATTAAAGCAGAAAATGGCAATATGCTACTTCGTGCCAAAGGCCAAGCGTATGTCTTCGCGGACTTTTCAAAAATTGTGCTGTTGCGACAAGCAAATGGCGCCAAAGTAATGCTGAGTGATATTGCCACCATCCGTGATGATTTTACCGAAATCGAAGGCTTCACCACCTTCGATGGCAAACCTTCTATTTCTCTTCGTGTAGATGCAATTGGCGACGATAACACGCTCAAAATTGCGCAATCCGTGAAAGATTATATCAACGAAAAAAAGGCCAGCCTGCCTGACAGCGTCAACATCTCCTACTGGGGGGACTCCAGCCATTATTTGCAAGGTCGCTTAGATTTGATGACCGATAATATGGTGATGGGCGCATTATTGGTCTTAATTTCACTGACCATATTCCTAGAATTCCGTGTCGCATTCTGGGTCATGATGGGGATTCCCATCTGTTTCTTAGGCGCTTTAGCGTTATTACCAATGCCGTGGTTTGATGTCTCAATCAATATGATCAGCTTGTTCGGTTTTATCTTGGTGCTTGGGATTTTGGTGGATGACGCGATTATCATCGGCGAAAGTGCCTATTCTGAAATTGAAAAACATGGCAAATCTGAACAATCGGTCATCCGTGGCGCTCTCAAAGTAGCGACACCCGCCACTTTCGGTGTGTTGACCACAGTCGCAGCGTTTGTCCCGATGTTATTGGTTGGCGGCGCACAGTCAGGGATTTGGGGTTCGATAGCATGGGTTGTGGTGTTATGCTTAATGCTCTCCATTTTTGAATCTAAGTTCATTCTACCTGCTCATTTAGTGCGTATGGACACTAAGCCATGGGATCCAAGACCTGGTGGTCTTTATGCTTTGGGCCGATTTGGCAGTGAAACCTTACGTAAAGTGCGGGAAGCGACCACGCTTCGCATGAAACACTTTATTGAATTTAAATATCGCCCCGTGTTACAGCTTTGTTTGACATATCGATATATCACGGTCGCTAGTTTTTTTGCCGCACTGGTGCTCACCATCGGCTTATTAGTCGGCGGTTATGTGCGTTGGGTATTTTTCCCGAATTTACCGAGTGACTTTATTCGTGCCAACTTGCAAATGGAAGAAGGTGCGTCAGGCCCAGCAACAGTTGCAGCCATGCAACAAATCGAACAAGCCTTACAACGTGTCAACAGCGAATTGGGCCGTGAATACAACCAAGATATTGTCAAACATCGGCTGATGTTCTTAAGCAACGATACCGGCGGACAGCTTGTGGTTGAATTAGAAAAAAGCGAAGGCCGTGAAATTGATGGTTTTGAAATTGCCAATCGCTGGCGCGAACAAATCCCAGAAATCCCTGGCGTGAAAAGCTTCAAGATTAGTGCCGCTACTATGGGCGGGGGTGAAGGTGGCGATTTATCGTTAGAACTCAAAGGCACCGATTTAGCCACTTTGCAAGCGGCAACCGACGTATTGAAAAAGGCTTTAGCGAACTATGAAGGGGTATTTGATATTGATGACTCCTTACTCGGTGGTAATGATGAAATTGTGTTGGCCCTCAAACCCGAAGCCGACTTGTTGGGAATTACCCTCACTGATTTAGCCAGACAAGTGCGCTATGGTTTTTATGGCGCTGAAGTGCAACGGTTGCAGCGTGATGGCGAAGAAGTCAAAGTGATGGTGCGCTATCCGCGCGATGCCCGCTCTTCAATTGGCGATTTAGATGCCATTAAAATTCGTACCAGCAATGGGGGCGAAGTCCCGTTTAGCCAAATTGCAACCTATAGCTTACAACCAAGCTATAGCGCCATTACTCGCGTGAATGGCGTACGAGCTGTCACTGTGACAGCAGCCGTTGATAAGAGCAAAGTTGAACCGAGCCAAGTGATTAAAGAGTTAAAAGCAGGCGTTTTGAAAACCATCGAGGATGATTTCCCAGGGGTCAAATCAAGCCTAGGCGGTGCTAGCTTGGAAGAAGCCGATGCCATTGGCGAGTTACTGATGGCTGGGGTACTCGCGTTATTTGGTATTTATGCCTTGATGGCGATCCCACTGAAATCCTACAGCCAACCATTGCTAATTATGAGCGTGATCCCATTTGGCATGGTGGGAGCATTCCTTGGCCATTTGGTGTTAGGCTTGGATATGAGCATCATGTCGATTTTTGGTTTGATTGCCTTGGCTGGGGTAGTGGTTAATGACAGTATTATCATGGTGGATTTCGTCAATGAAGCCCGAGCACGTGGTGTCAAGCTTTACGATGCAGTGATGGACGCCGGCAGCCAGCGTTTTCGCGCTATTATGCTGACTTCACTCACCACGTTCTTGGGGTTGGCTCCGATTGTGTTAGAGCGCAGCTTGCAAGCGCAGATCGTCATTCCAATGGCGGTGTCACTAGCCTTTGGCATCTTGTTTGCGACAGTCATTACCTTGCTGTTAATTCCTGTGCTGTACTTAATCTTGGAAGACTTTAAATACAAAATGCGGGGGCATACAGACTAGCATGGCGTCCGCTGCCGATAATGCTGATTGTGAACTACTCAGAATCCAATATTGCAAACCGCAAATAACAAAAAGCCGGTCAACAAGTTGACCGGCTTTTTTATGTCAATTCAGTAATAATTACTTAGTGAATGTTACTGAACGTTCTACCGAACACGCGGTAGTGCTTGCAGCGTTACACACTTTATAAGTGTAAGTCCCTTTTGCAGTTGGGCTATCTGAATGTAAACCGTCATTGGCAGTAGTAATCACTTTTACGCCATTGCGGTAGATATCTACGTTAGTAGTCGTTGCATTGGCCCAGCGCAGATCAGCATAACGTGTACGACCTGAAGTCCGAGCTGTTGCTGTTAAAGTAATTGCCGTTGAGGTTGCACCACAGCCATTTTGTAATAAGTAATCATTGGCTGCTTTGGCTTGTACAATACCGTAACCGAAGTAAACGTCTTTGCCCACAGCACCTGAATCTTTGGCAGTTGCTTTTAATGCATTACGAATTTGCGTTCCAGTACAGGTTGGGTGATTTGACCACACTAAGGCCGCAATCCCTGAAACCGCTGGCGTTGCCATTGAAGTACCACTCATTAAACCATAATCTGAACCACCGATACTGACAGTAGCTGTGGTCGAAGCTAACAATTGGCTACGATCTTCAAATTTTGCACCGACAGCAGGGATTGAAGTGGTATTGGCTGTGCCTTCACCTAAAGTGCCGTATAACATGCCAGCCACATTATTGATGAGGATCGCACCGACACCACCTGATAACTGACAGTTCTTCACTTTGTCATGGAATGAAATCACGCCACGGTCAATTAAACAAATTTTACCAGCAGCACCCGCATTGGTTGTTTCTGCTGTGCCCATAAAGAATGTCGCAGCATTGGCAGTGCCGATATTTTCCATTGCGCTGCTTTCAAAGGCACCTAAGTTAGTGCTTAACACTGCGCTTGTTGCCATGCCAGCAGGATAGGTTGATAAGGTATCAACACCACCTGCGGTCACTTCAACGCAATGGCCATCATCAGTTTTACCACTTAAAGTACAGCTTGGGTACTGTGAGAATGTCGCGATGGCGTTGTTATTATCGTTAGCACCTACCATCATGACTGAGGTGTAGCCTGCAGGATAGGAACGAATGTTATTACCATCGTTACCAGCAGCAGCCACCACTAAACCACCTGCATTAGTGAAGTTTTGGAAGGCGTTTGATTCTGTCGTGTTTGAACCGCCACCGCCTAAGCTCATGCTGATGATTTTAGCGCCTGCGGCAGAACATTTTTGAGCGGCATAAGCCAAATCAGAAGAGTAACCCCAACCTTCGGCATTAAACACTTTAATGATATGCATTTTAACGCCTGGTGCCATACCAACTACGCCCACGCCGTTATTCGCAGCACCGATAGTGCCAGCCACGTGGGTTCCGTGTGGGCCACCATTCACATCCCAGTTACCAGTGCCAGAATCGTTATCGCCTGTGATAGATCCCCATTCAAAATCAACGTTTGAGCGGTCTAAGCCAGAATCAATAATACAGACTTTTGGTGCAGTCGCTGGGTTAAAGCTGACTAAATTTGCTTGTGACTGAAAAACAGCATAAGGCGTCACTTGCACATTCATCGGATTGCCAACGGTATCGTTGAACAACGCCATTGGTTTACGCACCAAATCTCTTTCAATCAATTGAACATGCGGATTATTGAAAATTCCTTTCACTTCATCGAATGACTTGCCTTCAAATTCGACTGCCACGAAGCCATCCGCTTCAACTTTAACTTCCCCACCCGCTTGACGAGTCATCGCAGTGATGAGGCCTTTGTTTAGATTATCAACTTGCAAAATCACCCGTTCAGCGTGTGCAGTTGAAGAGAATGCCAAGGTCGATGCCACAGCAAAAGCGATTGGTGCTATTTTGATCAATTTTTGCATAAGTGAAGTTCCTGCATGTTTGGATTTAATGTGCTGACATTATTATTTTTATGCTAGTGTCTGCTGCTGTCAGCGGCATTCAGCAATGAATCGAACATGCCAGATGTACAAATAAAGTGCAACTAAATTATGTGAAATTGTAATTATTTGTAAAATAAGGGACAAATGTTAATGTCACATTTGTCTCTTCAGGCAAACAAATCAGAGTTTAAATATATGAAAAATAAACATTTTTTACTTTCGTTAACAATTGCAGCATTTTGTATCCCATCCTTACAAATGACGGCAGTGGCAGATGAACATCGGGCGACGCACCAACATCCTGATGGCAAAAACCACCAGTCCCATGGCCAGGGCAAGCAAAAAGAAAAACATCAGGGCCAAGTCTCATCGACCAATCACACCAGACAAAGCACGATTGAAATTAATTTGAATGTGGGCACCGCCAGAGATTTGGCTTCACGTTATCAAGTCAAAAGCGGGAAAGCACTACCACCGGGCATCCGTAAGCAACTTGCCCGTGGTAAGCCTTTACCACCAGGGATTGCCAAGAAAATTTCGAATCCGGATTTTATTGCCGCACTACCGCATTACCCAGATCATGAGTGGCAAATGTGTGGGACAGATTTAGTGTTAGTCGCTGTAGCAACCGCTGTGATTGTGGATGTCCTATTTGATGTATTCTAATCAGCAAAACGCAAACCAAGGGAAATCATAGGGATTAGGTTGAGCGTTAAAAATGAAAAGCCCGCAACGCGGGCTTAAATCCAGTAGTTCAGTATTGGTTTTTTGTTAGTCTGTCCCGATGCGAGCACGAATATCATTCACTAACGGAGATGCTTCAAAACCATTGGCTTTGGCCCAATCTTCCAATGCTTCTTCTTTTAGCGCATTAGCAGGCATCTGTTTCACAAAAAATGAACCCGCCTCATATGCGTCACTCCGCATCGCAAATTTGATTAATGACTCGTTGTTACATTTCACACCATCATAAATTTTGCGCACGTTGACTTTGTTGTCGGTCAATAATTTACGAATACGGTTTTTATCATCTGTTTTCGTGTATTCACACAGTGAAACCATCCATTGTTCTTGGGCTTGCGCGACCGGAGCGGTAAATGCAACCACAGCAGCTCCAACGACCAACGCGATTAAATGATTCTTCATAGCAACCTCATGTTTGAAAACAATTTAGAAGGCAAGCGCAGCTTGTTCCTTTTCAGTATTAGTCGAATTCAGACGAAGGCAAGGAATTCTATTGATTTTTCTAAAATAAATGGCGCGACCGCTGGAAAATCATACAAGGCAAACTTTTTACAAATCAATGAATTACCGAAGGTTAACGCAATTTACATTCTTGCTCAGTTCCGGTATTGACCCGCAAGGATTGGCGCTGAGCTCAATTCTTGCCGCTCAACCTTTCGCAGCTTCTTAGCAACAATAAGAATCTCTTCTCCGATTCAAAATAGACCCAGACTATGTTGTTTAGAGAGCCAAGATTCAATATCTGCAGCAGGCAAAGCTTTGGCAAGCAGATAACCTTGCACTTCATCGACACCGAGCAACTCTAACTGTCTCAGCTGATCAGGCATTTCGACCCCTTCGGCCACCACGAGCATCCCTAAACTATGCCCAAGCACCACCACAGAATGCACGATTGCTCGGTCGTCAGGATCGGTCAGTAAATCTTGGATAAATGAACGATCAATTTTAAGTTTATGGATCGGGAAACTCTTCAAATAAGCTAAACTGGAATAGCCTGTCCCAAAATCATCAAGCGAAATCTTCACACCAAGCTTCTGGATTTTCTGTAAAAGTGCACGACTTTCTGCCACTTTCTGCGCCAGTACGGATTCGGTCAATTCCAGCATCAATAATTCAGGTGCCAAGCCATGTACTTCCAAACATTGACTCAATTTGGCAAAAAAATCGCCATGCATCAGTTGCACGGTCGAGATATTGACGGCCACCTGCATACGAGGACCATGCTTTTGCCAGCGCGCAGCTTGCGCCACAGCTTGCTGTAACACCCAATACCCTAACTCAACGATAAATCCTGATTGTTCAGCCAATGGGATAAATTTTGCAGGGCTAATTGCCCCTAGTTGTGGATGCTGCCAACGCAAAAGCGCCTCCACACCATCAACCTGCTTGCCATCCAAGCGCATGATAGGTTGATAATTCAAACTAAACTGACCGGTGAATAACCCACTGCGCATGCCATGCTCTAACTGTAATCGTTCTTGCAAGCGTTCAGTCATTTGGTGGCTATACAAAGAATAGGCACGGCGCCCACCATCTTTCGCTTCGTATAGCGCGACATCAGCGACCCTTAAAAGCTCGGAAAAACTCAACCCATGTTGTGGAAATAATGCGATGCCGATACTGGGACTGACATGAAGACTACGTTCGCCAACAGCAAATGGCTCCGCCATCAATTGTTGTAATTGTGATGCAGTTTTCAGCACATCAGCGTCATGCTGACAGTGTTTGATCAGCAGAAATTCGTCCCCGCCTAATCGCCCTAATACATCAGGTGCAACGACTAACATCTGTAAGCGAGCAGCCACTTGCTGTAATAACTCATCACCAGTCTGATGGCCCATGGTGTCATTAATATGTTGGAAGTGATCTAAATCGAGATAAAACACAGCGAGTTGTTGTTGCTGTTGCATGGCTGTCGCAAAAATTTCTCGGGCTCGATCGGCCAGAGACGCTCGATTCGGCAGTAGGGTTAGTTGATCAATATAGGCAAGTTGCAGCATTTGCTGTTCATAAGTACGTTGCTGCGTAATATCATCAGCTGTGCAGATCATCCCATCAAATTCACCCTGTTTGATCATCGGTACTAACCAACCATTGACAAAAACCTCTCGTCCAGCGGGTGTTGTCATTGGCATCGCTTCAAATCGAACAGGGGTTAGAGCATGCATGGCTCGATAGTAATAGGGCCGAAAATGTTGCAACGTTGTCTCAGGAAAATCCTGCAATATTTGCTTGGCCATTAACTCTGCCACACTTAAACCAACCATATGCGCTAAGCCATCATTGGCATAAATAATTTGATGCTGACGATTGCCCACCCAGACGCCTGTCACCACTTTATTCAATACTGTGGCATAGAAGTCTTTCAATTGCTCAACCGCCACATCCGCTTCTTTCAATTTACTAATATCGGCATTACTGCCAACCATCCGCGTTGCACGTCCCTGCTCATCCCTCTCAACAACTCGGCCTTGACTGAAAATCCAAATCCAACTGCCATCGCGTTTTTTCATTCTAAATTCGGATTGGTATAAATCAGTCACGCCTTTCACGTGCTGGATCAGCGAATCTCTGGTGATGCCAGCGTCTTGCGGATGCAACAGATTCGCCCAACTTTGCACATTATCGCCAATTTCATTCTCGAGATAACCCAGCATGCCACGGGCTTCACCATAAAAATGAATGGTGCCGCGGCGTAAATCAAAATCCCAAATTCCCAGGGTACTGCCTTCCAATGCACTATTGATATGACCTCGGGTGTGAATATTTTTTGCCTGCAGCAATAAGATCACGAAACAAATTAAGGAGAGAAAAAATACATAACTCCATACGGTATAGATTGCAACCATTGGCTGTTCAGAGCCAAAAATGCCTTGATTCCATGAAGTGCCGAGGATTGAAAATAATGCAATCTGACAGATACACACCGATGCAGCCCAAAGCCCTTGGCGTAAAGCCAACCAAATCAGCAGTAAAAATGGGACAAAGAGTAAGGTTTCTGGCAGTGGTTCGGTAAATGGATAAACAAATAAAATAAACGACAAAACAGCGGTCAGCAGTTGTAACAGTATAAATTCGAGTTTAGGCAACGTTTGCCAAACTCGGCGATTAAAACAAAAGAGGGGTAACCCAACGATCAAAATGCCGAACACATCGCCCATCCAC
The DNA here is from genome assembly GCA_964540955.1 of uncultured Rheinheimera sp. Taxonomy (GTDB): domain Bacteria; phylum Pseudomonadota; class Gammaproteobacteria; order Enterobacterales; family Alteromonadaceae; genus Pararheinheimera. The sequence continues at coordinate 25,461 of CAZIPG010000015.1, forward strand.
CACGTCATGATGGCATGCCAAAGTTGCGATGCACTCACTGCTCCATAACTCCAAAGCTGCAAGCACCCATTAACCGCCGTGATACTCACCCCGAAACCACAGGTGAATAGAATAAACCAGAACAAATCGCGGACAGTGTCGAGTTGAAAACGGATTTGTTTTTGTTTTAATAACCAAACAGCGAGAACTGCCCCGGCTAAGTTGCCAATTGCACCACCGATAGCGCCACTAAATGGGGCTTGTTGCCAAAATGCAATCGTTAGTGCCCCCAGAAATACTGCGGGTGCCGCCACAAATCCAAACCGCCATAACAACGCAATAGCCACGCCAGCCGGTGGCCAAATCATGCTGATCCCAGACACTAAGTAAGGAATTTGCAAGCCGGCAAGACCAGAGCCAACATACCCGACATATCCGAAAACATTGACGAGTAGCCAGATGAATGGTCGCGCTGTAAAAGACTGCATTGCGGGCTGACCACCTTTACGTTTTAATCGTTATCAAAAACCAGTATAGCTGGAGAATTGACCTGTGTAGCCTGCGACCTTGGTCGCAACTTGTTAACAGCGGCATGGCTCTGTTGATTGCAGGAGGATGCCGCCGATAACAAAATTTTCTGCAAGCAATGCAGTTTAACTCAGGATTGTTGAACCCTCTGCAGTCAGCGCTGCTAGCACAACTTCAGCTTTTGAAATTTCAAATGTCTTCGGCGCATCGACATTTAATAACTTCACTATGCCATCCTGCACCACCATGGCATAACGTAACGAACGGATCCCGCCGAAATCGCCGCTATCAATAGATAATCCCAACGCTTTAGCAAACTGCCCTGCCCCATCCGCCAAGAATTGCACATCTTTGGCCTGTTGTGCTTTACCCCAAGCATCCAAAACATAAGCATCATTGACCGCGGTACAAATCACCCGATCTACACCGGCTTGAAAAAATTGATCAGCAAGTTCAATAAAGCCCGGTAAATGCGCAGCACTGCAGGTCGGTGTGAAAGCCCCTGGCACTGCAAACAACACCACCACTTGGCCATTAAAGACATCGGCAGTGGTTAAATTTGCAATCCCATTGTCAGTTAACCGTTGAAAGGTGACCTTAGGTAAAGGTTGACCTGTAGCAATCATAAAAACTCCTTATTGTTCATTCGCGAGTTCACCCAAGAATTGCGCTAGCATATCCGCGAAGTCGCATGAGTAACAGCGTTGATTTCGCTTGCTGATTTGAAGTATCGGTCAATTTCGGCGCTGCCAGCTGATTTAATGGACCGTTTAACTAAGCCAAATAATTTTGGCAATAAACAACACTGTTAACAGCCAGACGCTCCAACTAATTTCATGACGTTTGCCACAGAGCGCTTTACACAAGGTATAAGTGATAAAAGCCAAGGCAATACCATGGGCAATCGAAAAAGTCAGTGGTGTTAATAACAGCACCACGGTCACTGGGGCTGCTTCGGTTAAATCATGCCAATCAATCTCTTGAAGATTAAATAGCATCAATACTGCCACGTAAAAGATAGCGCCTGTCGTCGCATAAACGGGGACCATTGCCGCCAACGGTGCGATAAAAATACATAACGCAAACAAAATCGCCACAACCACTGCAGTTAAGCCAGTACGGCCACCCACCGCAACGCCCGCTGCACTTTCGACATAGCTGGTCGTGGTCGAAGTCCCGAGCATCGCGCCGCCAACTGCCGCCAAACTGTCTGCAGCTAAAGCGCTGCCCAAACGTTCCACATTGCCATCTGCATCTGCTAAGCCCGCTTTTTGCGTAACCGCGAGCAATGTTCCGGAGTTATCGAAGATATCTACGAATAAAAACGCGAAAATGACACTGATTAATGCCGTATCGAAGGCTGCGACTAAATCCATTTGCATAAAAATGGGGGTGAGCGAGGGCGGTGCCGCGACTATTCCTTGATAAGTGGTGTCGCCACGAAAAACAGCCAGTGCGGTGAGTGCCAAAACCACCCATAACACAGCACCATGAACTCCACGAACTGTGAGAGCAGCAATCAGAAAGAAACCAATAATCGAGAATAACGGTGTTGCTTGCGTTAGATCGCCTAAACTGACCAGAGTTGCCGGATGATCGACGATGATGCCTGCATTTTTAAGCGCAATCATCGCCAAAAAGGCGCCAATGCCCGTCGCAATCCCGAGCTTTAACGTGCGAGGGATCGCAGCAATAATCCACTCTCGCACTTTAAATAAGCTCAATACTAAAAACAGGATCCCCGCGATAAACACAGCGCCTAACGCCGTTTGCCAGCTATGCCCCATGCCAAGAACAACGCCATAGGTGAAAAACGCATTCAGCCCCATACCGGGGGCCAAAGCGATGGGATAATTCGCAATCACCCCCATCAGCAAAGAACCTAATGCCGCCGCTAAACAGGTCGCACCAAAAACCGCGCCTTGATCCATGCCTGTTTCGGCCAGCATCGCCGGATTGACGAAAATAATATAAGCCATGGTAAAAAAGGTAGTTGCCCCAGCCAGTAGCTCACGTTTAACCGAAGTGCCATGTGCGGATAGCTGAAACCAGCGTTCTAGAAATTTCATGAATTGCTCATCAATCAAGGGAGTCGTTACCAAAATAGTAACCTGAGCAAGATGTCAGGCGCTAGCCCAGATATTCACCACAAACCTGTCCTTAGCAAGCATCTTTGAAAATAAAAAAAACAAAAAATCCAGCAAAGACCGCATCCCTGTCAGAAAAAGCAGTTATTTTTTGCGGAAAATGGGGGTTTACCGCACTAGGCTCTCGTCAGAGCACTGCAAATTGTGATATCAATACAGCCATATCTTCACGACAGCATTGGCTCTGTCGTCACTAAAAACTAAAAATAAAAAAGGACAGGCAATGCTGTTTTCGCTTTTCATTTTTACCTGGTTCGCAGGTTC
>CAZIPG010000016.1:0-12628 GCA_964540955.1 uncultured Rheinheimera sp.
TCCGCGGTTTCACTGAGAGGGCTCGATTGAACATCCGCCACAGTGTGAGCATAAATTTTTAGGGTTTGTTCCTGCGCGTATAACTTGGCAAACCGTTGTTGTAATGCCGCATCTTGCAACAGCATGGCACTGATCGCGAGTCGCTGTTTTGAGTTCAGCTGGTTGTCCAAATAGGCCGAAAGCGCTTCATCATTGACTTGACCATCTAGTTGCATATCCACCTCTTATTCTGCCATGGCTAAAAGCGCGAGTAATTGTGTCCGCGCTCTGGCGACTCGACTCATCACAGTCCCAACAGGGATCTCCAGTACCTCGGAAATTTCTTGGTATGACAAGCCATTAAAAGATAACAAAGCTAAAATTTGCCGATGCTCAAGACTTAACTGCCGCATCGCTGATTGCACTTGAGCCAGCAACCGCTCATCCTCAATTTGTTGCTGGTGTTCGCGCGAGTCCGGGATTGCATCGAAATCAACCTCGCTCGCCACTTCACGCTGTTTTTTGCGATAGGCATCAATCGATAAATTGGTACAAATTTTAAAAGCCCAAGTACTTAACTTCACGTCTGCTGGAATGGGTTTACTGACCAATGCTTCCAAGGTTTGCTGCACGAGATCATCGATATCGCTCAGATTACCATTCGTTAACGAATAGCTGTAACGCCGCAATTGTGGAATTAAGGTTTTTAACACAGAGTCGTGCAACAAATTTTTCGGCCTCTTTTTCCTAATGAAACGTGCTGGGCTCAATTTTATTCCACAATGATGGGAATTTTTTTTCTATACTGACGTTTATTGTCTTAGATAATCCTTTTGCTTGCACTCTTATGCGTTCATTTGCCGTTTTATTATTATTGATGATGGGTGTCGCCGAGGCACAAAGTAATGATCCAGGTCGACCCAATCGTCCAGACAAACCGCTGCCGCCAGGCTTAGAACGTCAAGTTGAACGCAATATCCAACGTGCGATTAGCCAGATCGACAAAGTTGCTGCCCGCGCAGCACAGCAATCCAATCATCGGCTTGAAGCCATATCGCAAAAGCTCATGAAACAACAGGAACAGCCAACGTTACCACACAACGGGCAACCTGACCGATTAACACTGACAGAACAACGGCTTGACCGTCGTGATCTCGCTCATGAACCTGCCATCAAACGCGAATGGGTGATCTTGCTCCCTTCGGCAAAGTTTGAGCAATTGACAAAATCACGGGCCAGTTGGTTGCAATACATTACAGAGACCGAAGTCATTGATGTATTGGATGAACATTTGGTGACACTGACAGTGCCGCAGGAATTAGATGAATTATCGGCCCTCGCTAAAATTTTACCCGCCGAAATTTTAGCTCTCACTTCCCGCAATTATTTATTTTCGGCCAATCAAACGACGGCCAGCACAAAAGAAAGTCCAGCTGCATGGCGTTTTAGCCAGCCCCTTTGCGCGACCCCTGCAAAATATGGCTTAGCGGATTCACTCATCAATACCGAGCATATGGCTTTTGCCAGAAAACCAGCCATTGTGCAGCAAAGTTTTATTCGGAACCCAGAACCGACCGACCAAGCGCATGCTACGGCCATCGCCTCTATTTTGGTTGGCGAAAGTGCACATAATCAACCGCTATTGCAACAGGCTGAATTGTTCAATGCTGCGGTATTGACGGCTGATGCTCAACAATCGCAAGCTTCATTAGCTTCATTGCTCCAAGGTATTAATTGGTTGGTCGGACAACACGTTAAAGTGATGAACCTGAGCTTGAGTGGCCCCGATAATCCACTTTTACAAAAAATGATTGCCGCAGTTGTGGCCAAACAAATTATCGTTGTTGCCGCCGTCGGCAATGAAGGCCCTGCGTCACCAGTACGCTACCCTGCGGGCTATGAGGAAGTCATCGCAGTGACTGCCGTTGACTCACAATATCACCCCTACCGCTGGGCAGTGACAGGTGATCACATTGATTTCGCAGCCCCAGGCGTGAATTTATATGCTGCCTCTGCTAAAGCTTGGGGAACCGTCACAGGCACTTCTTTCTCATCCCCAATTGTCGCTGCCTACATCGCGTGTTTGCCTAATTTAGCCAATCTTAAAGGATCTGAGGTCAAACAATTATTACAACAGCAAGCAAATGCAGCGACGGGAACCACTCTGCCCTATCCGTTACTGATCCCGCGTTCACAATGAAAATTGCAATGACAGCTGGATAGTCGATTCACTGAACGTAAATTCAGCCAGTGTCGATTGGTATTTATCGTGGAATAATGCGATTTTGGGGCTGACATGCGCATTGGCAACCACCATAAATTCGCAATAAAACTGCCGATGCTGATCTTTACGTTGCTGATTTTGCTGCCAATACTCTGCATAATCACTTTTATCGTAGTGTAGACCTACATCGAACTGGGTACTTTTACCAAACCACTCGCCAAAACGACGATAGCCCGATTGCAACCGCCATTCTTTGTTGTTGAATGTAGAGTCTTCGGCTTGCTCGGTACTCGAACCAACTCCCAACCAATACACACTATGGCCTGCCTGTGGGAAGGCAAAAAGTTGTAAGTCAGCATGCCAGCCTTGACTGTCTCGATCCGCAAAATCCGCTAAAGTTTTGCTATCAAATGCAAGACTGCCAAACAACAAGTATTGTGGATTGAACGGATAACTGGCATAGCTATTCACATTTCGTTGCTGCATGAAGGCTTGACCGCCAAGATCCACATGAGATTCCTGCCATTGCACTCCAACACTTAGCGCGTTCAATTCATATTGATAATCAGCGTAATAACTGAGCAAACTTAAATCGTAGTCACTATTGGTTTGGTAAGTTTCATTGAAGGATGACAATCCGAAGTCGAGCTGAGATTGTGCTGAAAGTCGACTTTGTACGCCAGCATCGAAGCGCCAAAACATCGCTTGATCTTGACCTTCCACATAAGTGTCTAACTCGGGTAATAAAATCCCGTCCACAACACTTCGGCCAAGTTCGGCACTGAATGATGGCTTTAAATTCATCTCAGCACGGCAGGGATTAATCAATCCAGCGAGCAAAATAATGGCGACTCTTGCAACAAACTTGAGTTTGCAATGCTGCCAGAGGGAGTCTCTTGTATTGGAGGAGCTGACCATCAATCTCATTTATCCATATGCACAATGACGCTATCCTACTGCAGCAAATTCAAAATGAAAAAAATTTATTTCAGAGGGGAATAATTATCAGCATCGTTCGTTTAACTGATCGAATAGTCCATTTTGAAGGAGTGATGGCTCATGGTGATTAAACATTTACTACCCGTTTCTTTGTTGTGTTTAACAGGCATTGTCGCCTGTGGTGGTTCGGAAGAATCTGTTGAAGAGACCGCGGTTTTAAGCTTTGGCGTGAGTGATGCCCCAGTCGATGGCGCCGCTAAAGTGGTGGTTTGCTTTTCTGGCATTGAGTTAGTCGGCAACGGGTTAGCTAACCAACGATTTGAGATTGGCAGTGGCCAATTCAGTGCTGAAGCCAATGATGTTTGCCGAACTGCGGCAGGTGCAATTATCCCCAATACCCGCGGCATCGATTTAATGACATTGCCAGGTGCTAAATCCGAAGCGCTGATCCGTTCAGCCGTAGTACCCGCGGGCCGATATGGTCAACTGCGGCTGGATATTGCCCAAGGGAGCTATATCGAACTGTTGGATGGGAGCAAACGCGATTTGACGGTTCCATCGAATCAAATTCGCCTCAATAGCCCCGTCCTCTCTGCTGGTGGCACCTTTAATTACACTTTGGAATTTGACCTGCGTAAAGCGGTGGTCAATGCAAATCCATCGGGTAATAGCAACCAAGGTTATTTATTAAAACCTACTGGATTACGCTTAGTTGATAACAGCCAAATCGGTCACTTAGAGGGTGAAGTCGCAGAGTCCTTTTTAATTGACAAGCAATGCCCAGTCAACCCAAGTGATGAACGAGCACCTGTTGCTGCAGTGTATTTGTTTGCCGGTGCCGATAAACCATTGGCTGACTTGTCAGATAACGGCGGCACTAAACCTGTGGCGCCTTATGCAAGTACTGGTGTCATGTTTAAAAATGATCAAACTCGGTATCTTTACAGCATCGGTTATGTCGACGCCGGCACCTACACAGTCGCCATTACTTGCGATGTCATCGATAATCCTGAAACTGCCGATAACATCCGTTTTTTAACCAAGAAGAACGTGACTATTACCAACAGCCAAGTCCCTGTGGTTCTTAACTTTGCCCAAGGCGATTAAGGGTTAAGCAAGCTGTTTTAATAGCACGCCAGTTCACAATGACACCCCAAATGAGCAGTTTTTACTGCTCATTTTTTTGCCCGCAGCCCCTCACCAATTGATTATTTGCCCAGCAACCTGATTATTTTCTGGTCAGACTTGACTTCTTTAAAATTCGCGAGTAAAACGTTTAAGTGACAGGGTTGAAAAATAATAATTTGTATAGATGAGCAACTTCGGATTATCGGTAATCTTCAAGTTGTTTTTTTTAAAAACAAAACTTAATCGATTAAGACCATTCAGAAAAAACCGCTGAAAAAAAATTAGATGGGCAGGATCCAAATTTTTTCAGCAGCTGATGGAAGTACCGCTTAATCTTTAGGTCGAGCCCTAGTCTTGCGAAAGTGACGAATACTCAACGTTAACTACACCGTTAGCCGACATAGGATAAAGAGACAATGAAAACAAAACTATTCAAACCAGCGTTACTGTCCATTGCCGTTTCAACAGCAATTTGGTCAGGACAGAGCGTGGCGCAAGAACAGGCTGCAGCCAAAGATGCCGCCAAAAACGATGTTGAAGTGATCCAAGTTCGCGGGATCCGCGGCTCTTTGATCCGTTCTCAAGCCGAAAAAATGGACAACTCATCCATTGTTGAAGCTATTTCCGCTGAAGACATCGGTAAATTGCCGGATTCTTCCATTGCTGAATCTTTATCTCGTTTACCAGGTCTGGCTGGTGAGCGCGTGGGCGGACGCACCTCAGGGATTTCAGTGCGTGGCTTTAAAGAAGACTTCACTGGCACATCACTCAATGGTCGTGAACTGATTGGTATCGGTGACAACCGCGGTGTCGAATACGATTTATATCCGTCAGAAATCATGACGGGTGCCACCATCTACAAAACCACTGATGCCAGCTTAATGGTGCAAGGCATCGGCGGGACTGTTGACTTAAAAACCGTCCGTCCATTACAAGCCAAAGAAACTGTAACGCTGAATGGCACCTACGAAATGGGCAGCCAAGATTCAGACAACCCTGAATTTGATAACAAAGGCAAACGTTATGCGGTGTCTTTTGTTGAAAAATTTGCAGATGATACGGTCGGTTTAGCAGTTGCTTTAGCAAGTACCGAATCACCAAACAACCAACGCAAATATGGGGTCTGGGGTTATAGTGCAAACAGCAGCGGCCAAATTCTCCCAACCGGCTTAGACATTGCTTCAATCAGCACAGAACTTGAGCGCGATACCATTTCTGCAGTGTTGCAATATCAGCCGAGCGAAAAAGTGAATGTAGTATTTGATGTGTTAAACATCGACTACTCGGATTCTGGTGTCTACCGCGGTTTCATCGAACCATTCTCTTCTGCCAACGTCACTGGCTCTGGCACGGATTCAACGGGCACGCAAATCAACGCAAACCCAGTCCTTCGGACAGACCCACTGCAAAAAGATGGCGAATTAAAAGCCTATGGCATCAATTTAGAGTACCAATTATCCGATAACTGGGAAATGAAAGTCGATTTAGCCTCAAGTGAATCCAGCAAAAAGGATTTACGCGGCGAATCTTATGCCGGCCTCGCGCGTTCAGGTGCACTGAATAGCTCACAGCTCGGTTCTCGTGATTTTGTCATGAGCAAAGATGGCGTATTCTTTACTAAACTGACTGGTTTAGATGCCTTCTCAAATCCGTCTGCTTTGCAATTAACTGGCCCACAAGTTTGGGGCGGTGGTTTAGCAAATTTAGCCAGCCAATTCCAAACTAACGTCTTGCAAGCCAATGGCGAACCCTATAGCTACTTTAATGCGCAAGACGGTTTCTTAAACTACGCCGATTTCAGCGAAGAATTAAAAACCTACCGTTTTGAGTTTGTTGGCAATATCGAAGACAGCGTCTTCACCAAAGCTACCTTCGGTGTCAATTACAGCGATCGCTACAAAGACAAAGACAATAAAGGCTTCTTCGCCACCGCGAAAACTTATCCATTGTCTGGCGCTATCCCAAGCAGCTATCTCTACAACGGCTTAGCCGATTTAACTTGGGCTGGTTTAGGCAAAGTCGTCGCGTATGACGGTTTTGCTCCTTACCAAGACGGTAACTATATTCTGAATGATGCAGGCTTGTTAGAGCCGGACCGTTTAGGCGATACCTATGAAGTGACGGAAGAAGTCACCACCCTTTATGTCAAAGGTGACTTTGAACACCAAGTTGCGGGCTTCCCAGTAACCGGTAACATTGGCATGCAGTATGTCAAAACAGACCAAGCTTCAAGCGGTTATATCGGTGTGGTCGGTTCAAACCTCGCAGTCTGTGATGCCAACAATGACAAACAGATTGATAGCTCTTGTGTCACGGAGCAAAGCACCAGCTACAACCACGTGTTACCAAGCTTAAACTTAAGCGTGGAAGTGGGTGATGATCAGTATGTCCGTTTCGCTGCCAACAAAACCATCAGCCGCGCTCGCATCGACCAGATGAAAGCGTCTGGCTTTGTGAAGTTCGACCAAAACATCGACTTAATCGCCATTCCAAATACTGAAGCTGCGGTGCGTCAGTATGGTACGCCTTGGTCGAAGTTTGCTGGTAACCCATTACTGAAACCTCTCGAATCGAATAACTTCGATTTAGCCTTCGAAAATTATTTTGATGAAGAGGGCTATGTTTCTGCGGCAGTGTTCTACAAAGATTTAGTGAACTGGACTCGCGACGGCAATCAGTTGATTAACTTCACCAATGATGCCACCAATGGCGGTGCTAACTACTTTATCCCTGGTTTCCACGACCGCGTCATCGACCAAGATGGCACTTATGGCCCAGCTGATATCTTCTACGCTGCGGGCTCACGTGTGACTCCACCTAACTACGGCTTCTTCTCATACTTCGAAGATGGCTTAAAAGGTTCGGTCAAGGGTGCAGAGTTAACGGCCAACGTGCCACTGAATAAAGTCAGCACTGCACTAGATGGCTTTGGTGTTGCGGGTTCTGCTACTTACATTGATGCGGAACTGGAAGATGGCACTCGCATCCCAGGTCAATCTGACAACGTGTTATCACTGACCGCTTACTACGAGAAAAATGGCTTTGAAGTGCGTTTTGCTGGCACTAAACGTTCAGATTTCTTAACGTATGAGCGCGGTGGTTCGAACAAAATTGCCACAGCCACGCGCAATGGCGTGACCTTACTCGATGCCCAAATTAGCTATGACTTCAGCGAAAGCAGTTTCGCCCAAGTGAAAGGCTTACGCGTATCGCTGCAAGGCACCAACCTGACAGATGTCGATGAAGAGACAGTTGATGGCAATGGTATCGTCACCACCCGTCGTCAGTTTGGCCCAACCTACATGCTGAACTTTAACTACGCGTTCTATTAATAACCGGTCCCGGTGTAAAAGACCTCATCACGCCCTTTGTGGTGGGGTCTTTTTTTTCAATTTTCTGCGGTTATGGGTTAAAGTCGTGCATAACAACCACGAACTTTTGGGGAATTCCCGATGCATAAACCAATTAAAAAAGTTGTGATCGCCGGTGGTGGTACCGCAGGCTGGATGGCTGCCGCGTTATTGAAAAAAGTACTGACCGATCAAATTGACATTGAATTGGTCGAATCGGAAGAAATTGGCATTGTTGGCGTGGGTGAAGCCACCATTCCACCTATTCAAATTTTCAACCAATACATGGGCTTGGATGAAAAAGAATTCCTGCGCGAAACCCATGGCACCATTAAACTTGCGATTAAATTTGAAAACTGGCGCGTCCCTGGCGAGAGTTATTACCATACCTTTGGTGCCCCTGGCGCACAGCTTGGCTTTTGTCCTTTCCAACATTATTACCTACATGCTAAAGCCCATGGCCTGAAAGCCTCCATGTGGGATTTCGACCTGAATTATCTGGCTGCTGAAGCAGGCAAATTTAATATCATCAAAACACCCAATCCGGTGTATGAGATGCAATATGCCTATCATTTTGACTCGGCACTCTATGGCAGATATTTACGCAAACTTGCCGAAAAATCGGGAGTTGTACGCACTGAAGGCATCATTGATGAGGTGCTGTTAGACCCAATTTCTGGCGCAGTACACGCCCTGCAAATGAAAGATGGCCGCCGCATTACAGGGGATTTATTTGTCGATTGCACCGGCATTCGTAGCCTGCTGATGCGCAAAACACTCGGGGTTGCTTATGAATCTTGGTCGCATTTATTACCTGCCAATAGCGCGCTGGCCGTGCCGACCGAACGTTTTGCAAGCACCCTGCCCTACACGCGCAGTATCGCCCATCGGGTTGGTTGGCAGTGGCGCATCCCACTGACACATCGCAATGGCAACGGCATTGTCTACAGCTCAGATTATTTGTCGGATGATGAAGCTTACGACACGCTGATGTACAATTTGGACAGTAAGCCATTGGCTGAACCGCGCAAAATCAAGTTTGAAACCGGCCGCACCAGCCAGCAGTGGCATAAAAATGTGGTCGCTATTGGTTTATCCAGCGGCTTTTTAGAACCTTTGGAATCAACCTCCATCCACTTGATCCAATCAGGCATTGTTCGGCTATTAAAAATGTTCCCGAACCAAGGCATTAGCGACGCGGTGGTCGCCAGTTACAACGCTGAATCTAAGCTGGAATTTGAAACCATTCGCGACTTCATCGTGCTGCATTATCACGTCAACGAACGTGATGATTCAGATTTTTGGCGTGACATGCGCAATCTGACGATCCCGTCACGACTGGCCGAAAAAATTGCCTTATTCCGTGAACATGGCTCAATTTTTAATGATGCTCAGGACATTTTCCGCGACGCTTCTTGGTTGCAAGTGATGCTGGGTCAAGGCATCGAACCCAAAGACTATCATCCAGCAGTCAAAGTGGGTTCGCCACAAGCGCTGTTGGCGGCAATGCAGCAAATCTTACAAGCCAAGCAACAGCCACTGTCGCAAATGCTCAGTCATGATGAATTCTTGAAACGGTATGCAGGAATTTAAGCCATGATCCAAAAGCAGCACATTGTGATTGTCGGTGGCGGCACCGCCGGGTGGATGACAGCAAACCTGTTGGCTCATCATTGGCAGGATCAACCTATCCAAATCAGCTTATTAGAATCGCCAGACATTGGCATTGTCGGGGTTGGTGAAGGATCAACGCCAACCTTGCGGCGTTTTTTTCAAGAGCTTGGCATCAGCGATGAAGAATGGATGCCCCGCTGTCATGCGACCTATAAATTAAATATTCGCTTTGCCAATTGGAGTCCAGCCTCGGGCTTGCCGAGCTACAGCCACCCCTTTATTTCACAACTTGACGTGTTCAGCGAGCAAGCGTTTTACGTCAATTGCTTCAATCGGCGGTTAGGCTTAGCGGTTGCCACCGATCCAGAACAATTTTTACTGAACGGCTATTTGGCGAACATGCATGCATCGCCAAAAACCGAAGCCAATTTCCCCTTTCGCGTGGAATATGGCTATCACTTTGACTCGGCTTTGCTGGGCGTCTTTTTGCGCGAGCATGCAAAAACGCTCGGCGTCGTCCATCATGCTGTGACCATCAATTCGGTCGAACAGCATCAGGATGGCCGGATTGCTCGTGTGACAAGCCAAGATGGCCAAGTTTTTGAGGGTGATTTTTTTATTGATTGCAGTGGTTTTCAGTCGCTGTTGCTGCAAAAAACCTTGCAAGTTCCTTTCATTAAATTTGCCGATAATTTGTTTAACAACAGCGCAGTGGTGATGCCGACGGGCATTTTACCGGAGCTGCCTTCGGAAACCCGCGCCACCGCATTAAGCCATGGTTGGGCCTGGCAAATCCCTCTGCTGCATCGCACGGGCAACGGTTACGTCTATAGCAACGACTTTATCAGTAAAGACCAAGCGGAGTTAGAGCTGCGTCAGCATTTAGGGCTTGTCGATTCCGATCAGGTTGCGCGTCATTTGCAGATGAATGTCGGTCAAGTCGCCGAGCATTGGTCACGCAATTGTTTAGCGATTGGCCTGTCGCAAGGATTTATCGAACCCCTCGAAGCGACAGCATTGCATTTAGTGCAGACAGCGGTTGAAACCTTCATTGAAGACTACACGCAAGGCAACTTTACCAACCAATACCAACAGCGCTACAACCAGACCATCAGCGGTCGGTTTGAGGCGACTCGGGACTATATCGTCGCCCACTATAAATACAATACGCGCAACGACAGCGAGTATTGGCGTGCCAATCGCGAGAATAACCATTTGTCGGAAAGCTTTTTACAGCGGCAAGATGTGTGGTTTCGCATGGGTGATTTAGGCAAAGAAATTGCTCGGCAAAACTTATCCTCGATGTTTGGCAATACGTCTTGGCACTGCTTATTGGCCGGTTATGGCGTATTCCCCGCGCTCGCCGCGAAACAACCCGACGCCACCACACTGGCCCGCACCGATCAATTTATTGCCCAAGGCATTGGCGCTTTGTTTAGCGGCTGTGCCCTCAACTTCAAACCCCAACGCGAACAACTGATGAGGTTCGCCAAGCTAAAAGAGGACTCGTGATGAAGCGGATTGTTGGACTGCTGGTCAGTTATGTACTCGCTTGTGTGCTCACTCTGTTGCCTGTTGCCGTTGTTGCAACACCAACGCAATGGCAAGTCAAATCTCCCGATGGCAACATCGAGTTGCAATTAGATTTGACAGAACAAGCCTTACAATACCAAGTGCAGTTCCAACAAAAACCGGTGATTAGGGCCTCCAAGCTTGGACTGGCGTTTAAAGAATTACCGGCACTCCAGCGCGATTTACGCGTGGTGGCTGTCAGTCAACGCCAACAAGATCAAACCTGGCACCAGGTCTGGGGGCAGCGCAGTGCAGTTCGCGACCATTTCCATGAAATCAGTCTGCAATTGGCGGAAAAAACTGCCGCAGCCCGTCAACTGACCTTGGTGTTTCGGGTATACAACGATGGCGTGGCTTTTCGCTACCAAGTGCCGCAACAACCCAACTTAAACCAAGTGGTCATCAGTGACGAACTGACCGAATTTAATTTTGCCCAGAATTACACAGCCTGGTGGCAACAAGCCTATCAACCGCAAAGTTATGAATATCAGTATTTAAAATCGGCTTTAAGTTCAGTGAATGTCAGCCATACCCCACTGACGCTCACTGATGATGGCATTGCGATTGCCATCCACGAAGCGGCGCTTGTTAACTACGCCGCGATGACTTTAAAACATAAAGGCGAGAACCTGATTGAATTTACCGCGGATTTAGTGCCTTGGTCGAATGGCGATAAAGTGCGAACGCAAACGCCATTCCAAAGCCCTTGGCGTACCATTCAACTGGCGAAAACCCCAGTTGAGTTACTCAATTCCGATCTGATCTTAAATTTAAACGAACCTGCTGCGGCCAATACCGATGTGAGTTATATCAAACCCGGTAAATACATGGGGATTTGGTGGGAAATGCATATTGGCCTGAAAGATTGGTCACCAGGCCCCAAGCAAGGGGCAACCACAGCCCGTGCCAAGCAATATATCGATTTTGCCAGTCAGCATGATATCGATGGCGTGCTGATTGAGGGTTGGAACCAAGGCTGGGAAGGGGATTGGTGGCAACGTCCGCCGACTTTTAGCTTTACCAAACCAGTCAAAGGGCTGGATATGCAAGAAGTCACCCGCTATGCCAAAGCCAAAGGCGTGCAAATCATTGGTCACCACGAAACTGCTGCCGGTGTGGCTTACTACGAAGCACAAATGCAGGATGGTATGAAATATTACCAACAGCTCGGCATTCATTCGGTGAAACTGGGTTATGTCGGCCCGCTGCTCGATCAAAAAGAATGGCACGACGGCCAATTTATGGTGAATCACTTCCAAAAAGTCGTGGAAACCGCCGCAGCGCATGGCTTGATGGTGAATGCCCATGAAACAGTGAAAGATACGGGATTAAGTCGCACTTACCCGAACTTGATGACCCGCGAGTCTGTTCGCGGCATGGAATACAATGGCGGCAGCCCTGATACCGGCAATAATCCTGATCATACGGTAATTATTCCATTTACCCGAGGATTAGCAGGGCCAACCGATTTTACGCCGGGGATTTTTAATTTTAATTACCAACAATTCCGCCCAAATAACCGCGTGCCGTCAACCTTGGCGAATCAATTAGCCCTGTATGTCACTTTGTATAGCCCACTGCAGATGGTGGCGGATTTACCTGAACATTATCAAGACAGTCAAGGCAAGTTGCATCCGGCCTTTGCTTTTATCAATGCCGTGCCAACCGATTGGCAGCAAAGTATCGCGCTGGCAGGAGAAATTGGCGAGTATCTGGTGATGGCGCGCCAAGACAAACATTCACAGCGTTGGTTTGTCGGGGCAACTAGCAATGAAAAAGCCCGGGAACTTACCATCCCACTCAATTTTTTAGCACAGAATAC
>CAZIPG010000016.1:12728-17543 GCA_964540955.1 uncultured Rheinheimera sp.
ATGAACAGCATTACAATTCATTGACATTAATTTACAGCGATTGTAGCATCGGTATGCTTTTTGGGAGCAAATTACAAAAATATGGGTTTAAAGGAATATCTAATGAAAACTATTTATACCGCAGTTGCTGCTATCGCTTTATTCGCTACTGGTTGCGCCACTATCATCACGCCTAAACAACAAAACATCAATGTAACGTCTTCAACAGGCGAAGCGATTGAAGTCACTTTAGATGGTAAAACTTCTCCAACGCCAGGTCAGTTTACCGTACTGCGTAATGGTCAAGACAAAGTTGTCAACACCACAGCTCCAGGTTGTGCTCCATCAACTCCAGTGAATAAAAACATTGCTCCTGCTTTCTGGGGTAACGTGATCATCGGTGGTCTGTTAGGTTCTACCACTGACAGCGCTACAGGCAAAATGTACAGCTACGCTGATAACGTAGTCGTACAGTGCGCTCCGAAACAATAATTGTTGTTTTTGATACGCTTGATAAAGAGCTGGTGGATATCAGCTCTTTTTTTATCTGTTTTGAGCACGCAAAATTTCGCGCATGCCGAAGATCTGACTTGGTCATTATTACTTCACAGTGTTGATCAGCAAGCACAAATCACCGATCCCAAATTTTTGCTGTCTCACGCTGAATTTTCGCCGGAACATGAGCAAGCACTAACAATTGCCGCATACAAAAAAAATCCTGCTGAAACCTTTTGTCGTTATCCAGCTCGATTGACCTACTTAGCTCAGCAAGGGCTGGTCACACTGGCGCCTGAACGGTTTGAACTTTGCCCAGATTTAAAACAATTTGTCGATTTTGTGCCGATGGATACACTGGAATTAGTGTATGCCTCCGAAGTCTTGTCCTCCGCCACAAGCATGATGGGACATGTTTTTTTAAAAGCCAGCGGTCGTAATTTTCGCGGTACGCCAGTTGCTCACTCTTTAGCTTACTTCACTGAAATCACCAGTTTAAACCCAGTGAAATTGGTGGTCGAAAGCACCATGACTGGCATGCCAGGCTTCTTCACAGTGCGCCCATTTGAACAGGACGTTGAACAATATCTACAAAAAGAACAACGCAACCTCTGGCAATTCAAACTCAAAGCTTCGAAAACGCAACTGTTGTTGCTGAAATTGCATATTTGGGAATTGCGCCAAATTGAAATCACCTATCTGTTTCAATCGTTTAATTGCGCAACAATGACGTTGGAATTACTCGCCTTACTCGACCCGACTGTGCTGGAATATCGCGGAATGATGGTCTCGCCGGCAGATGTGGTGAAGGCAGTGAAACAGTCACAATTGATTGAACAAACCCATGTTCATGCAGCCCCCCACTGGCTCTATAGTGCGCTGAATGATTCGCTAGGCGCTGAAGAACAGGACCAAGTGCAAGCATGGACCGCCAGCATACTGGCGACAGGCGAGCTACCCACTGATCATTTTGAACCCTCAGTGCTCGCAACCAAGACATTAGAATTGAGCATCGCGCAGGCGACTCAGCAAGGCACATTGAGCGCTACACAAAAAGAACAATTATTGGCGCATTTGCCAAAGAGCGATGCACAGCAATTAGATCTGAGCCAATACAAACACCCAGCGGCAACGCCACAAGACTCAGCTTGGAGTTTTGGCTTCAATCATTTCGCTGACCGCAACCAATTGCTCATCAGCTTTTTACCGGCAGGGCATCAGTTACTCAGTGACAATCGGCAATATTTGTCTGAGTCGGAATTAATGATTGCGAAGACCACTCTTGCCATCGATTCGTTCGACCATCGACTCAAATTACATGAATTTGATTTATACAACGTGCAATCGTTGAGCCCTGATAGCACGATTTTTCCTGTGATGTCTGGTGAGTTTTATGTCGGCTACCGGCAAATGCTAGATGCACAACTGCAGCAAGAGGGCATGGCAGAATTGTCTGGGGCCGCAGGAAAGAGTTGGCAACTGCATGCAGATATGACGGCCTTTGCTATGGCAGGAGGTGGTTTAAGTACTGATATTTCGGCGAGTCGCTTGTTTGCGTATGCCAAAACTGGCCTCATCGTCAATTTAGTTGGCGACATGAAATGGCTCAGCATCTATCAAGTCAATACCGGCAAAACAGCAGGCAATAGCGAATTCCAACAATGGCAAAATACCCTGAGCTGGTTTGTGAGCACTCAACACGGTTTAAGTTTACAAAGCTATCGACAATGGAATCCACAACTTAGCACCACAACGCTAGGGATTTCTTACCACTATTATTTTTGAGAAAAAAAGCCCTTGTTCCCGATCGTTGCGGCACTATTGAGCTGAGGGATGCAAATCAATAATTTGCGTCAATGTCGAATTCTCACAACGCCAAATGATCACGGTACTTTGACGAACATGTTGCCGCAATTGCTGAATGATTTCGGCCTCATTCATTGTCTGCTGGGCAGAATTCAACCGAAATCCGGTTGCTTGAAGTGGTCGAGCAAAGACAAAATTTTGCTCGCCTTGGTCCGTCGCTAAGACCAGAGTGAGCTCTTTCTGGGCTTGCACTGCAAGCAAATCCCCACTGATTGAAGTTAATTGATCGCGTTGGCAAGGGGCATCTGCTAATGCTCGTAATCGAGACTCAGCCTGAGCATTTCCCAGAAATACCAATAGCAACAAAGTAATTTTTCTTAGCACAAAATTTCCTTCCATCCCGCTTGAGGGATTACGCGCGATAGCCAACACAAGACGCTTGAGTACATCAACTAAGGACCTGACAGACGCATGGTCATTTATGCTACATCCCGAAAGCAGCCTCTGGTTAGAGGCTGCGATTGACGTCTTCGCCGAAGATTATAAACCGCGGTAAGTTTTCACTTGCTCATCCGCACGCAGCGCTTGGCCCGGGCTGAACTCATTCATGCAAGAATCGTCGGTATAATCCATGAAATTAGTGATTGGATCTAAACCAGTTGAACCTTTGCCTTTTGGACAGCTATCACGGCCGGTTGGGCAACCATAGGCTGCACTCTTCTCGGCAGGTGTATCAGTCACGAAATCACCACTGCCGGTACAACCGCCTTGGAACGTGTGATATAAACCTAACCAGTGACCTACTTCGTGAGTCGCAGTATCCCCTTCGTTGTAAGGTGCAGCTGAACCGCCAGGTAATGAATGAACTAACACAACAACACCATCCATTAATGGCTTCGAAGCATAATCAGATGGGAACGTTGCCCAACCTAATAATCCCCCACCCATATTGTTGGTGTAGAAGTTCAGATCTGTTGCATCGCCTTTGCGTAATGCAGTTTTCATTTGAGTTTCGGCAGTAGAACCATAACCTGCTGTGTACCATGCGTCATTGGCCGTTCTGCTGACTGTGACTAAATTAAATTTAAATGGCGTGTTGGCATAGGCTCTGTTGAGCACATTCATTTGGTTATTGATTTGGGTATCAGTTAAAGCGCCCGTTCCTTTGGTATCTGTGATGACATGGAAATACACGTCGATAGTGACAGAGCCAATCGCACGCGCATACCCTGGAGTATCACCGCTCGCTTTTGCAGCATTGCCTTTCATTTTTTCAAAGTGCGATTCCCGAAGTTCCATCTGTTTTTCAGATGGCGTTGGTGTACCACAACGTAAGAATGAAGCATTGCTATTCGCGTGACCAATAGCCACATCATTTTCTGCAATGGCTTGAGAAGATAAAGCAAACATCGCCAGAGCGACGGTGATTTTAGCTAATTTCATGTTCCTGATCTCTTTGGTTTTTTATGATTTTTTTGTAATTTTATCGATTCTAAAATCTGCTTTTACGCAACTATCGCTGCACAAAAACCAACCAAAGCATAGAAGCTGAAACAAAATATGTAAACTTGTTTTAATTTGTAATTGCAAATTATCTTTTTTACAACAATTGAGGGCGTCGGTGGGGCTGGGGCGGCACAAGTTAAATTTTGATGATCCAACCTTAGAACTGAGGAGCTGCTGGCCGGTAAATCTCATTAAACTTCATGAAGGTTGATTGCTAAATTTGCGCGATCGCATGAGTGAGCTTGCGCCCACTCAGGATAGAAAGGACTCACATTTCTTCTAAAGTTTTACCGCGAGTTTCACTGACATAACGCCAAACAAACAGCAAACTTAACAGAGCTGAGAAGGCGTAAAAACCATAAGCACCGCCTAAACCAATCGAGCCAAGCATGATGGGGAACGTCATGGTGATGGCAAAATTCGCCAGCCACTGAGCACTGGCAGCAACCGCAAGCGCAGCACCACGAATGCGGTTACTAAATATTTCGCCCAATAACACCCACACCACTGGGCCCCAACTGATGCCGAAAAATACCACAAATAAATTGGCAGCAATTAATGCGAAAGTGCCCGAGGTGTCGGTCAACATCAGTTTGCCTGCCTCATCAAGCCCAGCAGTACCAAAGATTATCGCTAAACTAGCCAAAGTGATGACCATACCAAAACTGCCGACCAACAACAGCGGTTTACGGCCAACTTTGTCGATGAGCGCGATGGCGATAAAAGTCGACACAATATTGGTGGTGCCAGCGAGCACATTGATAAAGAGCGACTGTGACTCATCAAACCCTGCCGCCTGCCACAATTCAGCGCCGTAATAAAACACCACGTTAATCCCGACAAATTGTTGGAATACCGAGAGCGCAATGCCAACCCAAATAATGGGCTGAATTTTGCGAGTACCGTTGACAAAAAAATCAGCCAGCCGAGTTTGTTGCGAAGCTGCGCCCTGAGTCAAAGAGCTTTGCACGCGCGCTATCTGCGAGGCTTCATCACCCGGACACATTTTAGCAAACACGCGATGAGCTT
>CAZIPG010000016.1:17553-26974 GCA_964540955.1 uncultured Rheinheimera sp.
GTTGCAATCGCCCTTGCGCGACCAGAAAGCGCGGCGATTCAGGGATCAATAACACTCCGAACAAGAACAAGAAACAAGGCAATAACTCCATCCAGAACATCCAACGCCACGCTGGAATTTGCCACCAAAACGCCGCTTCAGCACTGCCCGCTGCTGCTGCAATCAAATAATTACTGACAAACGCCATGAATAAGCCAAGCACAATGGCCAATTGCTGAAGAGTTGCTAAGCGACCACGAATTGCCGGTGGCGCCACTTCTGAAATGTAAGCAGGCGCCAGCACTGAGGCTGCGCCAATGCCAAGCCCGCCCAAAATGCGATACCAAACAAAAGCACTGGCAGTGGTGGCATCACCAGAGCCCCAAGCACTGATAGCAAAAACTATCGCTGTAATTAACATCACGGGTTTACGGCCAAAACGATCGGCAGCAGGCCCCGCCAGCAAGGCACCGACAGCACAGCCGAGCAACACGGCAGCGACATTAAATCCTGTCGCTACAGCATCCGAACCGAAGGCTTTGCCAAGCGCGGTGACAGTGCCATTAATCACGCCAGAATCAAAACCAAATAAAAAACCACCGATCGCAGCAATTGCCGAAATAAAAATGGTATAGGCCAGCGCTTGGGGCGCTTGCGTGCTGTGGGCACTGGTTAAGCTCATCGACTGTATTCCTTCTCAAAACAACAGGGGGTGCAATTGGCCAAAGCCAGCTTGCAGACGAAGAATAACGCGGGCTATGAACCCGCGTATTTTAATAAAATTTTATCGCGGCCAACACGTTCATAACTGATGTTGAAGTTGTTGCGGAAAATCTCTAAAAGCCCATTCACATCACCGGTTTTAAACATACCAGCAACCTGAATTTCTTTGAGTTTGGTATCATCCGCCAGTTCAAACTGGATATCGGTATAGCGGCTAATTTCCTCCAGCGCATCCTCTAAAGGTTCGCCACGGAAGATTAAATTCCCTGAACGCCAAGATAAACTAGCGGCCATCTCCACGGCATCAATGGCTTTCACTTGCTCTTGCGCTTGGCCTTTAGGATCCAAATCCACGCGCTCGCCTTTAGAAATTGCCAACGAACTGGCGGGTAAGCGCTTGGTTAACAATTGCTCTGGGATGGCTTGATTCGGTTGTTTATTGCCGACCAACACTTTGCCATCCGTGACGATTAACGCCACATGGTCTTTGCGCAGATCAACGTTGAACGCGGTGCCAACTGCTTGAATAATTTTGCCCCCAGCAATCACACTCAACGGCCGAGACGTATCATGGGCAACATCAATATTGATTTCACCCCGTTGCAATTCAATCACCCGAGCCGTTGGCGTATAACGCACCACCACGAAGCTATTGGTATTCAGCACCAGCTTGCTCTGATCGGGCAGTTCAATCGTGGAGCTCTCCCCTACCCCCGTTTGATAACTGGTTTGATTCACTGCGACTTGCGCGCTATTGCCAGCGGTGAGGTAGCCACCGAAATGATTAAACAGCAAAGCACCGAGCAGCAATAAACCTGCAGCAGAAGCCGCCATCGCCAGCATTGGCGTGCGTTTAGTCGGACGCATGGTCCGCGGCTCACTGGCTGGGAATAACGATGATAACCGACTCAAGGCGTCCATTTTGTCCCAGAGCTTCGCAACCGCCAGTAACTCTTGTTGATTGAGCGGCGATGCCCCAAGCCACTGCTGGAACGCTTGCAATTCATCTGCTGTCAGTTCCCGATCGATTTTAGCAATCCATTCACAAGCCTGTTCCAGTCGCAGCGCATCCCGCTGCGGATTCGTCAGCGGATGAATTTGGTGGATATTACTCATAGGCTCCTCCTCTTGATTGTTTTTTCACGAGTTGTTGGCCCTGTCCTAATTCGCTACTTGTTGCTTTACGCATAAACAGCGTGCAACTTTTCATCCCGGTAGCGATATGTTTTTCGACTGTACTTTCACTAATATCAAGTTGTTCGGCAATTTCTCGCTGCGAATAACCATAGACTTTTTTCAACACAAATACCTTACGACACTGCACCGGCAGCTGGCGCACCGCCTCACAAAAATAGCCAAATTCACTGCCCGATAACACTTGCTCGTACACTTCATCCCGGCAATTATCCGCCAGCAGTTGATCAAGTAATTCGGTATCTTCGACATGGTCAACATGGCGCACATTAGCTTGCTTGTGGTAATCAAAGGCCAAATTACGCGCAATGGTAAACATAAAAGATTTTGGCGAATTAATTTGGCTTTTATCTTCAATCTGACAAATCCGCACATAAGTTTCTTGCACGATATCTTCGATTTCGTGCGGCGGTACAATTTTAGACACCGCGCGATAAATCCCCCGGCGCGATGCTAAATAAATCTTATAAAACAATGAATCGTTTGACATTTTTACCTGTTGATATCGTTATTATGGGTCGTCAATACCAGACCTTGTTATCGGGTTTGCTCGTTCAATGAGCCCGTACGATCTACAGACGAAATTGCCTTGGAAAATCCGCTAGTTCTTTTTAAATATTTTTTTCAGTTAACGCAATTGCAGAAAACTGCTCACCGTTAAACGCCCTGAATTCGGATCCGCCGTGTGGACGACGTTGCCACTCATCACCCCAGAATGCAATAAGTTTCCCGGATAAATCACGAGCCGATTGAACTTAGCGGGCACATAGCCGATTTGTTGGAAAAGCGCGGAATCACCAGCCATATATTGCGGATTTTCGTGCAAGCGCGCCGCCATGGCTTGCTGTTTTAATTGCTGGCCATAAACCGGCAAACGCTCGGGTGTAATTCGTTCAAATTGCGTTGTTTGATGACGATAAAAAGCAGTGCCGCCAAATGGCTCGTCACATAAATAATGCACCATGGCCAATTGCAAGGGGGACACTGCATCAAAATGCGGCAGCATCTGGATTGGCTTTAATTGCGATGCTGGGGTACAAGCCAGCGCAAATGCGGACAACAACACTTGCAGGTGGCTCGCATCAGGCGCATAGCAGCTGCGTAACACGGGCAATAAACTGAGCAAACGCTGCTGATAATCAGCGGAAGTTGCTGCGCGCACCCCAGGATAAAAATTACTGGCGTCGGCCTCAAAGCGACACAAGGATGCCTGTTGCTTGAGCAGTTGCGGCTCTGGATGAAAATCATCCAATACCAACAAAGCCGTTTGTTCTAGCCCAATCCGCTGACATTGCCAGCCTTTGGCACTGGCAGCTTGCCAAACGGAGCTTGGTAAAAAGTCGCTCGTCACGCTAGCCATGATTCAGTGCTAATTGCTGATTTTTACGCGCAATCAGGCGGTAGATTTGCGCGCTGGAATTGGCAATCGCAAACACCATCGCTAAAAAACCCGATTGGTGTAAGCGCAACAATGCTTCGGGAGTTAATTGCGCCATTTTGTTGGCATCCACTGTATAAAGCCCTTGCAGGCGTGTACTGCTGTTGTCGGCGAAAGTAATTTCAAGCGCCATCGGTTGCAGTAATTCCAAGGCGATGAGCGTATCAATCAGTTGTGCCGCTTGCTGCTCGCCCTGCAGTAACTGCAGCAGTTTCGCTTTGGCTGCTTGATAAAATTCACTTTCACGGCCATCGGCTAAAAACAGCGGCTCGGCGCCGAGCGGTGGGTGGTTGAGCGACGTATTTTGCGGTTCAGTCGATTTCGTTTGCAGAGGCCATACCGCTGGACTGTCGAGATGGATACACACCGTGTACTCTTCTGCCTCAGGACTGGCTTTGCCCACAAAAAACGGCTGACGCTGAATTTGCAATGGCAAATATAAACCCTGCCACTCGCCTTGTTGCCACAACAAGTTTTCGCCAGGTTTAAACCCGGTCAAGGCAGCCAAAACAAACTGCCCAGTGTCACCATTTTTAGTCAACACCACGGGTAAATCAGTGGCCACATGGGTCACTTCAGCCGGGATCACCGGGATCAAATGCTGGCCAGCACTATGGCTTTCGATGAATTGCGGCTGCACATGCAGATGACGATGCAGTTCGGGTTGAATTGCCACTAAATTTGCCATGAAAAACCTTACTTATCTTAAATGGGCTGAAAGCCGAATTGCCGAATTTTATTGATTAACTCACGATGCGTTGGCAGTACAGTCAGCGCCTGATCAATCATTTTGCGATTTTGCTGCAACTGGCTGGCGACAAAATCCCAGTTATTCAGCTGTAATTGCTGGCGCGAAATATCACTTTGGAAGCCCATGCCGTACAACACATATTGATAACTTGCAGCCGGGAACACCTCATTGTTGCTGGTAAAATCCAAATCGCCTGGCGCACGGTACTGCCACAGTTGCATCAACTCTTGCAAACTTTGCGGAATAGTCGCCGGGTCGCGGTTATCTCGCCAAAACGCGCTATCATCCCGTTTGCTTAAAATGTAATGCAGCTTTAAAAAATCGATGATTTTGTCCCAGCGATACAAAAAGGTGTCATTAAAACGTTTGGCCACAATATCCATCACCCCGCGGGTGGCGGGTAATTGTTCCGCGATCATCTGCGCGGATAATTCCACTAACACCAGCGCTGAAGCTTCTAAAGGCTCAAGAAAGCCCGCTGAAAGCCCCACAGCGACGCAGTTATTTTGCCAAAACTTGGTGCGATGACCACTTTGGATCGGAATTTTTCGAACAGTCAAATCAGCAATTGCGGGACCGACATAACGCGCTAAAGTTTCCCGCGCTTGCGCTTCGCTGCAATAACGACTGGCATAGACATAGCCCACGCCGCGACGATGCTGTAACCCAATATCCCAAATCCAACCACAATCTTGCGCCGTGGAAATGGTGTGAGAGGCAATCGGCGCATTTTCTTGCTCATAAGGCACTTGCACCGCGAGTGCGGTGTCAATAAATAACACATCGTCACAGGGTTTGAACGGCACTTGGTAATGCTGACCGACCAATAACGCTTTAAAACCCGTGCAATCGACAAAGAGATCGCCTGCAATTAGGCCATGATTGGCCGTTTGTACTGCAGCAATATCGCCATTATCTGCCGAGCGCACTGCAACGACGTCATCTTGAATGTGCTGAACCCCGAGTTTCTCGATGCAATGACGTTGTAAAAACAGCCCGAATTTGCCGGAATCCAAGTGATACGCATAATTGGCCAGCGCTGCATATTCGGCGTGGCGAATAGTTTTCGGGGCTAAGCCATGTTCACACACAGCTTCTTGATAACATAAATCATTAGAAAATGAGCTGAATGCGCTCATCGAAAGTGCTGCAGGATTGGCTTTAGCAGAAAGCCAATAACTGGCCATATCCGCTTTACCAAAGCCTTGCGGCAACACCAATGGATGATAATAAAAGTCGCTCGCTGAGCCATCGACCCAGCGCGCAAACTTCGCGCCTTGTTTAAAGGTCGCATCACATTCACGAATAAATTCAGTTTCACTGATGCCAAGCGCCAACAAAGTACTGCGCATCGTCGGCCAAGTTCCCTCTCCCACCCCAATAGGCGGAATACCTGGCGACTCAATCAATATGACCCTAACCCCACCTGCCTGACTTCGATGTTTGGCAGCGATCCGGCCTGCGGTTAACCAACCAGCATTGCCGCCGCCGACAATCACTACGGTATTGATTGGTTGCGAGTTGTTGTGTTGTTGCATATCAGAAATCCTGAATTTCACCAAAGGTCCCAAAAAGGGAGTAAGCCCCAACCGACTTACTCCAAAGGGAGGCAGTGGCTTCGCAGGATCTATGCGACGTTGACAGGCAACGTCGGCACAGATCCTCCTAGGCAATCACTGCAGGACACCACCAGGGTTAGAACGAACCACGTACGCCGAAGGCGATACGACGACCACTATCTTCAATCAACAGCAATTGATTGGCGAAGCGACCACGTTTGTGCACATACTCATTACTTAAGTTAATGCCCTCAATCACCACGGTAAAATCATCGGTGATGTCATAGCTGGCACTGGCATCGATTTGCGCATAGTCTTCCACGATCACAACGCCGTCACCATTGCTTTGTGTTAACGATTGCACAAAGGCATCACGCCAGTTATAAGCAATCCGAGCTTGCAGTGGGCCTTGTTCATAAAACGCGACTAAGTTGTAAGAATCGCTCAGACCGGTCAAAGCAAACACTTGGTTAATATCCGCAGGGTCTAAATCTGCGTTGCTATTGACCAAAGTTGCATTCGCCATCACGCCGTAGCCTGAATCAAAGGTATGTTGGACCGCCAATTCGAAGCCATCAACAATCGCTGATTCACCATTGCTTGGTAAGGTGTTGCTAAACACCGCAACCGCATCCGCCGCATCAGGAGCACTGGGATTGGTGCCTGTGGATGGATCTTTTAACAAGCTGCCATCCGCCAAAGTAAAGGTTTTATCTTCGGTAATGTTGACGATAAAGTTCGCAACATTTTTCCGGAAATAGCCCCCTGACAAATAGCTGGCATCGTTGTAATACCATTCTAATGACAGATCTAAGTTGCTCGAAGTAAACGGCTGTAACGCAGCATTCCCCGAGGTCGACGTTAAGTCACCGCCTTGGCGAGTTGTTCCAATGACGGTCACTGGCGACATGCTTTCAAGCGTTGGCCGTGTCAGCGTTTGCGAAGCAGCAAAACGGCCGACTAAATCATCAGTAATATCCAGTTTGACACTGAAATTCGGCAGGATGGCTTCATAGCTTGAGCTTTCATTAATCGCTTGCGCTGTGCCAAATTGCGCTAACATTTCAGTTTCATCGAGGATCCGCAGGCTACTGACTGGCGCGTCGGTGCCATCCACATCCACACTGGTATGTTCATAACGCACACCCGCAGTGCTGCTCAGTGGCATCCCCGCTAAACTGCCTTCAAAATCCATTTCAACGTAGAAAGACATTGTGTCTTCACCCACTTCGAAGGATTTATTGCGTTTTACAGCATCAAAGCTAATCGGCCGCCCTTGAGATGCTGCATATTGCTCTAAGAAGGCAAAGTTCGCTTCACCATCGTGCGCGAGCCATGAAGTTGGCATCCGACCACTGCCACTGACCCCACTTAAGAAATCACTGCCGGCATTAAAGACATATTGTGGAAACGCCGCCATGCTGGGTGCATCTGGGTAACCACAGAAAGTACAGTGGATCCCGACACCTTCGTTATCCCAGCGCTCTAAGCTCTTGGTTTCGGTCGAATACATCCCACCAAACTTCACTTTGGTCAGGCCGCTCGCCGCATCTTCATTCCACTCACCATCGAAACGCATTTGGTTGACATCATCTTCAACTGCCCAACCACGGCGCAGCATCACGTGCGCTTTACTATTCGCGGGGTCTAAATGATCGGACACACCAGCAGGCGTCACACCGGGTTGATAAGCGGTGCCGTTCAACTCTTGCTGACCGCTGTAGATATTCGGGTTTGCACTGGCAAACTCACTGGCATACGGCAGAATGTTGTCATCGACTTGGAAACGCACGCGGTTGGCATAACCAATCAATGACAGCTGATCGCCGCGGCCATTGTTCGGCTCACGCTTGGCACTTGAGTGACTCAAGTCGAACTTCATATTTAAATTGTTGTTCACATCCCAATCGGCGTTCAAACCCAATGAAACCGTATCGGTTAACCGATCGAATTTCTTGGCATGCATATCGGTCGCTAAACCCACCTCTTGGTACAAATCAATCACGGTACCATTGGCATCGACGACAGGACCTGCGGCATTGCCGAAGCCTTCTAAATTCGGGGCGGTAAACCAATGACCGTAAGAAGTGGTATCTGCTTTCACGTCAAAATCTGAGTAGAGTGCATCTGCCGTGATGGCCAAATTATCTGCTGGCGCATATTGCAAGACTAAGTTGGCGTTGGTCCGCGTGCGCTCTTCAAAGGTGACTTTATGGTCATAGTTACGCGGCGAGAAAATATTGCCGGTGTAAGGCGTACCATTTTGCGTGACTGGGTTTGGCACCCCAACGTTTTCTAACCATCCATCAATTTGCGCTTGATTGAGGCGAGTATCGCGTTGTTGATGCGAAACTGCGAGCAAAGCACCAAAAGTGCCATCTTGAAAGGTATCACTGATTAAACCAGAAACTTGTGGCGAAGTTTTCCCACTGTTTTCTTCAGAAACGCCTTTGATACTGCCGGCAACTTTAAAACCACCGATAGCAAAAGGCCGAGCAGTGTTAACGTTGACTGTTGAACCAATACCGCCTGACTGCTGGGTAGCGGTGGAAGTTTTATGGACATCTAGGCTGCGGACTAATTCCGCGGCGATAGTATCAAAACTAAAAGCACGGCTTTGGTTTTCAGACGCCATTTGACGGCCATTGACCAAGACCGTATTAAATTCAGGGCCAAAACCACGAACCGTTATCAGCTGGCCTTCGCCGCCTGAACGGTCAATAGAAACACCTGAGATCCGTTGCAACGATTCTGCAAGGTTGGTATCTGGGAACTTACCAATATCTTCAGCAGAGATGGAGTCAACAACCCCGCCTGCTTCCCGTTTCGAATCCATCGCACGCCCTAAAGCGCCACGGATCCCACGAACTTCAATGACTTCAGTTTTTGTTGGTTCACTTTCCTGCTGGGCAAACGCCGGCGCTACTGCGACAGAACTGATGACTGCCATCACTGCGGTTGCTACTTTGTTTTTGTTATAATTCGCCATCTCGTCATTACTCTCGAAAGTCGGATCTATTAAAATAGAGACTTGTCCACTTTCGCTAATCACCGGTTTGAGCCCGGTATCCTTTAACAGGATCTGTAATGCTTGGTCGATGCTGTACTGCCCAGTGAGCGGGTTTGTTACTTTTCCTGCCATTTTATCGATAGGAAATAACAAGGTAATATCAGCTTGTTCGGCAAAACTAATTAGCGAAAGATCGGCTCGTTGCTTCGGAATATTGAAAGCAACCTCAGACGGCTTTTCTTTGGCTAGCGCTGCAGTTGTTAAATTACAAACCACTAGCAATGACAACAAAGGCCGTCTCGTGCGTCGATATCCCCCCCGCATGGTCTTACGCCATGCAGAGTACCAAGACGACACTGCGCGAATTTTCCGCCATATCATTTGAAACAAACTGTGAAACAATTGCTGTAAACCTCTCCCCTGTCCGGGCCGATCTATTTGTTTTTATTATTATTTTTTATTTAATTATTTTTTATTATTCGGCTTTCGTCCCCAAGCTTATTGCACATGATGCATGCATGGCGAAAATGAGTTGGGGAGATGACGGCGCTGTTTTTTTAAGTTTTCGCAAAGCCTACTGACTTAGGTGCACACAGATAGACTGAGCAATTTGCTAGCGCTTTACCACTTTTTAACCGAAGTTGCAGCTTTGTACCACACATTTTTAAGCCGAGATGTGGACGGTCACTTTGGATGTGCCAGCTTGGCACGGGGTTCCGACTGTCGTCGTGTTCCTTTTTGCTTTGCCAAAAAGGAACCGAAAAAGG
>CAZIPG010000017.1:0-613 GCA_964540955.1 uncultured Rheinheimera sp.
GCCTGCACAAACCAGTCGGGTTGTGACACTAGGTTTTTGATGAAGAGCTTGGTGGTTAAGTTTCGCCTGCGGCGGGTGACTGAGTTAAAGCTCTCGCCTTTGGCGGGTGATAAACTTTCGATTTTGCCTAGCGACAAACTTTTGCCTTTGCCTGGCGATAAACTTCCCTTTTGGCGGGTGACTGAGTTAAAGCGCCAACGAAAGATCAGTCGATGTTGTTAGGTGGCTGTCTAAAATTAGTTTGTCCTCCATTTGTTTATGGGCATGTAGATCCAGAATCGATTAAGCTAAAAAAAGGTAGCGTAGTGAGTAAAGGGCAGTTATTAGGCCAATATGCAGATCCTGAGAATGGAAGTGCAACTGCTCCGCACCTTTATTTTGAACACTGGAAAAACGGGGTATCCATTAATCCATTGCCTTATGCAGAGAGAGTCATGCCTGCAAATAAATTGACTAGTGAATATGGTATGCGTTTTCATCCAATACAAAAAAACAAAAAATTCATCGTGGGGTGGTAAATTTGAAAGATGGTAATAAATAATCTTAAAACGAGGTTTTGTATGAATATTTTTATCATAATATGGGCTTTAATTTTTTCATTCGCATGTACTGC
>CAZIPG010000017.1:623-1395 GCA_964540955.1 uncultured Rheinheimera sp.
TTTTAAGTTCAAGAATACTTTTTATACTTCACCTTGAATATTATGTATCAAGTCATTCTTGCCAAGACTCAAAAGTGTCTCTCATTTCATTTTCTATTCTTTCTTCGACTGATAATATGGGCTTTAATTTTTTCATTCGGATGTAATGCAAGCCAAGATTTAAATAAATATTGGCATTGGAACAAGATTGCTGTGAGTTGGTTTCCAGGGGGGCAGACCGTAAATGAAGTGTCTGAAGGTAAATTTGTCAATCTTAAAGGTAGTGCTACAGTGGAAATAGTAGGGAATAAGATAGAAATCATGATTTATTCTACCGAATGGAGTGAAGAACCGGTAAAGATTTCTGGATTGCTATCAAATTCAAAAATTGAAGAAGCAATTGTTTACAGGGAAGACAGAGTTAATGGTGATTATGGGCTTATCGGTGAATATAGAAAAAAAATATATAGCAAAAACTGTACTTTAGAGGAAATTATTTTGAAGTCATATAATCCAGACGCTGAAGTTCATTTGCTCGCTAGAAGTTCTTCGACCTGCTCGCTGAGTGAAATTGAAAATTCAGACTTGAACTAAACGTGGCCATCCACAAACTAAACATGGCCTGCCAGAATTTAAAAAATGGCTGACCTCGGTTGGAAAAATAAACAGCAGACCTCGGTTAGAAAAAATAAACAGCAGTATTGCCCTGCAATTTAATTTCAGCGAAGCACTGGTATTTTTATCTTAATAATTTGATCGGGATTTTTACCTACTGGGAATAAGCTCGAACGCC
>CAZIPG010000017.1:1405-25859 GCA_964540955.1 uncultured Rheinheimera sp.
CAGAACTGCCATCAGCGTCGATTTTTTGAAAATAGAGTACGCTATTAACCAGGTTAAGAATTCACTATCCAAAACATCGTCGGCAGCTGTGAATACCTTGCAGCCACTTTTGACCAATCGCTTGGCAAAATTTCTCAATAGCCGCCACTGGGCCAATCACTTGGCGAAAATCATCTCCAAGCTTTTGACAATTTTGTAGCCCGTTGCCTTTTGCGATACCAAGCTTTCAGATAACAATGTCTGTTTTCTAGTGCGTTGAGGACAATTGTTTTTGCAAAAAATCGATTTTTCTGATTCTGCTTCTCGCTCTTATCAGTCGCTCAGTCGCTGGATGATTACTGAAATTGGGAGTTACGTGAAAGTGTAATGGGTGGTAAGCCGCGAGTGATCGTGGTAGTAAATTGGGGCGATGTTTTGCAGCGGGGTTTAAAAGCACCAACGAAAGATCGGTCGATGTTGTTAGGTGGCTGTCTGCAGTTGCTTTTTGCGCGCTGATTGGGCGCCTCATTGCAAATTGCACTGCGTTTTGGATTTGGTATGGCTACGGTTTTGGCAGGAACGGCCAGTGTTTAAGGAAAAGCGTGGATCACCCGTGGGTAGATTTTACGAGCCTATAAAAAAAACAGGACACTGCAAGCAGCATCCTGAAAGACCCTTGGATAAAGGTTTGGCAAATAAACACAACATGCAAAGCCTGCCACGGTCAACCAACTACCAATCAACCGCAGCGGATAAGGGAGAGACTTACCCACCAGATGCTTTGACGACAGCCAAGCTTGCGCTTGTTGCTGGTATTTCACGAACCGACAGGGAATTCGATTGGCTACCACGCCGCTGTGATGCCATTTTAACCACAAATGACAACGCTGTCATTTGTTTTTTGCAGAATTTTTCCGCATTATTTTTGCAATATCGTCAATATGAAACTGATGAGGTGTTGCTCCCGCTTTACAGACGTGAACAGCCGGCATCAGTGAACCTTGCAACATGCCATCCGCCAGATTTGCAGCACCAAGCCATCTGCAGCAAGCGATTTACATAAAGCTATCTGCAAGAAGCTATCCGTGAAAACATCCCATCAAAACTGCCTACAAAAACAGCCAGCCCAGAAAAGCGAAGGCCTTTTAAATGATTGCGCCATCATGCAATCATGGTGTTTCGCCAGAGTGAATGTTTAATAGTGCAGAAGGGCAATCGTTATGACAGGAGTCCGTCGAGAAAAGCGCTGCACAGAAGCCTCTGCCAGCGCTCGAATCATTAGCGTAAATTCGCTTTTAACATCGCTAATCGACTCAACTGATGTAATGAAGTCAGTTGCGAATAGATCGAAGGCAGGAATCCGCGTCGACGCAAATCTTCAAACTGCTCGGCCGGCAATGCATTTAATTTCGCTTCGTTGATAATAAAAAAGCCATTTAAGTGCGCAGCTTCGCCATTCACTTCAATCGTGAAGCTTTGTTCCAGTAACAGATCCAGTTGCTGCAGCAATTCAATAAATGCCACAGTGATTTTTAATTGATCGTAACTGTTGATCAGTTGCTGCTTGCGTTGCTGCAGGTAAGCAGTTTCTTCGCCAGTTTCGGTAAATAAGGCTTCGCCTTGTTCCTTGCTGACCAGTTGCGATTCTGGATTGATGCCGATAGCAAATTGGTTTTCTACTTGCGGATCTTCAATTAAGACTAACGGGTAATTCAACACAACTTGCGGTAGATACGTCGGGAGCGCGCGCGCAGCCACGTAAATATTTTCCCCGGGCATCAACCCCGTTAAGGCAACCGAACGCAAGCCACTGGAGGCGCTGTCTTTCACAAACACGACGGGAAATTCACAACCCGCCCGCACGAACTCGTGAACAGAAATCGGGAACATGTGCTGATTTTGAAATTCCACCAAACTGGTACTGGCGTTTAATTTCACGGTTCTATGCAATTCGTTTTGCAGCGGGACCACAGATAAGCTCATACATCGGCTCCATTGATAATTGATAACATCAGCAATGTCAGAAAGGTTGCTGAAAGTATTTCTGCTGCGAAATTAATTAATAACGTTATCGTGACAAATGGCTTTCACAGTTGATACAAGACTGTACAGTCAGCACGGCAGCGGTGCAAGCCCCTCAGCCCTGCAAACGTTCAACACCTGCCTGTCTGCGATTGCTGGCTACACCCAGCTATTATCAGTCTTGCCGCTAAAATGTTGGGTTGCAAGTGAGGCACCCTCAACGCTGCTGCGCCCACAGCACTAAGCGCGATAAATGCTGGAGTGACAAGATATGAGCCATGATCAGCAACATATCATTGCCTTGATGACATTGCTTAAGCTGCTCGGCCGACAGTTGTTTTAAGCGCTGCTGATTTACCAAATACAAGCCATTGATCTGCTGGCCATCCTGCAATTGCAACACTTGCGCTTGCAGTAAATCCAGAGCTTCTAGCCGCCCTACCCACTCGCGCAGCAAATGTAATTGCTGCAGATGGCGGATCAACTGAGCACGACGTTGGCTGAGTTCGGCAGACTCAGCACCATCGGCAGCGTATAACGGGATCCCGTGCTGACGATCGAGCGCAGTCTCTCTATCCTGCACGGCGAGTTGTAATTGGCCCGCAGCCATCTGAAATGTCAGCGGATAATTCTGCACTGTCCGTGGCAAAGTGGCCGCTTGCCATTGCCCTGCTTGATAATACAAATTGCTACCGCTGACGAGGCCTGTTAAAGCCACTGCGGTAAATTGCCCCGTCTCACTATTTTTCACAAAGACCAGCGGATACTCACAGGCCAGTTGCAGATATTCTTCGGCATCCACCGGCAACACATGATCGCGACTAAATTGCTGTAATTGATTGGCAGATGTTAACTTTAAATGGCGATGCAGATTAGGATCTAATAAGGTTGCAACTGAATTCATACCAAGGCCTCTTAAGCGAGTATTAAATTTTGGCGAGGCCAAAACTACGAATTTTATCTAACAAAGCACGATGGCCTGGCAATTGCTGCAAGAGCGCCGCAGTTTGCCGCTCAATTTGGCTTTGCTGTTGCCTAGCGAGCGCCAAATATTCCGGCCGACAGCGCGGTGCTGGCGTTGGATACTGCATGCCATACAGCACATACAAATAGTTTTCGAAATCAAAAATTTCAAATTTAGTGAAGAAATCTTCCCGACAAGGCGGAAAACTTTGCCACAACGCTAACTTGGCTTGTAGCGTGGCAGGAATAGTCGCAGGATCGCGATTATCGCGCCAAAAGGCGCTATCGGTGCGGTCCGAAGCGCAATAATGCATCTTAATAAATTCCAGCACTTGTTCCCAACTATGCACTAACCGTTGGTTAAACCGTGCGGCTAGCAACTCATTCTCAGCGCGATCACGCGGGAAGCGCTTGCCCAACAAATCGGCAGAGTAGTCAGCAATCAAAATCGCAGTTGCTTCCAACGGCTCAACAAAACCTTGGGATAAGCCGATGGCTACACAGTTTTTATGCCAAAATGTTTGGCGTCTGCCAACTTTCATCGGAATTTGCCGATAAGACCACTGACTTAAACTGCCGCCTAAATATTTGTCTAACTTCTGCGCCGCGGCGTCATCAGACAGATGATTTGAGGAATAGACAAAACCCACGCCACGCCGACTGGTGAGATGGATATCCCAGATCCAGCCCGCTTGGTGCGCTGTCGCTAAGGTATATGGTGGAATTTCAGCACTGGCATCAGTAGGGACTTGCACTGCGAGCGCCTTGTCGGTCAATAACCAGTCGCTGCGATCGATAAATGGCACGCCTAAGGCTTTGCCTAAAATAGCAGCATGAAAGCCCGTGCAATCCACGACGAAATCAACAGCCACTTTCCCTAATTGCGCGGTTTCCAATGCCACGATATAGCCTGAGCTATCCAGTTCAACGGCTGTCACGTCTGCATACTGATGTTGAACACCCGCCTTTTCCGTGGCATGACGTTGTAAAAATTGCGCAAACTTCTTCGCATCTAAATGATACGCATAAGAAGTCAGGCCCTGAAACTCTGGCGTGGTGATTTGCTTGGGTGCAAGATTCGCCTCCACCACGGCATGTTGCCAGCCGACACTCGCTGCGAAAGCGTGTTGACGCTGCTGTAGCCAAGCCGAGGTTAAATCAACCCCAAATGGCACCGGCACATCAAACAAATGATGATAGGCATTTTCGCCATGTTTATGTTTATCTAACCAATTAATAAATTTGATACTTTGTTTGAACGTGACATCACATTCGCGAATAAAATCGCTTTCTCGGATGCCCATTTTTTGCAGCGATTGGCGGATGGCGGGCACAGTTCCTTCGCCAACCCCAATGGTTGGAATGGTCGGAGATTCTAATAAAGTAATAGTCACTGGTTGATCACGCAGACTATGTGCCAAATGATTTACCGCCAACCAGCCTGCAGTACCGCCACCTACCACCACAATATTTTTGATCATCATATCCTCGTCAAACCATCGCGACTGACAAACAAAAGCCCAGTGCGAGACTGGGCTTTTCATCGTGCATTTGCTGTTAGAAGCGCAAATTCAAGCCTACTTTGTAGCGAGCTTCACCGTCGAAGAACCACGCTGGATAACCATCTTTTAATTCAGGTTTCACTTGGGCTGTCGTTGGTGCAACACCAGTCTGGACGCTGTCCTCTTCTAAAATGTTGACCGCTTCAAAAGTCACTGTCAGCATTTCATTGATATTGTAGTTTGCACTTAAATCAAGGCTACCGTAGCTGTCATGCATGCGGTTGCCATAGAACCCTGGCAGTTCACGGATCATGAACTCTGAACGCCAGTTATAAGCCAAACGTGCACTGAAGTCATCCTTCTCATAGTAACCCACCAAGTTGATGGTGTTATCCGATGAATCGGTGAATTGGCTGATTTGGTCCGGGTAGTTCGAGGCTGGCGAGTCTGCATCCACGAGCGTGTAGTTCACGATATAGCCTAAGCCATTGTCAAATGCGTCTTGGACTTGGAATTCTAAGCCCAGAATGTCGCCGCCATCGCCATTGAGAATGGTCGATACCGTCCAATTGTCGCGGTTTGAGTTTGGATCAACCACGCCGATTTGTTGGTTCAATAACTGGCCTGACGTCACGAAAGTATCGACATTTTTAAAGAACGCAGCAACGCTCACCATGCCTGACTTACCGAAATAGTATTCAACGCCAATGTCACCTTGCAATGCTTTGAATGGATCTAAGCCAACGTTGCCTTTAGTCACAACTTCATTGCCTGGTGTCCCGTCGTTGTAACCTGCGAAGGTTGAACGAGAGAACATATCGGTATAGTTTGGACGCGCGATCACTTCAGCCAATGAACCGCGTAAAATCACCGAATCCGCTAAGTCATAAGCAATGTTAAAGCTTGGCAGGATGTCGTTGTAATCGGCTTTATCGGTGCTCAGCGTGTTGGCGTAATTGCCACCACTGAAACCAAAATAATCTGACTCAGCATCTGTCGAAATATAACGCACGCCAAAATTACCGCGCACGCCTTCCGCTTCAAAATCAGCCATTAAATACAGGGCTAAATTGTCTTCACGAATAGTGCCGTAGGCCGATTTGTAATCGATTGAAGTATTATCAAAAGAAGCAATCGCAGCATAAGCATCTTTAATCATCGCATCCAGAATTGGCTCTGGCAGCGTAAAACCAGCGCCTGATGAGACTGTGCCGGAGTAGTATTTGCTGGCCGCGCCTGACGGTACCGTGCTATTGAGTTTTGTAGTGAACATTTCAGTTTTCACTTCATGATCAGTGAACCGCACGCCTGTCCGCAGATTGTTGACGATGCCATAAGTGACAGGCACTGCCAGATCTAATTGTGCATAGGTTTCTTCATCGCTATTTGGGCCTTTCTTCAAAGACCAACCCGCAGGTTCTAAATTGCCTTTGAAATCTGCCGCAGTGAAATATTTATTGGCGATGTCAATTTTGATTTGCTTGCCCGTGGCATCGTAAGTGCCTTTGTAATCAGCAGGTTTGCCTAACCAAAAACCGTAGTTGGCAGTTAAATCAGTGCCACCTTCCGCTTTGGTTGAACCAGCACGCCCTGATACTTCGAATTGATCTGCATCGTATTTGAAGCTGACATCAGCGGTGTCTGAAGACATGCTGGCAACACGCGCCCAGGTTTGAGCCCAGCCAGGGTTATCGTCTAAGCCATCGCGAGTATAAAACACACAAGTGCCAGAGGCGTTGCGTTTGGTACAAGCTTGGTTTTTGTCATCCGGGAACATCACAAACAATGACGTGTTGGCGTTATCTGCGGCTAAATCCAAACTCACCACATTCAATGCCATTTCTAAAGCATCGGTTGGACGGTATTGTAACGTGGTATTGATGGCCGTGCGTTCACGTTGCTGTTGGAACGTGGTCGGAACGATATCGCCCCAGCCGACTAATGATTCAATACCATTGCGTTGATAATCAGTTTCAGCGTATGCCACCGCAACCAAAGCACCGAAGGTTTCATCGAGGTTTTTCCAGCTGTAGAGGCCAGACACTTGAGGGTCGACCGCTTCAGAAATGGTGCCGTAATCGGCTTTCACACTGGCGAATACTTGGTCAGCATCTAACTCTAAAGGTTTACGCGTGTTGACGATAACTGTGCCACCAACGCCGCCTTCAGCGATATTGGCTTGGGAAGATTTATAAACTTCGATATCGCCTAATAACTCAGGTGGTAACATCGAGTAGTTAAAGCTGCGATCAATCGACTGTTGATCATACCAACCAGTCGATGCCACTGAGTGGCCATTTAATAACGTCGAAGTCAGCTGGCTAGAAGCGCCGCGAATTGAAACTTGTTGGCCCTGCCCAAACTGACGGCTGACGACCACCCCAGAAATGCGTCCTAAAGACTCACCCACGTCGCTGTCTGGAAATTTACCGATATCTTCGGCAGTGACCACATCGATCACGGCATCACTAAAACGCTTGGCGTTTAAGTTGGCTTCTTGTGATGCACGAATACCGCGAACTTCGATGACTTCAACTTTTTGATCTTTGGCTGCAGCAGTTTGGTCTTGTTGTGCCAGGGTTGGAGCGGCCATAACCGCAGTACCGACTAACAAACCTAATTTCACTGCTACGGCACATTTATGTAATTTGGTGTGCGACATGAGCTTCTCCCATTCCTGTTTTTTTTCGTATGCGATGAGTATTGTTTTTCTGTCCTGTAATGACAACGCTGTCATTGAGAATCAACATACACAAAAAAAATTCGTTTTGCAAACGCATTTCGTTGATTTTTTAGCCGGCAGAATTCACTCTGAATGTAGCGATTTTTTGGCATTTTGCGCAGAAAATTTTCCGTCTGTTCTTTTGGGAATACCGTTGAATGGAATCAAATTACTGATTTATATGCTATTTAATTATTTTCACTTAAATCTTCAGCCAAGTAAGGTGAGTAATTTTGAAAATAAACAATTGCTGTTTCGTCAAAAAAGAGGTATCCAGTGATCTCATAATTATTAAAAAATGACCAGCGCTGTCATTTATCTTCACTATAAAGCGCCGTTTCAGTGCCAAACTCTGGCTGATACCGCAATGAGTGAGTTTTATTTAGGGTCAAACCATGAAAGCAACGATCCATGATGTCGCAGAGCTCGCCGGCGTTTCCATCAAAACTGTATCGCGAGTAATGAATAATGAGCCGTCGGTCAAACAAGCCACTATTGATAAGGTGACCGCCGCTATCAGCCAGCTGAATTATCAGCCCAATGCGGCTGCTCGCAATTTAGCGGGCACTCGCTCCTATAGCATTGGTTATATCTATGACAACCCCAACGCCTATTACGTCATTGATATGCAAAAAGGGTTGTTAGATGCCTGTCGTAAGCATGGGTATGAGTTAATTATCCACCCCACCAATGCTAAATCTGAGGGCATAGTGCAAGAAGTGGTGGAACTGGTGCAACATTCGCGTTTAGCGGGTTTAGTGCTGACCCCGCCCTTTTCTGAAATGCCTGAAATCGCCGAAGCTCTAGAACGGATTGGGGTCGATTTTGTGCGGATCATTTCGGGTTCAACGCCATCGCCAAAATTGACTAACTGCGTATTGATCGACGACTTCACGGCTGCATTTAAAATTACCAATCACTTGTTGGAATTAGGTCATACCGACATTGCGTTTTTATGCGGGGATGAGGAGCATAGTTCCAGTGGCGAACGCTTAGCTGGCTTCCAAGCGGCATTAACCAAACGTGGTATTGCAGTAAATCCTAAATTTGTCATTCCAGGCAGTTACTCGTTTGAATCCGGCGTTAAAGGTGCAAAACAACTACTCAGTTTAAATCAACGACCCTCAGCAATTTTTGCTTGTAACGATGAAATTGCCGCGGGTGCGCTGTTTTCAGCACGGTTATCCCATATTGATATTCCCAGTGAGTTGTCGATTGTGGGTTTTGAAAACAGCCCATTCTCGCGACAAACTTGGCCCCCGCTCACGACAGCAAATCAGCCCAATAGCACCATT
Organism: uncultured Rheinheimera sp.; assembly: GCA_964540955.1. Classification (GTDB taxonomy): domain Bacteria; phylum Pseudomonadota; class Gammaproteobacteria; order Enterobacterales; family Alteromonadaceae; genus Pararheinheimera. Next base: position 9,889 of record CAZIPG010000017.1, read on the forward strand.
GCGATGCAGGCGGCCGAACTGTTGTTCAAACATACGCGGCCAAGCCCACAACAATTAGCCAATACCGAGCAGCAGCCGGTCTTTATTCCAGAATTGTTAGTCAGAGAGTCCACTGCGGTATGCCGCAAAACTGGCAGTTAACAGAGCGGGCAATCTACCCGCTGATCGCCCGTTTATAAGGCCAGGTTCAAAAACATCTGCGCCACAGAGCGCAAAACAAAAAACCGTGGCTCAAACCACGGTTTTTTTAAGATGAGCATTAAAGCTAATTTGCTAGGTTACTTTTTAAGGCGCAACAATCTGCATCATCAGAGCTGACAAGTAACCGCCATAAGTCCCTAGGGCGTAGCCTAACACTGCCAACAACACACCCACAGGTGCTAAGGCAGGATGGAAAGCTGCGGCAACGACAGGCGCTGAGGCGGCACCACCAACGTTCGATTGACTGCCGACTGCCATATAAAACACTGGCGCTTTTAATAAACGCATCACCAACAGCATCAAGCCCGCATGAATTGAAATCCACACAATACCCGCCAAGAACATCACTGGATATTTGGTGATTGCCGAAACATCCATATGCATACCGATAGTCGCAACCAAGATGTAAACCATCACTGAGCCGACTTTCGAAGCGCCGACCGCCTCCAGCCGTTTCATTTTGGTGGTTGATAACAACAAACCGAAGGTGGTTGCTAACACCACGATCCAGAAAAATTTACTGGTCAAACTATACATCGCCAGTTCTGGCGCATTGGTGGCAATCCATGGGGCTATCGCATCAGCAAGTAAGTGTGAAATGCCTGCGACGGCAAAACCAACCGCAATCACCATCATCAGATCATTGGTTGATGGATTGCGCGAATGTTCGGCTTGATAAGCTTCGATTTTGTTTTTCAGGTGTTCCATCGCCGTGGTATCGGCCCCATTACGACGGTCAATCATGGCTGAATTCGCCGCCATCCACAGCAAAATCGCGGTCCAAATATTGGCGACTAACACATCAACCGTGATCATCACCGAAAAAATCTCGCCACTGGGTTCGAAGACTTCTTTCATCGCTGCTTGGTTGGCGCTCCCCCCAATCCAACTGCCAGCGATGGTTGCCATGCCGCGCCAGACAGCATCAGCACCTTCCCCGCCCATTTGCTCGGGGAAGATACTTCCGACGATCAATAAAGCAATAGGGCCACCGATGATAATCCCGACCGTACCGGTTAAAAATAAAATCAGTGCTTTGTGACCAAGCCCAAGAATGGCTTTAAAATCAACGCTGAGCGTTAACAACACCAAACACACAGGCAATAAGTAGGTTTTGGCCATGTCATACAACTGAGAATGTTCGCCGTCGATGACGCCCCAGGTGTTAAAAAGCGATGGAATGAAATAACACAATAAAATAGAGGGCACATAACGGTAAAATCGCTGCCAAAACGGGTGTGCACTGTGGCTGGTATAAAACACGAAACCTAGGATAGCGGCTAAAAGCCCCATCACCACGGCGTCGTTGGTGATCATCGGTGTGGTTGCTGACATGGAATGTCCTCGGGCAAAGGTTAAAAATTTAGCAACTTGATCAAATCAATGATTCTCAGCATTTTTTTAGAATAATTGCGGTCACATCAGGTTTTCCCTGAATGAATGCCGACATTGCTGGCTGCTAACTAAAACGACTATTTCCGCAATCTAGCACAGTTAAAGCGCTGGATAAAGTCAAAAGCCATAAACAGCCAGTTGCTGCGATTTTTGCCTAAAACTAAGTAAAAACGACATTAAACCCCGATAAAAACTGTGGGAATAGCCAGAGTTAATGCAAGTACTGATGTTTTTTTCATCAGCCATTACGCCAGTATGACTGACCAGCTTGCGGCTTGCTGCGTTTACATCTCCATCCTGCACTTCTCTTACACTTATCTTGCGCTACATTCCTCATGCGCTGCATTCCTCAGGCGCCACATTCCTCTGGCACCACATTCCTTTTCCGCCAGATGAAGGTGCAGGGTTATAGCACTAAAGTACCGTTGCAGCAGTCTCATGCGGCGCTTAGCCTAGATGTTTTGTGCGGGTTGAGGACAATAGCATGCGAATTTTAATTACTGGGGGTTGTGGCGGCATTGGGATGGCGATTGCGGAGCAATTTGCCAAAGCAAGACAGCCAGCAAATCATGCGGCCAAAGCAGGGCAGCCAGCGGCCAAAGCAGGGCAGCCAGCAAAACATGAAATCATCTTGGCCGATTTGCAGTTAGCAGTCGCAGAGCAAAAAGCAGCGGAGCTCAGCCAGCAGACAGGGGCCCATGTCAGTGCAGTTCATCTCGATTTAGCCAGCCAAGCCAGTATTGAAGCCATGATGGCACAAGTGGGTACTATTGATGTGCTGGTTAATAATGCAGGAATTCAGCATGTGGCTCGGCTCGATGAGTTTCCAGAACAAAAATGGCAATTATTACTGCAAGTCATGCTGACCGGGCCAGCCATGTTAACCAAAGCCTGTTTGCCTGCCATGCGCGCCCAAGGTTTTGGCCGCGTGATTAACATTGGATCGATCCACGCATTAGTGGCATCGCCTTTTAAATCGGCCTATGTTGCAGCCAAGCATGGCTTATTGGGGTTTAGCAAAGTCGTTGCGTTAGAGAACGCAGATTTTGATTTCACCATCAATACGATTTGCCCAGCCTATGTCAGGACGCCGCTGGTGGATGCGCAAATTGCTGCACAGTGTAAAGAGCACCAACTCAGTGAGCAGCAGGTGATTGAACAAATCATGCTGGCTCCTATGCCGCAAAAAGCGTTTATTGGTGTCGATGAAATCGCCGAAACTGCCCTATTTCTAACCCAAAACGCCGCGAGGCATATCACGGCGCAAACGCTGGTGTTAGATGGCGGTTGGACAGCACGCTAACTGACTTTGCAACTGGCGACAACTCAGGCACAATCCGAGGAGGTTTATTTGTACACACCACAGGCCCCGATGATTGTCAGCCCAGAAATTTCGCAAGTCGCTTCGATGGGAGTCAGCGGTATTGGTATTGGCAGCATTGCGGTGCTGTCCTTGTTATATCTGGTGGTGTTGTACAGCGTCGGTCGACTGGGTCGACATATTACCGGCCGCCACCCGCTCGCCCCTTGGGTGTTTAGTTTTGCCTTAGCCATTTATTGCACTTCATGGGCTTTTTATGGCGTGACCGCACAAGCAGGCATCAACGGTTGGTGGATCCCTCCGACTTACATCGGCTCTTTACTCCTGTTTTGGTTTGGCTTTGGTCTGATTGCTCGCATCGCCATCGCCTGTCGACGCTATCGCATCACCTCAGTCGCAGACTTTATTGCTACTCGCTATGGCCATTCACGGCTGCTCGCTGTGATGACAACATTAATTGTATTAATGGCCGTCATCCCTTACATCGCTTTACAGCTGCAAGCGGTATCCACCAGTATTGATGCACTAGTTGCCAGTGACAGCGCAAAACCAATCGCCTGGCATCAAGACACCGGGCTTTACGTCAGTCTCTGGTTGGCCGTTTTTGCCATGCTGTTTGTCGGCCGGGGCGCCAAAGCGCATCAACCCAATCCGGGCTTAATGAGTGCAATCGCCTTTGAATCATTAGTGAAGTTACTGGCGTTATTGGCAGTGGGCTTTTTTGTCTGCTTTGGTTTGTTTGACGGCATCGATGACATTTTCCAACAAGCGGCTGATTCAACAGCGATAGCTCAACTCCAGTCGCATCAGACAAATACGTCGGTCTATTGGATCCATGTGTTATTGGGTTTTATCGCCACCCTTTGTCTGCCAAGACAATTCCATGTCAGTTTTGTCGAAATTCAGCATCTGCGGCATTTACGCCATGCTCGTTTAATTTTCCCGATTTATTTATTGCTGATGAGCGTGTTTACCTTGCCCGTCGCCTTGGCGGGCATTATGTTGCTGGGCTCTGATGTCAATATTGACTTGGTGGTCTTGCAGCTTCCCTTGTCAGCCAATCGCACAGACATGGCTCTCCTTGCTTATCTCGGCGGTTTTTCCGCAGCAACCAGTATGGTGATTGTTGCAACGGTCGTGCTTGGCATCATGATCACCAATGATTTGCTCACGCCTCTGCTGTATCGGCAACATGCCAAAAACCAAAGTGCCAAACCTTGGATCAAAATTGCCACATTAAGACGCTTGTCGATGTTGGCGGTACTGGCCTTGGGCTATGCCTATTATCGGTTTATTGGTACCGAAACCGGTTTGGCACAATTAGGGTTGATGGCATTCGCTTTGATTGCTCAGCTCGCTCCCGCGCTGATTATTGGCCTCAGTAGCCGCCGCGTGAATCGGCAAGGTGCGATTGCCGGGTTAGCAACGGGCGCCTTGATTTGGGCCTATATCTTGTTATTACCGCAGATCAATCGCGCAGGCTTGCTCAGTTGGCAATGGTTGACCGAAGGGCCTTTTGGCGTGAGCTATTTAGCCCCTGCCCAATTGTTTTATGGCCAGTTTGATCCCATCAGCGTAGGGGTGGTGCTCAGTCTTGGCGCGAATGTGGTGATGTTGTTATTGGTCAGCCAGCTCAGCCAAACCCGTTTTAGCGAATGGCTAGAAAGTGCTCGCTTCCTCAGACGGCCTCAGCAAGCCAATCCGCCCGCAGCCCAGCAGCTCACGGTGCAAGATGGTTATTTGTTGGTCCGTCGCTTTGCCGGAGAACGTGAGGCCAAACAATTGCTGCAACGGCATTTAAAAACCACAGATCCGGTGATGAGTCAGCCCGCCCCCGCCAATTTGCAACAAGGGGTTGAGCGGGCACTTGCAGCCGTGGTGGGTGGTGCATCCATGCGTTTACTGCTCAACGCCGCCAGTCAACATAACCCACTGCCCATTGATTCGGTGGCGCAATTTGTTGATGAAGCCAGTCAAGTCTATTTATTCAACCAAGCGCTTTTGAACGCTACGATTGAGAATATCAGTATGGGGATCAGCGTTGTTGATGCGGATCTGCGCCTGATTGCTTGGAACCAAAGGTATGTGGCGATGTTTAACTACCCGGCAGAATTGATGGAAGTCGGCCGACCTGTACTTGATTTATTGCAGTTTAACGCCCAGCGGGGTTGGTTTGGCCAGCGCAGTACCGATGTTGAACTGGAAGTAGAAAAGCGGCTGAATTACCTGCGTCAAGGCAGTAGCTATCGCTTTCAGCGACAACAACCTGATGGTCGGGTGTTTGAAATGCAGGGGAATCCTCTGCCTGGCGGTGGTTTTGTCACAACCTATAACGATGTGAGTTCTTTTGTTGCTGTGGCGCAGCAACTCGAAGCCAGCAATAACACTTTGGAACAACGTGTTGCCGCGAGAACCCATGAACTGGAAGTGTTAAATCAGCAACTCGCCAGTGCGAAACAACAACTCGAAGAGCATACCATCAGCAAGAACCGTTTTTTTGCTGCCGCCAGTCACGACTTACTCCAGCCCTTTAATGCCGCAGCGCTGTTTTGTGGCTTGATCCGCGAGCAGACACAACAATTGCCGCAAGTGCAGCAATTAACAAAAAACTTAGCGAATTCCTTGAATTCCGCAGAGGATTTATTAGCCAGTATCCTTGAACTCACCAAACTCGATTCCGGCGTGGTGAAAGCACAGCCGAGCCAAGCCTGTTTAACGGAATTGCTCGATCATATTGCGCGTGAGGCGAAACTCATCGCCGCAGAAAAACAGCTGCAATTTCATTATCAACGCAGCAGTGCATGGGTCAGCACTGACATCCGTTTATTACGGCGCGTTGTGCAAAATTTGGTGTCCAATGCGATCCGTTACACCGAGCATGGCAAAATAGTTTTGGGCTGTCGTCATACGCGGTTAGCCGATGGTGCGAGCGCTATTCGCATCGAAGTTTGGGATACTGGCATTGGCATCAGCGCTGAAGATCAACAGCATATTTTCCAAGAATTTCAACAAGGCACCCATGCCGATCAGCGTGGTTTAGGTATTGGTTTGGCCATCAGTCAGCGCATTAGTTTGCTGTTACAGCATCCACTCACGCTGCACTCTAAGGTGGGCTGTGGCAGTTGTTTTGCCATCACCTTGCCGCGAGTCCAAACGCCTAAGATTGCTATCAAGCCAGCGAGCGCCAGTATCAGCACAGTGAATTTTGCTGGGAAAACCGTGTTACTGATGGATAACGAGGCACAACTGCGCACAGCAGTTGCCGCGTTATTGCGCAGTTGGCAATGCGAGGTGTGGGAAGCCAGTAAACCCGCCGAAGCTTTAGCCTTCGTACAAAACAACGGCCAACCCGACTTATTGTTATTTGATTATCATCTGGATGCTGGCGCTACAGGGGTGGAAGTGGCGCTGCAACTGCAACAACACTTCTCACTGCAGGCCCCTGTGGTCATCCATTCCGCCGATCAACAACAAAATACTCGGGACGCGGCGATGAATGCAGGGTTTCACTTTATGCTGAAACCCTTAAAAGAGGCCAGTTTAAAACGCTTGTTGCAACGGTTGCTGCGCTAATCATTTCAGTTGACCGCTCATGCCCAAGCGGGAACAAGCGACTGCCAACAGACATTCTGCAGCAACCTTGTCAATCGATTGTGGGCTTTGCTTATTCCTCGGAACTGGCCCGAAACTTCAGTTGCACGCCTTGTAAGAAATTTCGTAACACTTGATCTTGGCACTCGCGATAATGCGGGTGATCAACGCGGCGAAAGAAGGCACTGAGCTCATGTTTGCTAAGTTTAAAATCCGCCAGTTGCAGCACTGCGAGGATGTCATCATCTTTAAAATCCAAGGCAATTTTCAATTTGCGAAAGATGATATTGTGCGTCAATTTGCGTTCAATGGCGGGTTGTTCACCCTCTTTTTTACCCCGACGCTCAATAATCAAGCCATTCAAAAATGCCGCTAATGCAATATCAGGTAAGGGCATAAAGGCTTTGTCATCATCCTTTTTCAACCAATCACTGACTTCCGCGCGCGTGACTGTTACATCGGCATGCGCAAAAAGCTGAATCATTTTTTGATCATTTAAATCAAAAGCATAGCGAATTCGACGAAGAATTTGGTTGTTGGTCATGACATGTCCTGAAAGGTACCACTGCGGTATGGGTAACGAATTACGAAATTTAAGTGAATATTTTACCAGAATTACCCCAGTTGCGCTGGGCAATCTACGAAGAACCCATGGCAATAAGGTGATAAATTAGATGCAATCATTCAGCCGATCCCTGATGATGGGCTCACTCGCTAAACGCTGAGCTCTTTTAAAGCATGGCAAAATAATCGCAACATGGAACCCATATGCCAACCATTGCTATCTTTGTTGATGTTCAAAATATGTATTACACCTGTCGCGATCACTATGGCAGCAGTCTAAATTATCGCGCTTTATATGCCTTGCTGGCCGAACGAGGCCAAATTTTACAGGCGGTTGCGTATGCCATTGAACGCCATGATGATAAGCAGCGCAAATTCCAAGACGCACTGCGCCATGTTGGTTTTACCGTCAAATTAAAGCCATTTATTCAACGGGTTGATGGTTCGAGCAAAGGCGATTGGGATGTCGGTATCACCATCGATGTGATGGAGAGTGCACCGCAGGTTGATGAAGTGATTTTATTGTCGGGTGATGGCGACTTTGCAATCTTACTGAATCATATCAAGCAAAAATATCCAGTTCGTTGCACGGTAATCGGCGTGGAAACTTTGACGGCATTTGGGCTACGCCAAGCGGCAGATGAATTCATCGCAATTCCGCCAAATTGGCTACAGAATTTTCGACATGAAGAAGTCAGCTGACTTCCCTCAAACCACCTCTCAGTCCACTTATCAGACCACCTCGCAGACCTTTTAATCGAGCAAAGAAACCCAGCAGTAAACGCCCGTGATCACAAGTCTAGGGTTGCGACCTGAACACAATTGCGGCCTTGTGCTTTCGCTCGATACAAGGCTTGGTCTGCTCTTAAAAACAATCGTTGGTAATCTTCGTCGCGTTGCAGCTGAGCAACCCCAAAGCTTGCGGTCAAACGCAGCACATCGGCCACTCGGACATGCTCAAGTTCAGCCAGAATTTTTTCAGCCACTTTGACGGCCGCCTGTGCGTTGGTTTCTGGCAACAACACCACAAATTCATCGCCACCAAAGCGCCCTAACAAGTCATCATGACGCAAAGAATGCTGGGCAATTAAACACAGCTGCTGCAGCGCATGATCACCGACATGATGACCAAATTCGTCATTAATTTGTTTAAAATGGTCGATATCAAACACCATCAGTGAAAAATTGCTAAGGTCTTGTTGCGCTTTGCTAATTTCCAGATGGGCGCGTTGCTCCAACCGATCTCTCGAAGCCACCTGCGTTAAATTGTCGGTAAACGCCACTTTGCGAAGCTGCAAATTATCCGCCAGCAAGGTTGGCAGCGCCAAACCATATAAGGTATTTGCCGCGATGACATTAATCGCAAACTGGTAAACCATAACAAATTCCATCAGACCCAATACATGCACTAAGAATGCGATGAGGAAACCACTGATGGCCATCGTCAGCACGTTGTAAAAAGGCGATTCAGAGCAGGCGATCCACATATGCGGTATCACCAAAAAGAAAATGGCAAAAGCACTATTTTGTGAGCCGGATAAATAGGCCAGCAACATCGCAAAAGTGAGTAACAAAATGGTCAGCAGCAATTTCAGCCAATAATGTGGCGTCGCATGTTGCAGCTGTAAAGCGGATAAATCCGTGAGCCGAAACAATACGCCTGGCAGCAGTTTACTGAGCATTGCGACAAAAAATGGCGCCATCACCATAACACCCGCCATATCGCCAATCCAAAATGGCAACCAAGTTTTACTGACATCAGCCAGCGGCATCATGTTAGAAATCACCAGTGAGGTTAAGACCAAAACCGTCGCCAATAACGAGGTCGAGGCAGCAATCACTAAAAATGAAACGATGACTCGGGTGACATCACGCACGCCATGACGGGCGACAAAACGCAGCAAATACGCCCCCAAGGCATAGGGCAGAATATGAGCGAAGCCAAATAACATTCCACCTTTGAGGATTTCTGCTGCAGTCAGTGGTAATTGATAATGAGAAGCCGAAAAAAAGGTAATCAACACACAGCCAACCAGTAACGCTGGCAATGCCGTTAAACCCATAATTAATAAGGCTGCGAAGGTGAAGCCTGCCACTGGAAACCAAACGCTGGCATGACTGGTGTACTCAACCAACCAACCTATTTCAAACAACAACAGCCAAGCAAGTAACAGAAAAAATGAACGCCACCACCACGACTGCTGTAGTTTGCGGCCCAAGCCTTGGGCTATAGCTCCAGTTTGATCGATTACAGACATTGTTTTCACAGAACTACCAACACAATAAGCCGAAGGCACTGGCCGAGCATTAGGCTTTAGGATACAGGCATCAATCGCACCATATTGCCACAGAAATAGCGGGCAGCAATAAACTTCAGCCACGATGAAGTGAATGAATATTGCAGCTGAAACTTAAACTTAGCTCGAAGTGAGTATTTTTGCTAGGCTTTTCAGCGGTGCTGGAGGGCGATTCAACGTTGAAAAACAGGGAGATTTTTAAGGCAGATAAGCTCGGATTATTGCGAAACTTTACAGTCAAATTCCCTTAATTATTTATTGTAAAATATCCGGCAACTTCAGCTTTTCAAACATAATGCCGGCCAGTGTCCGGTTATTCACATTTAACTTGCGCAAAATTGCCGAGACATGCTGCTTCACAGTGGTTTCTTGCACATTCATTTCATAAGCAATTTGTTTATTCAGCAGACCATCGGCAATCATTTTTAACACCCTAAACTGTTGTGGTGTCAGTTGCTCAAGCCGAGTGGCAAAATCATGGTCAATTAAGTCATCCGCTTGGGCAATGGCAGACGTTAATTCCGCAGGCAACCAAATGTCGCCAGCCAAGACCGCGCTCACGGCCTCGGATAACACATCAAGCGGGGCTGATTTGGGTAAATACGCAGAAGCGCCTAATTGCATCGCCTGTTTAATGACCGCCGGTTCTTCAATCGCCGACACCATCAAAATCGCGATATCAGGATACTCAGTGCGCAGTAGCGTCAGACCGGCAAAACCCTCCGCATCGGGTAACTTTAAATCTAACAAAATTAATTGAGTGTCTGGATGTTCACGCAGTAGCGGCCATAACTGCGCCATGCTATGCGCCTGAAACAACTGGGCGTCAGTGCCTAAAATCGCTTGCAGGGCTTGCGACAAGGCAACTCGAAATAGTGGGTGATCATCGGCAATGATGGCAATCATGCAATAACAGTTCTCAATAGGTCAGCGGAAGTGAATCTTTATTACCTTACCGCCTTTTTCATCAGAGGGTAAAGTATTTCCAAAGATAAAAGCGACCCGAAGGTCGCTTTGCAAGAACACGTTTAGAATCGGTAGCCCACCGATAAACTCACTGTGCGTGGGTCACCGTAATAAGCGGTAATGGTTTGCTCGCCTGCCAGCAGTGGGAAGTTATAGCCCGCAATCCGCGTTTCTTTATTGCCTAAGTTACGGCCTTGTAAAGAGACGTCCCAGTTCCCGCTGGCATCATACCAAGTGGCGCCAGCATTAAATAAGGTGTAGCCACCAAAATCCAGCATCGACGGCAGTTCGAAAATTTGCGTTTCACTGCGATGATACAAGTTGGCATTCAGCACTAACTCACCGCCCAGCAAGCCCAGGGTATATTTACTGCCAAGCGTGCCTGTTAATTCTGGCGTATTGGCAAATGACCATAAGCCAGACACATCAGTCGTGGTTTGAGTCGCGGCATCATAGAACATCACTTCATTAAACTTGGCATCGGTATATCCCAAGACTAAGTTAAACTGTAAAGCGTCGCTTGCCACAGCCACCGCTTCGAGCTCTAAACCATTGATGTCAGCGCTTGCTGCATTCAGTACTTGCGATGCCACGGTATTATTCACCGCGCGCTGCACCGTCACCTGCATATCATCATAGGCCGAGGTGAATACTGCCGCATTCAAACGAACTCTGCGATCCCATAACTCACTCTTCACGCCCAATTCAAATGTATCAACAGTTTCAGGTTGGTAAGGGTCGCCAGCATTTGGGTTGACCGATTGGTTGCCACGCATATCAAAACCACCGGATTTAAAGCCATCGGTGTAGCTGCCATACATCATGACATTGTCATTGGCTTGATACTCGAAACCCACCCGAGGTGAGAAATGGCTAAAGCTTTCGTCGCCCGTGAAATCAGATTGCGTGCCAATTTTATTGGCAGTGTCGCGCGGGAGTTTGTAACCTAAATAGACATACCGGTAAACCGCAGCATCTTTATCGTCTTTGGTGTAACGGCCACCCAAGGTAAATGACCACTGATCAGACACTTGATAAGTCCCTTGCGCATACGCTGCAAAAGAATCGGTGTTGACACAACCCCCGTTCTCGATGGTCACACCAAGACCAGCCACTAACACAGTGCCAAAGGCGCCACAAGCATCGCCAGTGAAGGTATAAAGACCAGAAGCAAACTTCAATTTGTCATCATTGAACATCAATTGCAGTTCATTGGAGGTTTGCTCATCCTCATAAAATGCCGGTACGTCCAAAGAAGGCCGCGTGGTGCTGTCGAAGTCGATATTGGTATCGGTGACCCCTTCGCGCTTGGCAGTGATGGCTTTGAGTGACCAGTTGGCATTGATATCCCAAGCCATTGTCAAAGAATGACCACTGGTTTCAACACTGTTATCCACTGGCATACTGGTTTTGGAATCAAACACATTCTCCATCGGCGCTTCACCCGTTAATAAACTGGTGGTCAAGCGATGGCCGCCCTTCGAGTTACTATCGTCTTGGGTTTTATCCGCCGCGAAGCTGAAGCGTAAATTATCCAGTGCTTGATATTGGAGGCTCAAACGGCCAGTGCGGATGTCTTTGTTGTAGTTCTCATCGCCCGTGTTAACGTAGGTGCCAAAACCATCTCGGTTGTAGGTGGCGCCTGCCGCACCAATAAATAATTTATCCGTGATGGCAGTTTGACCGGACAATTTCAAATCTTTTTGACCATAGCTGCCCACGGTGCCACGCACAGCAAATTCATTATCGCCCGTCAGCGCTTTGGTGACATATTTCACCGCACCACCTATGGTATTACGGCCATAAAGTGTGCCTTGTGGTCCACGCAAAACCTCAATCCGTTCAACATCATAGATGTCCATCGCGGCGCCTTGCGGCCGAGCCATGTAGACATCGTCCAAATAGATGCCAACGCCTGGTTCAAAACCCCACAGCGGATCTTGCTGGCCAATACCGCGGATATAAGCGGTCAATGTACTGTTGGTGCCGCGCGATACTTGCAACGTGGTATTCGGCGATTGTTGTTGCACCGAGGTGATGTTCTCAATGCCTTTTTGTTTTAAATCTTCTGCGCCGATAGAAGTCACAGCCACAGGCACAGTTTGTAGATTTTCCGCAGTGCGCCGAGCAGTGACCTGAATCACCTCTAGCGTTGCTTCTTCTTGTTTTTTCGCTTCGGTCGTTTGCTGCTCTTGCGCATGCAAAGGCGCAACTAACACGGTGCTGACAGCGAGGGCTAATAAGTTGGGGGCGAAGTATTTCATGTTATTGTTGTTATGTGCCATTTGGCATCTCCTGCTGATGGATCGGCTAACTTGTTGTCTCTACTTTAGGCCGTTCTGCGCAAATGTTAATCTGTACCTTAGTACTATAGAGTTGTGCTCAGGGATAGATCAGACTGCTTAAAAACAATCACAAGGATTTTTTATGCTGAGTTTACTCGGATTACTGACTGGGCTCATCTTATTGATTTGGTTGACCATGCGTGGCATCAACCTTTTCATTCTAGCGCCACTATGCGCCCTCATTGTTGCAGTCACTAACCAAATTCCCTTTTGGCAAAGCACTGGCAGTGCTGATTTTGTACACGCTTACATGAATGGATTCTCTGGGTTTGTCGCCGCTTGGTTCTTTATGTTTTTACTCGGATCTTTGTTCGGTAAACTGATGGAACATACGGGTGCTGCCGACGCCGTGGCCCTTTGGATTGTCAATCGCCTTGGCAAAGCACATGCAGTTGCCGCAGTGGTCTTGGCGTGCGCCTTGTTAACTTACGGCGGAGTCAGCGTCTTTGTCGTGGCATTTTCAGCGTACCCAATGGCGATTTCTTTGTTCAAAGATGCCAATTTACCGCGCCGCTTTATCCCCGCAGCACTCGGATTGGGCTCAGTCACCTTTACTATGACTTCCGCAGGTTCGCCAGAAATCCAAAATTGGATCCCCATCCAATTTCTGAAAACCACGCCTTATGCCGGCTGGGAAGTGAGTTTAGTGGTGGCCATTTTTATGGCAGCCTTTGGCTACGCTTGGCTGCAGCGGATGATCCGCAAAGCCGTCGCCAATGGTGAAGGATTTGCCGCGCGCGACACAGATCCAGCGGTGACAGATCGCGAATTACCCAAGCCGATTTGGGGATTATTACCCTTAGTAGTGGTGTTAGTGCTGTCGAATCTGCTGCATCACAGCCTGCAACAAGCGGCGTTGATTGTCGCGCTAACCGGCGGTGTGTTAACTCTTTATCTAGCAAATCGCCGCTTTATTGTTGATTTGCATAAAACACTGGACCAAGGTGTGCTGGGCGCATTATTGGCGATTGGCAATACCGCAGCGGTGGTCGGGTTTGGTGCTGTGGCGAAATTAACGCCTGCGTTTAGCAGCATTGTCCATGAACTCACGCATTTACCAGGCCCTGAACTGGTGGGGGCCGCAGTTGCAGTGAGCGTGGTGGCAGGTCTTACGGGGTCAGCCTCCGGTGGCCAAGCCATTGCTCTGCCTGAAATTGCCCCTACTTATTTAGAACGCGGTGTTGATGCGGAGCAACTGCATCGTGTGGTTGCGATTTCGTCCGGTGCGCTCGATTCATTGCCACATAACGGTTATGTCGTCACCACCATCCGCGCCATTTGTGGTGAAAGTCATCAGCAAGCTTACTGGCCGATGGCGGCAGTGACCGTGGTTGTTCCCGCTCTCGGCACTGTGTTAGCAATCTTGTTATTTCAATGGTTTTAGGAACTTTTATGCGCTTTTTATTGCATGTTTTTGGCATTTTATCGGTGATGTTTGCGGCAATACCGCAGGCACATGCCATCACCAATAACAGCCTGAATGACAGCACCAAGCCCAACCAAAGCCTGCTAGTAAAAAAGCAGCGGTTTGTGATGCCAAGCTTCACCACGCAACAGGGTGCTGTCATCGCACCAGTACAGATTGGCTATGAAACTTACGGCTCGCTCAACCAAAAGCGCGATAATGTCATTTTAATTACCCATTATTTTTCAGGCACTTCGCACGCAGCCGGTAAGTATCACACATCCGACGCCCAAGCAGGTTATTGGGATGCCATCATAGGCCCTGGCAAAGCCATTGATACCAATAAGTTTTTTGTGATTAGTAGCGATACTTTAGTCAACTTAAATGCCAAAGATCCGCAAGTCATCACTACAGGGCCTGCAACTATTAATGCCAAAACTGGCAAACCTTGGGGCTTAAGCTTTCCAGTCGTCACCATCACAGATTTTGTAGAAGTCCAACGGGCATTACTCGAGTCATTGGGGATCACAAAACTTCATGCCGTCATTGGTCCCTCGATGGGGTCATTTCAAGCCATCGAATGGGCGGTGCGTTATCCAGAACGAGTAGAACGGCTCGTGCCAGTGATTGGCAGCGCTGAAGTCGATGCCTATACCGCGGTGAAACTTGAACGCTGGGCATATCCCATCAAACAAGATCCCGCTTGGCAACAAGGGGATTATTACGGCAAAACCGAGCAGCCGGTCGCAGGCTTAACCACCGCATTAGCCTACATTACCCAAGATGCGTTGCACCCACGCAGCTTTAATCAGAAATACCCAAGCCTCGCCCAAGATCAAGCTGCGGCTGCGGATATTCGCGCCAGTTTTCGTGCTTGGGACGAGTTGATGAGCGCAGCCAAAGCCCGCTCTAGCCTGCAAGATGCCAATCATTTGTTGTATCTGGTGCGCGCGTCGCAATTGTGGCGTGCAGGTATGGGCAATGATTGGCAGCAAGCTCTCAATCAAGTGCAAGCGAAAACTTTATGGCTGCCTGCTAGCGGCGATCTGTTATTAACTCTCGCCAGTGCCAATCAAAGTCATCAGGCGCTTCAAGCAAATGGCAAAGCAAGTCAACTGCTGGCAATTGATGGCGACTTTGGTCATTTAGATGGTATTTACAACATCAGTAAAGTCGCTGATGCCCTACAAAAATTTCTCGAAGAATAATGGTTTTCCCTGTCCTTACGCTCGGTGATGTGCCTTTCGAGTGGGTGTCGGCCTGAATTTATTCAGGCCTTTTTTATGGCCTTTTTATAGCTTTGCTAGGAATTGCCTCAAAACAGCCAAAAACAAAAAAATCATAAAAATAACATGGTGTTTACCAAATGCTGGCATTTACACCCATGCCATTGCTAAGATGATGGCAACTCAACATCATCGAAGGATCGGTCATGACATTAAATTTATTGCGCAGAACATGGTGGGTTCCAGCGATGTTGTCACTGGGATTGCTCTCAGGCTGCGCGGTACAACAAGTTGGTGATAAACGTGCGGTAACGCTTGAAACTGGCGTGGACGTCTTGGATGCCACCTCCCATGTGGCGGCTGGGATCTATTTAGGGCAACCCGAATCCGCCGCACAGGCGAAAAGCAACGCAGAACAAGTGAAAGCCTTAGACGCAGCGATTGAACGGGCTAAAGCCAGAAAAAATGGCGACAATGCCACGACGACCAGTTCAGGCAAAGACCAATAAACCCCAATCATCTATCCCGACTACTTTTCAAAAATGCAGCTGGTCGGATGATCTGCTGCAACAAAATTCAAGCGGGTGTATTCGTTGATTGGGCTTGGCAGTAAATTGTGATAGTATCACAACAATTATGCAAGCGAAGGCTCCTCAATAC
>CAZIPG010000018.1:0-25819 GCA_964540955.1 uncultured Rheinheimera sp.
CCCAGCGAGTTTCGCCCGTGCCTGAAAAGCTTGCATGAATTGCGGGAGAAAGAGCTTACTGGGGTTGCCTTTTTCGGTTCCTTTTTGGCAAAGCAAAAAGGAACACGACGACAGTCGGAACCTCCGTGCCAAGCTGGCACTTGCAAAGCAGAAATTGTGGCTGTCCAAATCCGAAGGCCTGTACACAACCGAAGGCCGAAACCTCCGTGCCAAGCAGCAAAAGTGGCTGTCCACAATTAGACGGTTCTCAACCGAAGCCATTTTTGGCGAAGCAAAAAGGAACATGACGATAGTCGTGGTAAGATTGGCTTTTTTTCCAAAGCTAGATGATTCCATGCATAACACTGATAACCCCATCAAAGGCATTTTGGCGATGTTGCTCGCTGTGTTGTTATTTTCTGCAATGGATGCGGCGATGAAGCAGCTCACTGCGAGCTACGGTCCGATGCAAATTACCTGTTTACGTGCGGCATGTGCTTGGCCATTTATCATGCTGTGGTTGGCAAAAACTGATCGACTCAAGCACTTGCTGCAAGCTCGTTGGTCGTTGCATTTTTTTCGAGCCGTGCTTGGAATTATTATGCTGGCAGCCTTTATCAAAAGTTTGGAAACCCTGTCGTTGGCCGATGCTTATAGTATTTTCTTTGCATCGCCACTACTCATCACCTTACTTTCGGTGTGGTGGTTAAAAGATAAAGTGAATACTAAACAGTGGGTGGCTATTTTTGTTGGTCTTGCCGCCGTCATTTATATGCTCAAGCCAACGGGCGATAATCTGCTGAGTATCGGCGCACTGATGGTGTTTATCGCGGCAATTTGCTACGCAGTTTCGGCCATTACCGTGCGGATCCTGGCGAAATCAGACCATGCCGGCAATATGGTGTTTTGGTTGATGACGCTCATCATGGTGGGCGCAGGTGCTTTGGCTTTCCCCACTTGGCAACCGCTGCAACTGGACCATTGGCCGCTATTTTTGGTGATTGGCTGTACTGGTGCTGCTGGCCAGGTGTTTATTACTGAAGCCTTTCGCTTAGCGCCACCCGCCGTTATTGCACCTTTTGAATATACCGCCCTCATTTGGGGTTTAGGTTTTGATATTGTGCTGTGGCAACACTACCCGTCACTCAGCATGTTATTGGGCGCAGGTGTGATTATGGCCAGCGGACTCTATCTAATTTGGCAGCAAAATCGTTCGCACTGAAGGGCCAAACAGTGCGAGCGCCCATCAAACATTTCGAAAAACAAATAGTGCGAACAACAATTCGCTAATTACAAATGAAACGCCCATAAAGTGCCTCCTGAAAGCGCAGCTACGTATAACAACCCGCTGCGCGTTTGCATCATCAAGCTCGACGTAAATCTGTGATGAGCTCACCAAAAGCGACACACGCTTGCTCGTGCGAAGGTTCGCGTCGCCCTTCTGCCAGTGCCGCGCTGGTCCATTGTTGCATCGCAGGCAGTGCCAACAACCTTGCCACATAAGCCATTGCCTCGGCCGATAGCACTAAACCGTAGCTTTGCACACGGAAGGCGACAGGCGCAAAAAATGCATCAACTGCTGTAAACCTTTCTCCCGCTAAGAAAGGCCCGCCAAACTCGGCAAGTCCTTGCTGCCACAAGGCATCCAACCGAACCAAATCCTGCTGAAGCGCTGCAGGCGCTTGTGTTAACTTGACGCGGATCCCGACATTCATCGGGCAAGTCCCGCGCAGTGCGGTGAAACCTGAATGCATCTCTGCCGCTGCACTGCGAGCAAAAGCACGCGCTCGACGCTCGGTGGGCCACACTTGTGGATACTGTTCCGCTAAATACTCAACAATGGCTAAAGAATCCCATACCACAGTTTGTGAGGCTTCATCATGCAAACATGGCACTTTGCCATTGGGCGAGAAGGTGCGAAATTTGGCGGCATTGTCGTCACTGTCGAACGTTTCATTTTGTTCGGTAAATGGCAATCCCAAAGTTTGCATTAACACCCAAGGCCTTAGCGACCAAGACGAATAATTTTTATCAGCAATAAACAATTTCATATCTTCTCCGTTGCCAAGCCTGGTCAAGTCCAGAAAGTTTCGATGCTCAGACGCCAATTTATCCTATTCAACCGCAAGCACAATGGCTTTCGTGGGAATAGAGTGTTTCCTGCCACATCATCGTCATAAAAGTGTCATTCAAGCGACCTAGAATCGGTCAAACCATAGGGTGACACAAGGGGACTGCGCGTGAAAATAGCACATCGACTTATGTGGGTAATGGGTGGCACAACAATGGGCGCCATCTTGCTTGCGGTAGGGATCAGCAGCACACTCGCAGGCAAATCTGCCAAGGAAGCATTGAGCACCAGCATTGATCAACAATTCTTAGCTGTGGCCACAGGCCGACGGCAAGCGCTCAGCCAATATCTCGACCAACAGCGGGATATGTTGCAAAGTTTGGCGAATAATCGGATGACACAAGAAGCCATTCAAGCACTTAAAAACCCTTATCAATCCTATCGTTACGAAGTTGAAGCACCCGCTGCACCCGCGCTAAAAGCCGAAGTCCTGCAGTGGTATCAGCAACAATATTTAGCTTACGCCGCACAGTTCAATGCCAAACCCGCCATTGAGCAATGGCTAGAAAAATCATCCTACGAAACGCTGCTCTTGCAACGCTATTACCTAGTCACCAACTCAGACGCCCCCAAGCAAAGTGCCAAATTAGTTGATCGCAGCGATGGTTCAGTCTATGGCCAACAACATCGCCGTTTTCACCAAAGCTTTCGCGAAATTGTCGAACGTTTTCATTACGATGAGCTGTATCTCGTTGAAGCCAACTCGAAAGCAGTGTTGTATTCGGTTAATAAATCCCCGGTTTTTGCGACCTCTTTGGACAACGGCGCTTTTGCCAACACAGCGCTGGCAACTTTGGTCAAGCAAGTGATCGCAACACCGAACGAAGGCTGGCAAGTGTCAACAATTGCGCCTTTTAGTGGCCAATTTGAACAATTAACCCTCTTTATGGCAGCCCCAATTTTCAGCCCGCAAGATCAAAAACTGGCCGGTGTATTGGTGGCACAATTGCCATTATCTAAGATCAGTCAGTTAATGTCTGATGGCCAGCAATGGCAAAATATCGGCCTTGGGAACACAGGTGATAGCTTTTTACTGGATGGTGCGGGCCAACTACTCACCCATTTGCGTCAATCGAGTCAGCCTATTCCCACTGCAAGCCAAGCGAGCAGTTTGCTACAGGGCAAACCGCAAATGAACACGGTCATCGCCCAAAATGGCGATGAATATCTGCAGCGTAGTGAACAAGTTTCAATTGGGGCTCAGTCGGTGCTACTGCTCACGCAACAGCAAACCTCGGAGCTTTATCAATCGCTGAGTGCATTAAGTCAGCAGCTGTGGCTGACCAGCGTTCTCACGGCTTTGGGCTTGGGACTGGTTGTCCTCGGATTAACCAGGCAGCTTGGGCTTGGCATCGCTCGACCTTTAGAGCAACTGTCACAGCAATTGGCTAAAGCTGCAGCGCACAATGATTTGAGACAGCAATTCAGCCGCCACAAAGATGAAGAACTCAGCCAAACCAGCCAAGCTCTGCAGCAACTATTTAGCGGATTGTCGGGTTTATTGCGCGAAGTCCAGCAAACCAGTCAACAAAGCCAAGCACTGGCAGCCCAAAACTTAGCGTTTAGTGTGCAAAGCAAATCTGCCGTTTATCAGCAGAAAGCCGCATTAACCCAGTTAGATGCGGAGGCCAGCCAAGCAGCCCAAGCGTTGCAATTTTTACAGCAACAAATCACCGCCGCCAATTCCGACGCCCAATTAACGGAGCAAAAAGCCCAGTCAGGTGAAGCGAGTGTTAAATCACTCAATCAGCAGATCGGTCAACTTGCGGAACAAATCCGCCACTCTACTGCCAGTATGGCAGTATTGGATCAGGCTTCTTCCGATATAATGCAAGTGCTGGAAACCATTCGCGGCGTGGCAGAGCAAACCAACTTATTAGCCCTGAATGCTGCGATTGAAGCGGCAAGAGCAGGCGAGCATGGTCGCGGCTTTGCTGTGGTTGCCGACGAAGTTCGGCGTTTATCTGCCAATACCGCCAATGCCACTGCTGAAATTCAAACCATGCTGAATCGCTTAGCCGGCTCAGTCGCCGAGACACGCCAAGGTTTAGCACTGGAGCAACAAACCGCCGAGCAATGTTTGCATAGTGCACATCATGCTGATGAAGTGTTAGCGCATATCCGTCACGCCGCAACTCGGATCAGCCAAGTTGCCAGTGCCATTACCAGCTTGAGCGAAGACGAATCCGCCAGAAGCGCGCAAATTAGTGCGGCCATTGCCGAAATTCATCAATCGGCGATTGTCACCGATCAAGCCATCAGCCAACTGGCGCAACAGTCTGAACAACAGCAACAGTTAAGCACCGATTTACTGGCTAAAGCAGCGCAGTTAAAGGTGTGAACCCAAGACTAAACAGCGCCCAACTAAAAAGAGCCCAACTAAACGGGGCCAGCCACAAACGAAAAATGGCTGGCTTTGGGTGGTTTAGGTTGGGTGAAAACATGGCTGGCCTCGATTGGGCATAGGCCTTGATTGGGCAGCCTCGATTGGGCATACACCAAACCTCTTCGACAATGCCTACATCTCCCATCTGTCGCTAAACCTGACAGATCAAACCAAGCGCAGTGCCATGGGCTGGCATCTCTGTGACTGAGGCTGTTACACTGCAGCCCTGCTCAACGCGAGAGATTTTTATGCGCATCTTACACACCTCTGATTGGCATTTGGGCCAACAATTTTTTGGCAAAAACCGCGAGGCCGAACATCAGGCATTTTTTGCTTGGCTGATTGCGCAAATTCAGAGTCTGCAGATTGATGTGTTGCTGGTCGCTGGCGATTTATTCGATACCGCGACGCCGCCCAGTTACGCCAAAACTTTATATCATCAGCTGATTGTCGACTTGCAGGCAAGCCGGTGCCAAATTGTGATGCTGGGTGGTAACCACGATTCAATTGCCGTGCTGAACGAAAGTGCCGAGTTATTAAAGTGTTTGCAAACGCATGTCGTTCCTGGCTTTCACCCAGATCTGCAGCAACATTTGCTGCCACTGCGCAATAAAGCGGGCGAGATTGCGGCGTGGCTCATTGCGCTGCCATTTTTACGCGCCCGCGATTTAAGCGCCAAAGACAAACTACTCAGTCAGGCTGGGCAAACTGCGCTCGAAAAACAGCAGCAACTGCAACAGCAAATTGGCCAGATTTATCAAGAATTGTATGACCTTGCTCTCTGCCAAGAACCCAAAGCACCGATTATCGCCACCGGCCATCTCACCACAGTCGGGGCAAGTCGCAGCGAATCCGAGCGCGAAATTTACATCGGGACTTTAGATGCGTTTCCAGCCAATACGTTCCCACCGTTCGATTACCTCGCGCTTGGCCATATTCATCAAGGGCAAAAAGTCGCTGGAAGTGAGTGCATGCGTTATTGCGGCTCACCACTGGCGTTGAGTTTTGATGAAGCGCGGCAACAAAAACAAGTGTTATTGGTTGAATTCCCTGATGGCGCCTGCCACCCAACAGTCCCCAAGGTACAAAGTTTAGCCGTGCCATGCTTCCAGCCGATGCGAAGTATCACCTCGGATTTAGCCAGTTTGCCAGCACAGCTCAAAACTGCTTGCGAGCCCTTAGCTGCCCACCAAGTGTTGTGGTTGGAACTTACCTTAAGCGGCGAAGATGCGCTACTTACGGATATCAGTTTGGTGTTACAACCCATCCTCGAAGCTTGGCCCGTCGAGTTATTGCGTTTACGCAAAGAACGCAGTCTCACCAAAGATGCCGGCCAAGCAAACTCTGCAGCGGATCTGCACACACTGAGCCCCAAGGAAGTGATGGCGATTCGATTGGCTGAAGCTGATTTAAGTGAAAGCTTAAGCGCGCGCTTAGCACAACTGCATGATTTGGCATTGGAGCAGTTACAGCAGGCGAAGGAACCCGTATGAAAATTTTGTCAATTCGCCTTCAAAACTTAAACTCTTTGCGTGGCGAGTGGCGGATTGATTTCCGTGATCCCGCCTTCACCCAAAGTAATTTATTCGCCATCACCGGCGCTACCGGGGCGGGTAAAAGTACCCTACTCGATGCCATTTGTTTAGCGCTTTATCATCAAACGCCACGGCTGAAGAATGTCTCGCAAACAAGCAACGAACTGATGAGTCGGCACTGTAGTGAATGTTTGGCAGAGGTTGAATTCGCAGTGCGCGGTCAAGGCTATCGCGCTTTTTGGTCGCAACGACGCTCGCGCGGGACTGTCGATGGCAAATTGCAAGCCGCCAAGGTGGAACTTGCCACGTTGGAAGGCACTATTTTATCGGATAAAAGCACTGAAAAGCTGCGGCTGACCGAGGAGCTTACCGGGTTAGATTTCGCACGCTTTACTCGGTCGATGTTGTTATCGCAGGGCAATTTTGCCGCCTTTTTACATGCCGATGCCAACGAACGCGCCGAGCTGTTAGAAGAATTGACCGGCACCGAGATTTACGGCCAGCTCTCAATGCAAGTCTATGAACATTGCAAAGAACTGAAACAACAACAAGACATCAAACAAGCACAACTGCAAGGACTCGCTTTACTCAGTGAAGAGCAAGTCACGGCTCTGCAGCAACAAATGCAAACGCTCATTGCAGAGCAACAGCAGCAACAACAGGCCATCCAACTCATTCAACCCGCCATGCAGTGGTGGCAACAACATGACCAAGCCATTGCCTTGCAACAACAAGCCAGTATCGCGTTACAACAAGCGCACCAAGCGATGCAACAAGCCAAGGTCGGCTTGACGAAATTAGACAATTTCCCGCTGGTCGCCCGCTTATTACCACAGTATCAACTCTTACTGAACCAGCGGGAGCGGCGCGATGAACTCAACAGCAAACATCTGCAACTGCAACAACAACTTCAGCCACTCGGCGAGCAGTATGCCCACAGTCTTTGGCAGTTGACGGCCTATAGCTTCACCGCACAGCAACTCCTGAGCCAGCAGCAAGCGCAGCAACAACAGCAACTGCTGCAATTGCAAACGGTGGTCCAACAACGGCCAAATACCGCCAAAGCTGCCGAATGGATGGCTAGCTTAAAGCCTGTACTGCAACAAAGTATCCAGCAGGAGCAGCAGCTTCATCGTCTCACTGCGCAGCAGCAACAAATCAGCGCGACACTTACGCAAAACCAACAGCAACGGCAGCATTTAGCACAACAACATCAGATACTCGCCCAGCAAGTACAAACGCACACAGAGCAAGTCAACGCATTACAACAACGCGTGGATGGACTGGCGAGCCAAGGCTTAAGCCAACAACAGCAACAGCAGCTGCAACAATTGCAGCAATGCCAACAATTTCAGACACTGGCTCAACGCGGTTGGCAACTGCAGGCGGACTTACAAACGCTTCACGCACAATTGGCAGAAGTTGCGCCAGAGCTAGCCCAGCTTGAACAGCAGCTGCTGCAGTGTCGCGAGCAATATCGCCAGCAAACCGCAGTGGTTAAGGATAAAGAGCTCATTTGGCAGCAACAACTGAAAATCTCCGAACTCACCACACTGCGCGATTCCCTGCAACCTGAGCAACCTTGTCCACTCTGCGGGAGTTTGGCGCACCCTTATGCCAATCATCCATTGCCAGAGCTCAATGTCGCCGAGCAGGCATGGCGCGATGCAAGTGCAGAACTGAATCGCTTACAACAGCAAGGCAGTGAGCTCAGCCAGCAAAAAACTGGCTTGCTGGCACGCCAGCAGCAGCAAAAGCAGCAGCAAGCTCAACTGCAACAACAGAGCGAAAAGATACAAGCCGAATTGCAACTGTTGCTTGGCAATGCCCAAGGCGCAACGTGGGCGCAACAAGCGTTGGCATGTTATCAACAGCAAGATCAGGCTGGCTTGGCGACGATGATTGCGCAGCAAGCAACGCTCGTGCAACAGTGCCAACAGCAGCTTGATGAACTGCAACAAAACCAGCAGCAATTGTTGCAACAGCAACAAGCGATGCATTTGCAACAACAATCCCTGCAACAAGCGGCGGAACAGCTAGCACTCAACCGCCAGCAAGCGGAGCAATTGCAAAAAGAATGGCAGCAAAATCAGCAAGAACAACAACAACTGGCTGCGCAATTCCAGCAAGCAATCGCTAACCTACAGCAGATCTTTCGCCAATTTGGCGACAACATCAGTGACTCAGCCGATCCGCAGTTAGCGCAACAGCCTGAGAGTCCCTCACAATCTCAACTTGCGGCCATGGTTGCCCGTTTACAACAACTCCAAAGCTACCTGCAGCTTTGGCAACAGCAAGACCTCGACTTGCAACATCTGCAACAACAACTGCTGTTGACGGGCTCAGCCCTGCAACAAGCCCAAGCGAATTGGGCGCAAGCGGAACAACAGTGGCAGTTATTCTTGCCCACGAGCACAATCCCATTGCCATCGCCATTACAAATACAAACGAACGATCTGCTGCACGCACAACAATATTTGCAAACGCTGCCAGCCCAACTGCAACAAACGAGCGCGCAACTCGAAGCGCTGCGAGGCCAATATCACCAGCATCAGCAACAAGCAGAACAATTGGCGCAGCAAATTAGTCAGCAACAACAGCAATGGCATGCAGCACTGAGCGCAACCCCATTTGCCAGTGAAGCCGAGTTTTTATTGGCGATTTTATCTGAGACCGAACAGGCCGAGTTAACGCAGAAAAAGCACCAACTCCAAACTGCCATCAGCCAAGCTGAAGCTTTATTAGCCCAAGCCAGCGCACAACGCGAACAGCTGGCTGCCAATCCAGCGACCACTCTGACACTGCCCGAATTACAGCAACAAGCGGAAACCTTGCAGCAGCAACATCAGGCGACTAGCGAGCTACTCGGCCAATTGCGACAACAACTCAAACAGCAACAAACTTTGGCTGAGACCCAGCAAACTCTGTATCAACAGTTACAAGCGGCTCAGGCTGAATATGAAGACTGGCAAAAACTCAATCAATTAATTGGCTCTGCCGATGGCGCGAAGTATCGCAAATATGCACAAGGCTTAACCTTGGCGCAGTTAATTGTGCTTGCGAATCGACAATTACAACAACTGCACAGCCGCTATCAGTTATGCCGCAAACCCGAGGCAGAGCTAGAACTGTTGGTGGTTGATAGCTGGCAGGCGGAAAGTCGGCGCGATATTAAAACCTTATCGGGCGGCGAAAGCTTTTTAGTCAGTCTAGCGCTGGCTTTGGCGTTATCAGACTTGGTCAGCCACAAAACCAGTATCGAGTCGTTATTTTTGGATGAGGGCTTTGGCACCTTGGATCCTGAAACCTTGGAAACGGCATTGACCGCGCTAGATAGCCTCCAAAGTCGCGGCAAAATGATTGGCATCATCAGCCACGTCGAAGCATTAAAAGAACGTATCCCATTGCAAATCAAGGTCATTAAACAAGCGGGTTCCGGCTGGAGCCAATTGGTGCTCCCTCAGTCATGAGGTGACATTTGTCACCTCATTCTGCTGACAAGGGCGGTAGGCAAGCGCGCAAAAACTGCTTAAGCTGTTTGAAACTTTTCGCTTGGAGTGAACGCATGCAGGCTGTGTCTTTAGAAAAACGTTGGGCTTGGATTTATCTGGTCAACCTCAGTTTTTATATCGTGCCCTTATTTTTTGGCCAGCATAGCCTGCTTACCGTTGTGGTTTTGCTCGCCGCGTTAATCCCGTTTATTGCCGCTTACTTTTGGGCCTATCAAAGCCCTGTTCACCAAATCTGGCAACCGATTGCGGTGATGTTGGTGATCGCTTCAGTCGCCACCCCTTGGCATCCAGGCACTATTGCGCTGTTTGGTTATATCGGATTTTTTATTGGTTTTGCCTATCGTCCGTTGATTATTGCGCTGAGCTTGGCCTCGATTGTCGCTTGGCTCGCCATCTTACAATGGTGGAACGATTTTACTGGCCCCTACTTTTTGATGTATGGCAGTGTGTTAACCATTGGTGTGACCTTTTTTGGCTTGCTCGAACGCAACCGCCAGCTCAATCAACGGCAGAAAGAACAAAGCCAAGCCGAAATTAAACAGCTGGCACAAATGGTAGAACGCGAGCGGATCGCCCGCGATCTGCATGACATTATGGGGCATAGTCTGTCGAGCATTATTTTAAAAGCCGATTTAGCGGCCATGTTGCTAAAATCTGACCAACCAGAACAAGCAGCACAACATCTGAAAGAACTGTCACAAATCGCCCGGGACTCGCTATCCCAAGTGCGACAAACGGTGTCAGGCTACAAACATAAAGGCTTGTTGGCTGAAGTCAGTGCCTTAGCACAACGTTTGCGGGAACATGGCTTTGCCGTTTCGCTAGAAGGCGATGTGCCCCAATTGGCAGCACGGGAAGAATCGGCAATTATTTTGGTATTAACAGAGCTGGTGACTAATATTCTGCGCCATAGCAAAGGCAACAGTTGCCAAATTAAATTCAGCGAAGAGGCTGATGGTTTTCAAATGCAAGTGAGCGACAATGGTGAAGTCAGCCAGTTTGGTTTTGGCAACGGGCTCATCGGCATCCAAGAGCGCTTAAGTGCATTACAAGCGAAACTCGATTATCAATTGGATCAAGGCTGCCAATTATCAATTTGGCTGCCGAAAAGGACGTCAGTATGAAAATTTTACTCGCGGAAGATCAAGCCATGGTTCGTGGCGCGCTCGCCAGTCTATTGAAGCTTAGCAGCCAACATGAACTCGTCGAAGCGGCTGATGGCGACGAAGCACTGCGGTTATTAAAGCAACAAGCCTTCGATTTATTACTGACGGATATCGAAATGCCTGGGCGTACAGGCTTGGAGTTAGCCGCTTGGTTGCAACAGCAACAGAGTGCGACCAAAGTTGTGATCATCACGACCTTTGGCCGAAGCGGTTATATTCGTCGAGCTTTAGATTGTGGTGTTAGCGGTTTTTTACTGAAAGATGCACCGATCGAAGATTTATTAGCCGCCTTGCAAAAAGTGCAAGCTGGCAAACGGGTGATTGATAGTGAATTGGCGCTATTGGCACTGGGCGAGCAGGATCCATTAAATGATAAAGAACGCCGCGCGCTGCGCTTAGCAGGAGAAGGCAAATCGACCGCCGAAATTTCGCAATTGTTGTTTATCGCAGAGGGCACAGTTCGCAATTATTTGTCGGAAGCGATGGCAAAACTGAATGCCAGCAATCGGATCGACGCCGCGCGGATTGCCCAACAAAAAGGCTGGTTATAAGCTGCAACGCGCCAAATAAGCGTTGGGTCGGCAGTGTTGAGTCGGCAATGAGCAGCGGCTAGTAATTCAAACGACGAGTTGTTATTATCAAGTTAATTTTTAATTAGCAGGATAATTTTATGTCATTGTCGACGCTATTGTTGCTCAGCGGTTTAGCGGCCACTGTGACTCATGATGTTTCGCAACTTGAGGCTTTCCAGCAACAGGCGATTGCCGAAGCAACTCAAGTGACCTTTGCATCCCCCGAGCAAGCCCGAGCAGCAGCCATTAGCCTGCATCATGCTTTATTAGCTGGCGACTGGAAAACTGGTCAACTCATTCTGCAATTAGACGCAGAGGAACAAGCCCGACTGCGCCCTTATGCTGTCCAAATGGAGCCTGCCATTGCCTGGCAACAAAGTCAGCAAACCGCTTTGCTCGCCAACATCTCAGCAACAGCGCAACAGGGGATCCCCGGCTTTTCGTGTTATGAAACGGTCGAAGAAACCTACGATGTTGCGAGGCAATTGGTCAATGCTTATCCGCAATATGCCAGTTTCGAGCCGATAGGCTCTGGTTGGGCCAAAACGAACAACCGCGCCGGCTATGACATTTATGTGCTGAAACTGAGTAAAAAAAATGACAAGCCTAATAAGCCCAAGCTACTGATTAATAGTGCAATTCATGCCAGAGAATACACCACTGCTGCCACCGCACTGCAATTTGCCCGCGAGTTATTAAATGGCATCGGCAAAGATGCCGATATTGACTGGATGTTAGAACACCATGAAGTCCATTTAGTGCTGCAGACCAACCCTGAAGGGCGGAAGATCGCTGAAACTGGCATTTTATGGCGAAAAAATATTAACGACCAACAATGTAGCAATGGTAACTATGGCGTTGATTTAAATAGAAACTTTAGTTTTGGTTGGAACGCTGTTGCCAACAATGGCGGCAGTAGTAACAATAGCTGCGATAACACCTATCGCGGATTATCTCGAGGCTCTGAACCCGAAGTTCAAGCGCTCGAGCGTTATGTCCGCAGTATTTTCCCAGATCGCCGTGGCCCTGCGCGCACAGATGCAGCGCCTGCGGATACCTCAGGCATGCATATCGATTTACACAGCTACAGTGAATTGGTGTTGTGGCCTTGGGGTGAAAACAATACCGTGGCACCAAATGGCGTCGCACTGCAAACATTGGGGCGTAAGTTAGCGTTTTTTAATGATTATACGCCTACCCAATCCGTCGGTTTATATCCAACTGATGGCACCAGTGATGGTGTCAGCTATGGCGAATTAGGCGTTGCGGCCATTACTTTCGAGATGGGAACCGCATTTTTCCAGGCCTGTAGTACCTTTCAACAGGATATCCTGCCTCGCAATTTACCCGCTTTGAAATATGCATTACGAGTGGTACAAGCCCCTTATATATTACCAGCAGGCCCAGATGTGGTCGGACTCAGTTCAGGCGTGACTGCGTTAGCCAAAAATCGCCAATTAACCTTGAGTCTGCAAGCGACCGATCGTCGCTTCAATCAACTTAATGGTATTGAGGCCAGCCAAAATATCCAAGGCGTCGCTGTCTATATTGATCAATTCCCACTGGATGCGGATGCAACCCCGCTGCAACTGAACGCTAAAGATGGCCAATTCGATAGCAATTCTGAACTGATCGAGTATGCCGTTGATGGGGCAAACCTGAGCCTAGGCCGCCATACACTGTACTTCAGAGCGACGGATCAAAGCGGTCAAATCGGCCCTATTTATGCCAAATATATCGATATCGTGGCACCAACCCCTCGCAAAGTGAATTTCACTGCGCAGTGTCAATATTTACAATGCCAATTCACTGATAGCAGTGAAAAACAAGCCAATGAAACTCTGAGTTATCTTTGGCGCTTTCCCGACAATCAAACCAGTACCAGCGTGAGTCCGCAATTTACCTTTAGCGCCCCTGGCAATTATTCAGTGTCCTTGCAAGTGAGTGATGGTGTTGATACTGCCGAGCTGAGTAAAGTCATTCAAGTGTTTGCTCAGCCGAACGTTAGCATTACAGCGCAATGTGACAATTTGAACTGTCAATTTACAGCAAATGCAACGAGTGCGAATGGCGCAATTAATCAGTATTTGTGGACTATCAATAATGTCATTTATCAAGGTGCCGAACAGCGCTATAGTTTTCCACAAGCAGGAACCTACCCGATCCAACTGGCTGTCAGCGATAGTGCGCAGCAACAAGCAAGCACTACCTTAAGTGTGACCGTCAGCAGCCCCCCCGTAGTGACACCGCCGGTAACACCGCCACCTGTGACACCGCCTGTGACTCCACCGCCGGTGACACCGCCAGCAGAGCCCACTGCACCAACCGAAACTAACAGTGGTGGAGTGTGGCATTATGGGGTTGCCTGTTTATTGCTGGTCGGCTATTGGCGTCGACGTCTCCGCTAACGCTGCTCATTCAATAAAAAGCCCTAAATCATTTCATTTAGGGCTTGTGGGCGACGAACAGCGGATCCAATTCAAGTCGTGAAGACATTGCTGGGGTAACCCAGCACCATCGAATTAATGGTGCAGTTGTTTCAATAACATGGCTTTGAATTTATCCGCTGGGACTGGTGGGCTAAAGTGATAACCTTGATAATGATCACACCGCTGCTGCTGCAAAAACTCAAGTTGCTCCATAGTTTCTACGCCTTCAGCCAACACTTTAAACCCTAAGGTATGTGCTAAGCCAATAATCGCATTCGCGATGGCCATATCATCTTTGCTGCGAGGAATATCATCGATAAATTTCTTATCAATCTTCAACACATCCAGTGGGAAACGTTTGAGATAAGCCAGTGAGGAATAGCCAGTCCCAAAGTCGTCAATGGCTAAACGGATCCCTAAACCCCGTAATTCATTCAGTGTATTCACCACAGATTCTTCGTTATCCATCAAGGCACTTTCGGTCAGTTCTAACTCCAGTGCATAGGCTGGGAAACCACTATTGCGCAGCACATCGGTCACCATTTTATGCATGTCATGGCGTTTAAATTGTTGCGGGGATACATTCACCGCCAGGGTCAACCTCGGCAATCCTTCAGCTAACCATTGCTGACCCTGCCGACAAGTTTCCGCCAAGACAAATTCGCCGATTTCGTGAATTAAGCCACAAACCTCAGCAACGGGTATGAAGCTGCTCGGCGGGATCAATCCACGTTCAGGATCTAACCAACGCACTAAGGCTTCAGCGCCAATGATTCGGCCAGTATGGATGTCGACTTGCGGTTGATAGAACACGCGCAAATGTCCCATTTTGATAGCTTTGCGTAACTGCGCTTCGACAGTAATACGCTGCCGAGCCGCTTGAGTGTATTCATCGGCATAAAATGTGAACGTATTTCGTCCTGCAGCTTTGGCTTTATAGAGTGCTGCATCAGCCCCTTGCAGCAAAATGGCGGTATTAGTGCCATGCTCCGGATAAATGCTGATGCCGATGGATGCGCCAATCGTGACTTCCATTTTATCGTCCAATAACCATGGCTCGGTCATTAATCCGATAATTTTATTGGCAACCATCGCTGCATCTTCGGGCTGAGGCATGGCTTTGAGCAAAATAGCAAATTCATCGCCGCCTAAACGGGCAATCACATCGCACTCACGTAACTTGCGTTTAAGCGTTTGGGCAACTAAACGCAGCAACTGATCACCATGCTGATGACCAAAGGAGTCATTCACATCTTTGAAATGATCTAAGTCCAGCATTAACACCGCAAATTGCTCTTGCTCTCGACTGGCTTGTTTAATTGCTTGATCGACCTGCGACATAAACAATTGACGATTTGGTAGGTTCGTTAATTCATCATGTTCACTCAAAAACATCATTTCAGCTTCAGTTGCGCGAATTTTGGTGAGATCGGTGAACACAGCCGCATAATGGCTGACTTCCCTATTTTCATTAAATACGGCACTAATACTGAGTTGCAAAGGCACCACAGTGCCATCTTTGTGCTTGTTGTAAATCTCGCCTTGCCAATGATGTTGGGTTGTCAGCTCTCGCCATAAATGCTGATAAAAATCCTCCGAATGCCGCCCCGATCTTAATAAACTTGGGGTCTGGCCAATCAATTCTTGCTCGCTGTAACCGAACAGGCGTTCTAACGCTGGGTTCACTGAAATGATATTTTTTTCAATATCGGTAATCAAAATACCTTCTTGACTAGAGTTAAAGACCGCCTCAGCCAGCCTTAGGCCTGCCTCATGTTCCTTCCGTTTAGTTAAGTCGATATCCATGCAGAAGATTTGCGGTTGTTTCCCAGGTAAATTGACGACGGCATGACCTGAATACACCGGCACCAAAGAACCGTCTCGTCGTTGCAATTGTAATTCACCCGAAGGGATGGGAGTTTTCGACTCCGCCATATATTGCATAGCCGCTTTAACTTCAGGATGCATCGCTTTTGGAATAATCAACTCAAGTAGATTCTGGCCAATCGCTTCTTGCTGCGTATAGCCATACAACACCTCACTGGCCTTATTCCAATAAAAGGTTGTACCATCAGCTTCATAACCTTGGATGGAAATTTCAGGGGTGTTGTCGAGTAAAGTTCTAAAGCGTAACTCACTCTCCATCCACTGCTGCTCTGCCAGTTTTTGCGAAGTGATATCTTCCAGCTCCAGCAGTAAGTGTGTCACCTGCTGTTGGCGGCCGATAATTGGATAAAAACAGCTTTCCTGCCAATACCAATTGCCATCAGGCCTTTGCAAATGGTCTTGCCGTCTGACGACTTGTTGCTCTCCCGCTAAAATTTGGGCAATCGCCTGACTAATCGAGGGTTGTAACTCTGGCGGAAAGACTTGCATTAGTGGCTTATCGAGCACGAGTGCAGTTTGCTGTCCGGTTAACGAGGCAAACCGTTGATTGGTATATTCAATCACTTGTTCTTCATCGGCAATTAAAATTCCGACTGGACTTTGTTCGATGGCCTTGGACATCAAATCAAACCGCGCTTTGGCATCACTCCGCTCTACTAAAAAGGCGGCAATTCCCACGGTAAATTCGATCAGCTCACGTTCCTCTATGGTGGGTTCACGGCGCTCCGAACAATAAAGGGCAAAAGTGCCTAACACCTGCCGATTTGCCGCAAAAAAAGGCGTCGACCAACACGCTTGCAACCATTCATAGGGCGCTATCAGATCTTGAAAGTTTAACCACAACATGTCTGAATGCACATCACTGACCACTATAGGTTGGCCCGTTGCAGCAGCGGTGCCGCAAGAGCCATTGCCATAACGAATGGCCAATCCATCTACTTTTTTGTTGTAATCAGCAGGTAAACTAGGCCCCGCAGCGACGTGCAAAGTGCCTTTGCGAAGATTTGCCAAAAGGATTGAGCATTTTAAATTAGGCTTTTGTTGCTCAATAAAATGCGCAAGTTCTGTCAGCAAGTCTGCGAGTTCGGCATCATCCAACAAGCGCTGTAATAAATGGGTCTGCGCCTGCTGACGCGATTGTTGAATTTTCCGCTCACGGATATTTTGCCAACTAATGACCATGCTAGTGCCATCTTGAGCCTTGGGTACAGAAATCGCCCGAAATGCACTTGGGATGGCGGCTCCATCTTTGGCAACAAATAATTCAGCTTCCCCTTGATGCGCACTTTTATTTTCTAACGCTTTCTGAATTTCACGCCACACAGCCAGTGCAAATTTCTGCTTAGCGACAAGGGTCAATAAAGGTAAACCCAATAATTGGGTGGCTTGCTGATAACCTAATTGCTGTAAGGCTGCATGATTAATGAAGGTGATGTCGGAATTTTCGTTGACTCCGATGATTGCATCGCCCGTGGCATCGAGTAACAGTTGCACTTGCGCCACGCTGGCTTCCAAAGCAAACACGCCTTGCTTTTTACTATCAATATCTTCAATCACTGAGACAAAATAGCATTCGTTTGGCGTGCGGCCTCGATGATAAGAAACCGACAAATGCGCCCAAAAAAAGCTGCCATCTTTTCGGCGATAGCGTTTCTCCAAATCGTAGTGTTCAATATCGCCGCGGGCCAATTTCTGCACTAACTGCAGATCATCCACTAAATCTTCAGGATGGGTGATTTGGTGAAAGCTCAGGCCTAACAGTTCTGTGGGTGGATATTGCAGCATTTGCGCAAATCGCTCATTTACCCGAATAAATGAGCCATTCGGTGCCACATGAGCCATGCCTACAGCCGATTGATCAAAGGTACTTAAGAATTTTTGTCGCAATTTCTCGCAACGGTTCAGATAAACACTGCGTTGCCAAAACAACCAACTTGCCATCACCAACCAACCAATTGCAAGCATAAAGCCCAGATAATGATGCAGTGCGGAAGTTTGTTCAGGACCTAACCAACCGCTGAAGAATTCACGATCAAACTCAAAAACCCAGCAGGCCCCGATAACAATTAATAACAAAAAAACAATGAGTGGAGAACCTAACGACTGTTTATGTGCTCGAAAAATTGAGTTCGCAGTATCAACCATCAGTCAAAGTCCATCAGCAAATTTGGATGAAACTGAGATCCAGCAAGGAGTGCCGCACTGTCGCCCAGACTACAAAAGCGAACACCATCTTGTAATTGTTATGCTGCTGTGATCGATTTGTTTAAAGCATAGCCGAACAAATCGGAATGGCGAGCCCGAAGCGAAATTTCGCCGCAGGCATGCCAATTTGGGGAAGCAATTAGAACGAGTAGACCAGTGTCAATGAAGTTTGAGTGTCGGTGGCCTTTTTGTTGACAGGCACTTGCGTATCATTCTGTACGATAAACGCAGCTTTCATCTGCATTCGGCCATTAATTTTAGTACTCAAGGATGTTTCGCTGGCTGTCCGGGTATTGTCAGCACCCTTATCAATACTTAAGGTTTGCCGAAATCCGGCGTTTTCCGAGACAGCCCAATCGAAACTTGCCGCTGTGCGCAACATAATGCCTTTTTCCGTGGTCTCTAACTGAGTTGGCGTGGCAGCTGTTTTACCATGGAAATAACCTGGACCTATTTCCACATCTAACCGCATCGTCTCAGTCTCATAAAGACGATCACCATAACCGATGGAAAGTAAGCTGTAATCAATATAGGAACCGAACTCATCTTTGGTGTGAGAAGCAAAGCCATACAATTTGGCATTGTCATTGTCTAATTTATAACCACCTTTAACCGAAGCAAAATAACGTTCGGCAGACTTTTCATTATAGCGAACGTCATTTTCGTCGATTTTTTCATCTTCTTTAAAATAAGCACTGAGCACATATTCATTGCTCCATTGCGTTAATTCCTGTTTGGCATCAATTTTACCCGTGACCGAAGTTCCGCGCGT
Source organism: uncultured Rheinheimera sp. (assembly GCA_964540955.1). GTDB lineage: Bacteria > Pseudomonadota > Gammaproteobacteria > Enterobacterales > Alteromonadaceae > Pararheinheimera. Next base: position 18,575 of record CAZIPG010000018.1, read on the forward strand.
GTTACCCGAGGTGGTGATGGCCCCTAATTCGGCAGATGTCGTCCAAACTTTTAACTCATCGGCGGCCTGGGTCGCTGCAGAAAAAATGGCAAATGCCATGATCCCAATCTTCATTTTCATACTTCATCCTTTGCTTGCGGTTTCACGTGTAATGACATTTGTGGGTAAGGAATTTCAATTCCTTCGGCATCGAACTTCAATTTAACTTCTTCAAGAACGGACCAATAAACAGGCCAATAATCAGCGACTTCAACCCAAGGTCTGACAATTAACTCAACCGATGAATCCGCCAAAGCACTGACCGCAACGATAGGTTTGGGTTCTGTCAAAATTCGTGAGTCAGCGGCCAAAATCTGCTCAAGTACAGCTTTTGCTTTCCGCAAATCTGAGTCATAACTAATGCCAATCACTAAATCGACTCGACGTCGCGGTTCCGCAGAATAGTTGGTAATGGCACCGCCAGTGATTTGCGAATTCGGCACGATAATTTTTTTGTTATCCGCCGTGATGAAGATGGTTTGAAAGATATCAATCCGTTGCACCATCCCCGAAACGCCCGCCACTTCGACAAAATCACCCGACTTAAAGGGGCGAAAGATAATAATCAGCACGCCGGATGCAAAATTAGACAACGAACCTTGCAAGGCTAAAGCAACAGCCAAACCTGCAGCCCCTAAAATGGCTAAAAATGATGCGGTTTGGATCCCGAGTTGCGATAAGGCCACCAAAGTACATGCGATTAAAACAGCGGCATAAACAATACTTGAAAGAAAAGCCACCACTGCTTTATCGACTTTGCGCAACAACAGCGCTTTGCCCACTAACCGAGAAACGCCCAGTGCGACCCAACGGCCAATATAAAAAATAACGACAGCAATGATGAATTTAATGCTGTAATTCAAAATAAGATGCTGATTTTCTGAAATATATTTAAAGACTATTTCCAATTTTTTCTCCTTGTGCTCTAGGCTCGAAGCATTTACAAAAACTGTCTACACGAAGACAATGTCGTTGCATCGTCTGACATACCATCGCATTGAGGGTTCAGAATTTTATCCGCTTATTGCTCGCATCTGGAGCTTGCTTATGGATTTAACGTCGTTACAGCATACTTTATCAGGGCTGAAACACTACCCCGTTGAAGAGTGGCATCCGCCTTTTTGTGGCAGTATCCCCCTGCATATTCATCGGGATGGTGCATGGCTTTATCAAGGCAGTCCAATCAATCGCTTAGAACTAATCCGGCTTTTTGCCGCGATTTTAAGTTATCAGCAAGGCAAATACTTGTTAACGACACCCGCCGAGCAAGTCGAAATTAGTGTCGATGATGCGCCATTTGTGCTGGTTCATCACGCTTGGATCCAAGTAGACAATCGGCCTCCTTTGCTACAAGTGACCAGCAGTGTCGGCGAAAGTTACTTAATTTCGGCTGAACTGCCGGTATTGTTAAAGCCTGAGCCCGCATCGGGAGAATTACTGCCTTACCTGCAACTCCCTCGCGGGTTGACAGCGAAGTTTGGTCGTAACTTGTATTATGCGTTAGTGGAAGAAGCGTTGAGTCAACCACAGCTTCGGACTGGCGAGCTTTGGCTGCATAGTGGTGACATTGCATTCTGTTTAGGTAAGTTTGCGCAAGAGTGACTTTGACGAAACATTCATGAGTAATGCCTGCGTCAAATGTGTCGCAGGCATGGAGTCGCCCGAACTTACACGACCTTGGAGTAATTTTGCTGTTGTGGCATCAAGTAGGCATCAAAACACGCACTGATCACGCGCACCCATGGCCGACCACGAGCAGTCACTTTCAAACGTTCGCCCTGCCACTTCACTAAGTTATCAGCTTCACAAGTTGCCAAACTGGCTAGGCTCTGTGCAAAATATTCAGCGAAATCAATCTGCCACTTGGTCGCAATCGCTTGTGTATCGAGCACAAAGTTACACATGATGTTCGCTATCACATCAGCCCGAATTTGATCATCTCGGCTTAACGTTAACCCTTTATCAATCGCCAACTGGCCTTGAGCCAAAGCACGATAGTAGTCGTTTAAATCTTTGTGTTGTTGCCAGATTTGATCGCCAACTTGGCTAATTGCTGAGACACCTAACCCTAACAATGCATCACAAGGATCAACACTGTAGCCTTGGAAATTTCGTGTCAGTTTTTGTTGCAGTTGCGCAATCGTCAGGGGATCAGCAGCTTTGGCAAAATGATCCATGCCAATCGCATTAAATCCCGCCTGCTGCAGGGTTTCCACAGACAACGCGAGTAACGCCAACTTCTCTTTAGCATCCGGCAATGCCTGCTCTGGAATTTTGCGCTGCGCTGCAAAACGCTCGGGTAAATGGGCATAACTGAATAAGGAAATTCGATCCGGATCGAGTCGAATGACTTCCTGCAAGGTGTTGGCAAAGCTCGCACAATGTTGATGTGGCAAGCCATAGACCAAATCGAGATTCACCGAGGTAAACCCCAAACGACGCGCTGCAACCACCAATGTTTCAACCATCTCAATACTTTGCAAACGATGAATGGCTTGTTGCACTTGCGCATCAAAGTCTTGCACACCGAAACTCACTCGGCTGAATCCTAGGCGACGCAATAGCGCTAATTTCTCTACCGAACAAGTTCTTGGGTCAATTTCAATACTGAGCTCGGCATCCTCTGCAAAGTGGAAATGAGCATGCAGTAAATCCATCAAGCGCAATAATTGCGTTTCATCCAAAAACGTCGGCGTGCCGCCACCAAAATGCAGCTGCTGCACAGTTTGGTGACGAGTCGCCACTTGATAGCTTTGCATCTCAAAAGCCAAGTTGTCGAGATAGCGATCAGCCTTGCTGGTATCACGGCTAATGACTTTATTACAACCACAGTAATAACAAAGCTCGCGGCAAAATGGTAAATGCACATAAAGGCTCAAAGCTGGGCCAGCATTCTTTAATGCGGTCAGTGCACGGTCGATTGGATACCCTGAACGCAACAGCAATGCTGTCGGGTAAGAGGTATACCGCGGTCCTTTCACATTATATTTCGCTATCAGTGCTTCATCCCAAAATGTGGTCATCATATCGCATTCGCCAAAGTTGAACTGGCAACAGTATAAAGTCTGTGTTGCAGTATGATTTGATCCATCACAATGAAATGAATAACAACAAAGCGACAACACAAAATCCAGGAACAATCATGAAAATTTATCCACTTTCATTGCTGGCAATAGGCTTATTGCCGGCCTTAGCACACAGTGCCACACTGATCCATGCTGGCACTGTGATTACCGCAGAAGAAAAACAAATCTTAAAAGCACAGACTATTGTGGTTGAAAAAGATCGCATCAGTGCCATCGAAGCAGGCTACCGTGAACCTGCAGCGGGTGACACCGTCATTGATTTGCGCCAAGCCACGGTGATGCCAGGCTTGATGGATATGCACACCCACTTTTCCTATCAAAGTAGTCCACAATCCTACAGCGAAGGCTTCACCATGAATGAAGCCGATTACGCGCTGCGTGGCGCGACATTTGCTGAGAAAACGCTGCTTTCAGGTTTTACTACAGTGCGTGAGCTCGGTGATGCGCATCATGTCAGTACAGCACTGCGCAAAGCGATTAATGCAGGGTATGTCAAAGGCCCAAGAATTTATGCGGCTGGCACCAGTATTGCGACCACAGGAGGCCATGCCGATCCAACCAATGGGGTGTCATTCGACCGGATGGGCTCACCAACGCCCGAACAAGGCGTTATCAATAGCCCAGAAGAAGCGCGTAAAGCCGTGCGTCAGCGTTACAAAGAAGGCGCGGATCTCATCAAAATCACCGCGACCGGCGGTGTGTTGAGTGTGGCGAAAAGCGGCATGAATGCTCAATTTAAAGATGAAGAACTCGCGGCAATTGTCAGCACTGCGAAAGATTATGGCTTCACAGTCGCGGTGCATGCCCATGGCAAAGAAGGCATGGAACGCGCAATCAAAGCGGGTGTGAACTCGATTGAACATGGCACTTTCATGGATAATGACACCATGAAATTAATGAAAAGCTACGGCACTTACTACGTCCCCACCATCAGTGCCGGCAAATATGTTGCAGAGAAAGCCAAAGTTCCTGGTTACTTTCCTGAAATGGTGCGGTTAAAAGCGGCTGCAATCGGCCCTTTAATTCAACAAACCTTTAGCCGCGCCTATAAAGCGGGCGTCAAAATCGCTTTTGGCACTGATGCCGGTGTCGGCATGCATGGTGATAACTGGCAAGAATTTGTCTTTATGACCGAAGCGGGCATGCCTGCGCATGAAGCGATTTTAAGTGCAACCATTGAAGGGGCAAAATTGCTCAACGAAGCGCAGGACTTGGGCAGCATTAAAGTCGGTAAATTTGCGGATTTAATTGCAGTGCCTGGCAATCCACTGACGGATATCAAATTGATGGGCAAAGTGAATTTTGTGATGAAAGCGGGCGTTATTTACAAACAATAAGCAAAAAGCCCAAGCGGGAGCTACCGTTTGGGCTTTATGAATCAGCGACTTACAGGCTAAATCCCTGAGAGAACACTGAATGCAATGCGGCTTATAACAACAAATATATCAGTGCAATTAATCATTGAGCGCCTAATGACGAGCTTCAAGACTTTTCAGCAGGTTTTCTAAATCTTTGGTCATGGCAGCATGCACACGAATTTGTGTTTGTTCACGGACATGATCTAAATGCCGAAGTTCTTTTTTCTCGAGCGCTTTACGTGCGTCATGAGTAGGCATTGCCTTCACACAATCATACATTTCGAATAAGGCTGGAAAACGGCAAGCTTGCGCCAACTCAGGTTGATAATTTTCAAGTAACACCCAGATGCGCAGCGCAGCTTCTGAATACTCGCATTGCTGCTCTAACGCTGCTTTGGCAATCAAGGTAATGCTGTCGAGTAAATACTGTTGTCGCTCAGCCCACTTTTGTTGGGCAGCCGCCAATGCTTGTTGTTGTTTCAACTGCTGCTGTTTAATTTGGAATAATAACTGCCCCAAATAAAAACCTAAGCCTGCCAGGATTAACCCTGCCACCAACAGAAATGGCCACCACTGAGAAATTAACTGCAATTATTCACCTAATATATCTTTGCGCCAGTCGGTTTTTTCAAATTGACTCAGCGGATCCAGTGCTTCCTCTTCGTCTAAATCTTCATCGAGATCTAACAACTCGATGAGCTCAGCGTGACGAGCGGTTTTGGCATTGAAATATTTTGCCTCTTTGCCAGTCAGGATCTCGCCATTTTCAACTCGCTCGACCAAATCTAGCAGCTTTTCATCCTGCTCTAATTGCGCCAACTCTTGCTCTAAGCTAATCGCAGCAGGCTTCGCTTTGCCAAGTTGAGCTTTCGGTTGGAAGTTGACCGGTTTTTGCAGCAACTTTTGTTCGTTCACATCAACAACCAAAGCAATTGGTTTTTTGCTGCCGTGCCGAGGGTCTTTATTCTTACTAGCGGTTGGTGTTTGTTGGATCACTTCAACCTGAGAATTTCGGCTACCAGATTTTAAGCCTGAGCCCTTTTTCTTTGTTTCAACCGGACGCTCCCGCTCTTGCCGGGCTTCAGCTGCCGGTTTGTGACGAATGCCAATTTGGCCTGAGGTGCGGGTTTTTTTGATGCGTGTCATGAGTTCTACCTATTGAAAAGGGCGCGTATTTTAACCAGATTTTTGCTCTGTGCCTATGTATTTCACCAAAACAACCCAAACCACTGTTTTGCCTTGGGTTGAAATGTTTAAAGTCAGCTATCAAACGGATGGAATAGCTCATTGAGTGTAGCCGTTTTCTAAATCAATGAACTTAAATAAGCCAATCTTGAAACAAGGCTGCAGATCCTGCATTCGCAGAGTCACAACACAAAACCTTTGTTGGCAAGGACTCAATGGCTCGAGGAATTAAAAAACAAAACGGCGATAAGTTACCTTATCGCCGTCTAAAGAGTTGTGCTAATCAGCACTAAATTTTGTTACGTCGTCCTAACCAATTGATGACACCCTGTCTGGTCAGTTTCCGTATATTTTTGCGTCACTTCCCTATAAATATAATTATTCGCGATCGTCCTAATACTTTTTGTATCATCCTTGTCGCTCGCGTTAAAAACGCTGACATCATGCTTGATGTCTTATTCTAATGTACCTAAGCACCATGCTTTCCGTGCTAAATATTCCATTTTGTTTGAGTTGTTACTAAACGTAACGATGTTTAATTTACTCTTATCTGACAGAATGGCAATACGTTGAACAAAAAAAAATCGCACAAAAAGTGAACTATTTTACAACAGCCAATAAAATCATATGGTTAGCCTGTGAACTGCGATAAAATAACAAGTACGCACGACCAAAAAATACTAAATTTCCTACACACTCTGTGAGATATATCTCACAGAGCAACTAAAATCACGTTCAGAAATTGCAACGATTGGCTATGCAACTTTGGTCTAAATTTTTTACCGATTAGTTCAAAATTAAACCTGTTAGCAGTGCTGGTTACCTGTTTCTTGGGTATTGCACCAGTGAAATTTCGGCGTTTTGACAACTAGCAACCCATGCAAACATCCAGGCATAAAAAAACCGAAGCAAATGGCTTCGGTTTTTCTATCGCAGCAAACCGCTGGAATTAATGCAAACCACCTAAATATTGTGACAGCATTTCGATATCTTCATCAGTCAGCTTTTTGGCAACATCGCGCATCATACCATTCATATCATTCGCACGAGCACCTGAACGGAACGCTTCTAATTGTGCTTTGATGTAAGCAGCATGTTGGTAAGAAATTTTCGGAAAGCCCGCTAAGCTATGACCCACACCCCGTGGACCATGGCAAGCGATACATGCGGCAATACCACGATTCATGTCACCACCACGGTATAAATGACCGGCTTTTTCGACAACATTTTCAGGGGTAGTGCCAGGCGTCATTTTCTGTGAAGAATAGTAAGCAGCTAAGTCGTGCATATCTTGCTCAGATAAAGTCGCAACCATACCGGCCATAATGGCGTTGTTACGACCTTCTTTACCACCGCTAGTCAAACCCAGCTTAAATTCTTTCAACTGCTTCACGATATATCCTTTGTGCTGACCAGCAATCTTTGGATACATATCTGCAGGGCTATTGCCATCAGGTCCGTGACAGGCTGCACAGGTAGCTGATTTTGCTTTACCAGCCTCAGCATTGCCTTCGATAGCAGATGCTTGACCGATTAACCCAACTAAAAGCATGACTGGAAGTGCTAATTTTCTCATC
>CAZIPG010000019.1:0-8025 GCA_964540955.1 uncultured Rheinheimera sp.
GGAAACTGATATGCAAACGGCAGCTTTCGCCTTTGGCGCAGCTTGTTGGGATATAAACAAAGCCCTCATCGCCCATGCCACCAGCGACATCACCAGCAACTTGTTGTTGGTTGAATTTCACTAAACTGCCAGTCAAAGTTGCGGCCTTTTGCTCAACTTTACCCAGTAAATGCGTTAAAAACTGGCCGGTGCTGTCGAAATCACAGCTGCCTAAAAACGGCACATCCGAGACTGCACAATCGTTGCCGCCTTTGCTGGCAATCGGGTAATGGTGGGCAAATGGTTTATCGTTGATATACACCACGTTTGCGCCCAGTTGCTGATACTGCTTGGTCAGTGCATCACTAACCGCCGCATGTACCGTGGTATCTTTGCTGCCGTGTAATAACCACACGTTGGCGCTACTGATGTTCTTCAGCTCGTCAATTTTACCCGCGCTTGCCAGCTGCTGCATTTGCGAAGCGGCCACGGCTAAATCCGGCGCACTAGTCGTTTTGTTAAAGCAGTGATCAAGGGCGATAGATAGTGAGTTTTGCGCGCAGCCATAAGGTCCAGCGGCAATGATGGCCGCGCCTTTGATTTGCGTGGAATGAGCAATATGCAGCTGATTCGCCATATAGCCGCCCGACGATAACCCCGATACTGTAATTTCAGGCTGGAGCTTTAACTTTGGGATCTCTGGCGCGGCGGCATTTGCTTCAAACGTAAGTGCTGCGAGGGCAATCACTGCGTATGGGCGAAAATTAATGAACGCTGTGGCTGAGCGCTCGATTTGCACAGCAGTCGTGGCTGGCATGAACTGAAATTTGCGCAAGATGAAACTCCGTTTTTAAAACAAAAGATACTTGAAGCAGCCTGCAGTGGCGCTTCATTTTTAGCAATAGTGCTTTAGTACAGCAGGAATCACTACTAGTTGTCGCTCACACCTAGCTTTTGTGGCGCACACCAAGATTAAGGCTCACGCTGAGATACTCCTCAAAATGCTCACGCGCGACCAGCCATCCCACCCAAACATCAGCATCTTGGGGTGGTTGCAGCAAAACATAGCGTGTTGTTGACAGCCACGTTTCTAGCATTTGCAGTAACGCCTCGCAGCGCTGTACGCCGGCACCGGGCAGGGCGCTGGCGTCAAACCCTGCCAAGCCACGCTCGTCGAGCATGGCGTCCATCTGGCTCTCCAGCTCGGTGTCGTCTTTGATGTCGGCGCATACGGCTGAATTACCTTCGCGAAGCGCTCCGAGAGCCGTCCAAAGCTGAGTCTTCAAACTGCGCACGCGGCCGACTTCCTGCAGCGCCTGTTCCACCGTATCGCAGTTGCCATCAGACACCAGCTCCAACCAGCGCTTGACGCCCTTGGACTTGCTGCTGTGCAGCATGATCTTCCGGGGCTGCGGCGGCACCGACAGGCGCAGTGCAGCGCCCTGCGCTCGCCAGCCGTCGCGTGGCACACGCACATGGGCGCGGTAGTGTTCTACCAAGTCCTTGGGGTAGTAGGGGTGGTCGCAAAATGCGCTGTCGTCCAAGTCCAGCGCACACACCGCCAAGGCGGCTTCGGTGGCAAAGTGCATGAATGTGCCGGGATAGGTGCAATTCTGAACGATAACCAAGCCTTGCGCATCGCGCAGCGGATAGTGGCGCCCGGGCTTCCACCCTAATGGTTTCATCATCTGGTTCCAGTGTGCCATGTAGCGGTTGATGCCCGCTTGCTGCTGAGTCCGCTCGCCATCCAAGGCTTGGGCCAACTTGTTCCACCCATCCCAGGAGGGCTTATCGTGCTGCACAGGTGGTGGTAAGCCGTCTGGCAAAAAAGCGTCGTACAGCGCGTCAAGCAACGCAAACCGTTCATAGTGAAACCGGGGCTGCTGTGGGCTTGGACAGCACAATGACAACACAGCGTGCACACGCGCCACATCGTCTTCCAGCAGCAGCCACAACCACAGTCCGTAGCGGATATGCCAGGCATCCACGCCGTACATATCCCAATCGGTCACCCCCAGATCCTCGCCGCGGCGCTTTGCAAAGTCGCGCAGCGCTAGCAGTAGCGGCAAGTCGGTGCGCATCTGCTCGAGTAGTTTATCCAGTGGCTCACCCACTGCATACATTAGCCGCCAGCGCCCGAAGAGACCTCTGATGGGGTAGGAAATACTGACGATGAATTGCGCTTTGTCCTGCGTAGTCCGCCAATCTGTATCCGAGCTCTGGACAACAAGAACGGCTTGCTGACCATAGTGCAACTCGTCTGCATAACGCCACGGATCCGGCTGCGGATCTCTAAACATGGTGATAGGGCGCTCTTTGATGGCTAGTGCAATGGGGTGAAAAATCAAATCTTGCATACTTTTCCTTCCTTGGTACTGATGCGTCTCAATGGTCCTGGCTACATTCACTAAGTCGATGTTTTCCGAGCTCTCGTAAATTTTCGTTTGCCCGTTTTAAATTGATTTTTTCCTAAGCCATTTAAACCCGAAAAATAACTTTTCTGGCTTTCAACTTGCGCGAGCAAAGAATGCAAACCGCTTACCATAGGCTGCATAAAATCTCGGTATTTCAAACGTTTTTCGCAAATGGCTTCGAGCTGCGCTTCCCAGTGTGCTGTCATATCGGGCACCACCATGACGCTGGGTAAGCTATTAATCAAATTCCGACCCACTGGTGTCGCGTGAATTTCTTTGCCGATTTTGGTGAGAAAATGGCGTTTAAATAATAATTCAATAATGCCAGCACGGGTTGCTTCGGTGCCTAAACCATCGGTTTCTCGTAGTATTTTTTTTATCTCAGGATCAGTAACATACCGCGATATGCCGGTCATCGCCGCCAGTAAAGTGGCGTCGGTAAAATGCTTGGGTGGCGTGGTTTGCTTTTCGTCGAGCGTTGCATCTATACAATCGACCGCATCGCCGACTTTAAGATCTGGCAACTGCGTTTTGGAAAACTCACTATCAGGCTCAGTGTTGCGATCGCCCAATAGCAGTGTTTTCCAGCCTTGTGCGATGACAGTTTTTTCCCGAGCAATAAAAAGCCCGCCAGCGATTTCGCTATCAATCTGGTGCTCTGCATAAACAAAGGGCGGATAAAACTGCATCAAGTATTGCCGCGCAATTAATTCATAGATTTGCAGTTCTTCTTTACTCAATCTGGCGCCATCGGTACTTGTCGCCGTTGGAATAATCGCATGGTGCGCGCCAACTTCACCATCATTCCACGCTTTGCTTTGAATGGTTAAATCCGCTCCAGCCACTGCATTGGCAAGAGCCTCAGAAGTTTTTCTGATAGCCGCGGTCACTTGCTGGCGTTCAGCATAATGGCCAAGCGGTAAATAACGGCAGTCCGAGCGCGGGTAGGTGATTAATTTATGGCGCTCGTAAAGTTGCTGGCAAATATCCAAGGTTCGCTGCGCATTGAGATTAAAGCGTTTAGATGCATCGATTTGCAACGCCGATAAGCTATAGGGCAGCGGGGCGTATTGTTTTTTCTGATCTTTGGCGACGGCTTTGATCACCCCGGTTTTTCCTGCGACTTTTTGCACGACGGTTTCGGCGAGTTTTTTCAGCAATACCCGACCGTCTTCGTCCATATAAGGCTCGCAGGCAGCGCTTGGTTTCCACTTGGCGCGAAAGACCGATTGATCTGCGGCTTTAAGATTAACAAAGACTTCGTAAAACGGCTTGCTGATAAAATTTTCGATTTCTTGGTCGCGATGCACCACCAAGCCTAAGACCGGCGTTTGCACACGACCTATCGATAAGACGCCTTGATAACCGACCGCTTGGCCAAGTAAGGTGCAAAGCCGCGTCATATTAATGCCATAAAGCCAATCGGCCCGCGCTCGCGCAAGCGCTGAGGTGGCTAGTGGAATGAAATCGGTATTGGGTTTTAGATTATTCAAAGCTTTTTGGATAGCGGCTGGATTCATATCGTTGATTAAGCAGCGCTTTGTGGCTTCGCGTTTGGTTTTGCTAACGCCACTGTAGTTAATCACTTCATCGACTAAGATTTGGCCAACTCTATCCGGATCGCCCATATTGACGAGCAGCTTGGCTTCTTTGATCAATTTTTTGACCACATTAAATTGTTTGCTGGTTTCACGCTTAACTTGTTGTTTCCATTCAACTGGAATGATCGGCAAGTGTTCTTTGCGCCATTTTTTGTACTCGGGATTATAGGCCTCTGGCTCGGCTTGCTCTAACAAATGCCCAATGCACCAAGTCACCACATCTCCGTTGGCAAGTTTAATAAAGCCATCGCCTTTTTGGTGGGGTTTCGGGAGCTCGTCAGCGACAGCACGTCCGACGCTGGGTTTTTCGGCGATATAAAGGATCATGATGTATTTAGGGGTACTGGATAAATAGACAGTTAATTAAAATACAGCATGCTATCAATGTAAAGCGTTTTAAAAACGACTTTATTGAAAAATAGTCGTGCAAATTGGCCAAAGACCGCTTCGCTTCCTACTCAGCGGCCCCAAAACCTTCATTATAAAGATCAGGATAACGACAAATCATCTAGATGTTCGTTATGCTGCTTTGGTTTGCTCTTTGCTATTCAACACAGGCTGTATTTTCAAGCTGGCAATTTGTGCTGATTGCTCTGTCCATTGATACAGTGCCAAGGTACCATCCGTTTGCTCGATGAGTGCTGTACAATTATCGATCCAATCACCGTCGTTACAGTAAATGATCCCATCTTCCAGTCTGATCTCCGGATGATGAATATGTCCGCAAACCACTCCGTCAAATCCTGCGCGTTTGGCTTTTGCCACGACAGCCGAACGATAACGGCTGATGGCTTGTTGAGCCCCAGGAACTTTGCTTTTGATATAAGCCGCCAAACTAAAGTAATGACCGCCAGTTAAACGTCTGGCGCGGTTATACCAGCGGTTAAGGAACAATAAAAAGTCATACAAAGTATCGCCAAGCCAAGCGTGCATGGCGCCAAAATTGACATCTTTATCAAATTCATCGCCATGAACCAGCAATAATTTTTTGTCGAGTAACGTGGTGTGGGTTGCACGTAGTTGTACCTGAATGTGCCCAAAATGTTTACCCGCATAATGGCGGAAGGCTTCATCATGATTACCTGGCACATATATCACTTCGACCCCTTGTTCGGCTTTTTCTAGAAGAAGTTTCAGTAATTGATTGGCATGCTCATCCCAGTACACCTGTTTTTTCATCGCCCAAAAATCGACCATATCGCCCAATAAGTAAATTTTCGGGCTATCGCATTGCTGCAAGAAGTGGAGTAAATAACCGGCCTGACAGTCTTTAGAACCTAGATGAACATCTGAGATAAACACCGCACGAAAGTTTTGCTTTATTTGCATCACAGGCTTCCTGACTTGGGTGAGTTAGCTCAGTGTTGTTGTCTGCAATGACTGAAAGATGACTGATGTTTGAAGTTTTGATGACGACGTGTCTGACGCGATGCAAACGGTCAAGATTTCACTTCTTTGTCATATTGTTGCCTTATGGTTTTTAGAGAGACGGTAGCAAAACCGACTCAAATAGCCAACGATGACGGAGGAAACAATGAATATTCAACACCTAGCTCGTCTTGACTTAGCGTTTTCACTGTTGTGTCTACAACACAAATTCAATCAACCTGTGACTAAGATCAGCCGTTGTATTTCTCGGACCGGTGATGGGCATCTTTATGCGTTGATGGTGGCATTCACTTGGTGGTTTGGACAAGCGGCTAACACGCTTTCGACTGAAGTCCAATTTAGCAAGACGGTGTTATGGGCCTTTGCTATTGAATTGCCGCTGTATTGGCTGGCAAAAAATACCTTCAAAAGGCGGCGTCCGCATGAAATGAGTCAGTTGATTCAGATCACTTTTACACCCTCAGACAAATACAGCTTACCGTCTGGCCATACTGCTGCAGCCTTTATGATGGCCACTTCGATAGGGCAATTTTATCCATCCTTTTATCTGTTTGCGTTGTGTTGGGCTGGTCTGATTGGGTTGTCTAGGATTTTGCTGGGGGTTCATTTTATCACGGATGTGTTGCTTGGCGCGGCGCTTGGTATTGCTTGTGCTGAAGCTGCGATGTTCATGATGGGAGTCATCGTTTGAAAATATTGTATGGAGTCCAAGGGACAGGGAATGGGCACATCGCAAGGTCAAGAGTGATGGCTGCGGCTTTTGCAAAAGTCGGCGCTAGCGTTGATTTCTTATTTTCAGGGCGTGAGTCAAATAATTATTTTTCCATGGAGTCATTTGGCAGTTTTCAAACCCGTCGCGGCCTTACTTTTATCAGTCATCACGGAAAAATTGATCTAGTTAAAACCGCGTTGCATGCAAAACCACTGCACTTTCTGCAAGAGATCAGAGCACTCGATTTGTCTGCCTATGATCTGGTCATTAATGATTTTGAACCCATCTCGGCTTGGGCTGCACGTCGGCAAAAAATACCATGCATTGGTATTAGTCATCAAAATAGTTTCCGTTACCCTGTGCCATCAGCTGCGAGCAGCTTGCTAGATAAATTACTAGTTCACTATTTTGCGCCTTGTGAACAGTACATCGGCCTGCATTGGCATCATTTTAATCAGCCATTATTACCCCCGGTCATTGACCTCCATTCAAGACAATTGGTACAAGCACCTAATGGTAATCAATTAGCCACTGTACTGGTCTATTTGCCGTTTGAAGATTTGGCAGAGATTATCCGTCTGCTACAAAAGTTGAAAACACAACATTTTGTCTGTTATCACCCTCAACAACAGCAAGCAGAAATTTTGGGGAATATTACTTTGAAGCCTTTATCACACCAAAATTTTCTGACAGATTTGCACCACTGTGATGCGGTCATCAGCAACGCGGGGTTTGAATTGCCCTCGGAGGCCATGATGTTGGGGAAAAAACTGTTAGTGAAACCATTGGCAGGGCAATTTGAGCAACATAGTAACGCACAGACCTTGGTGAGCTTGGGACTAGCCAGTCAAATGCAACATCTTGATTTGAAGAGTATTCTTCACTGGTTAGATTCTGAGCCTGCACGACCAGTATTTTTTCCTTGTGTAGCAACGGCCTTGGTGGATTGGCTGATGTCTGGCCTCTGGCAGCAGCAAGGCAGCCTGGCCGATTTATCGAAAAACTTATGGTCGCAAGTGGCATATCCAAGTTATGCGACAATTTCGTAACTTGAAATGCAGCGCAAAAAATTGAATCGCACGAAGTTCAGAAAAGCTTGGCCGATTTTGAGTTAGAAATTGGCGTCGTAATGTTATTACGACGCCAATATCAAAATTAACTCAGCGAGGATGCAATCAGCTGATTTCTCGCCATGATTTCGGCAATTTCTGGTAAACAAGCGGGGTCGTCTATGGTCGATGGTACCGTATATTGCTCACCCGCGGCAATTTGCCTAAGCAATTTACGCAGAATTTTACCCGAGCGAGTTTTCGGTAGGCGCTTGACTAACACCGCACGTTTAAAGCAGGCGAGCGCCCCGATGTCGTGCCGAACCATCGCCACAAGCTCAGCTTCGAGTGTAGCTTCATCGATGTCAGCGCCATTCTTTAACAAGATTAATGCCAGCGGCTGTTGGCCTTTGATGGGTTCATGGATCCCAATCACGCAGCACTCTGCAACCGCAGGGTGGCCTGCGACAATTTGTTCCATTTCGCCGGTTGAAAGCCTATGGCCCGCTACGTTAATCACATCATCGGTGCGCCCCATGACGAATAGGTAATCTTCAGCATCTAAATAACCGCCATCACCACTGGCGTAATAGCCCGGAAACGTGCGCAGATAGCCATCGACAAAACGATCGTGGTTGCCCCAAATTGTGGTTAAACAGCCAGGCGGCAATGGCAGTTTGAGCGCGATATAGCCTTGAGTATGGTCATGGATCCTTTGGCCAGCTTCGTCCAAAATTTGGATGTTAAAGCCGGGGACCGCGACAGTTGAAGAGCCCGCTTTGGCCGGTAAAAGAGCCAGTCCAGCAGGATTGGCGCTGATTGGCCAGCCCGTTTCAGTTTGCCACCAATGGTCAATAACCGGCTTGCCGATGTTCTCTTGT
>CAZIPG010000019.1:8035-25681 GCA_964540955.1 uncultured Rheinheimera sp.
GTCGGTCACCCAATAATAAGTCGCCGGGTCTAAGCGCTCGCCAGCCATAAAAATATACTTTAACGCGGATAAATCGTAGCGCTGCAATTGCGCTTCAGGATCTTCTTTGCGGATCGCACGAAATGCGGTGGGGGCAGCGAATAAAATGTTGACTTGATGCTCGGCACACACTCGCCAAAAAGCACTGGCATCCGGGGTAAACACTGGCTTGCCTTCATAAAGCACTGTGGTGCAGCCTGCAAAGAGTGGGGCATAGACGATATACGAATGGCCGACCACCCAACCAACGTCGGACGCGGCCCAAAACACATCGCCAGGTTGACAGTCATAAATGGCGTTCATGCTATAACGCAGGGCCACCGCATGGCCGCCATTGTCGCGAACCACACCCTTAGGTTTGCCAGTGGTGCCTGAGGTATACAGAATGTAGAGTGGATCTGTGGCAAGCACAGGCGTGCATGGCACTGCCGATGCATTGGTTTGACACTCGGTCCAATCAATATCTCGTGGCGTAATCATGTTCGCAAGCTGCTGGGGGCGCTGGAGAATAACTGTGTGCGCAACTTGGTGAGTTGCGAGCGACAAGGCTTCATCCAGCAGCGGTTTGTAGGCAATCACTCGGCTAATTTCGATGCCACAGGAGGCGCTGACCACCACTTTGGGCGTCGCATCGTCAATGCGAATGGCGAGTTCATGCGCGGAAAACCCGCCAAACACCACCGAATGCACAGCACCTAGCCGCGCGACTGCCAACATTGCAATGGCCGCTTGCGGGATCATTGGCATGTAAATGACCACACGGTCGCCTTTGCCAACGCCCAATTGCTGTAAAGCACCGGCAAATGTCGCAACTTGGTCTAACAGTTGTTGGTAAGTAAACCGTTGCACTTGGCCTGTGACGGGTGAATCATAAATCAGGGCTAATTGTTCACCACGACCGGCTTTCACATGGACATCTAAGGCTAAATCGCAGGTATTGAGTTCACCATCGACGAACCAACGGCCGTGGCCATGTTCATCCTGCTGCAAAATTTCGCTTGGTTTTTTAAGCCACGCGATCTGCTCGGCTTGTTGTTGCCAAAAAGCGATCGGGTTATGTTCCGCCGCATGTTTTTGTTCAAGGTAAGCATCGTTTGAATGGGTTGTCATCGCATCAAGCCTTTAAAAGAAGCATGCAGTTAATGTAGCTAAAATTGTTGGATTTGAAACTTAGACTTAAGGAGGGGGCTAGCAAATTGTGCGGAAATTGATGTTGATGCAATGAGGCTAAAATCTCGGAGCTATTCTTTAAGTGCGGATGGTAAATCGATATTACAGTCGTTCAACCATAAAAAAAACAGCTGGATGTTGCCATCCAGCTGTTGGTGTTTTATCGCTAATCTAACGCAGTCGATTAGAAATTATAACGAGCACCTAAGGTGTAACGTGGACCATATTGGCGAGCAAATAAGAACTGCTCTTCATAACGACCATAACCTTGCTCAGTTTCGTTATTGAGGTTCACGCCCTCAACAAAGACTGAGAAGTTTTCGTTCCAGGCATAGCTGACGTTCATATCCCATTGGCCATAGGCTTTGGCAAACTGTGGTGGCGCATCGGCAGAACCTTGCGATTGACCCACACCAATTAGGTAAGAATCACGCCAAGCGTAAGTCACTTTCGCTGACCAGCCTTCGTATTCATAGAAGGCTTGGAAGTTGGCAGAGTTACTCAAACCGGTTAATGGTTCTTGTTGCACTAAGCTCTCAGTGTCGAACTCGACATCGCCGTCTACCCAAGTTCCGTTGACGCCAACACCAAAACCAGTTTCACCAATCAAATGTTGGACAGCAAATTCAACGCCTTGAACAGATTTTGTATTGGCATTGGTCGGTTGGCTGATATTCCAAACAATCAATGGATCTTCGCTCTTCGGTTCAATTTTGCCATCGGCATTGCCAAAACCTAAAGCAATCATTTCATCAAACACTGCAGAGCTGGTCGCTTGTTCGCCACGGCCCACAATGTTGGCAACGGCTTGGCGATAGCGTGGACCATCTAGAATGTCGTGTAAACCTTCGATGGTGGTTTGAGTGATGGTCGTTTTGATGAAATTATCAACATCTTTCTTAAAGTAACCGATGGCAGCATAACTGCCTGGCGCATAGTAATACTCTAAGCTTAAGTCTAAGTTGGTTGACGTAAATGGCAGTAGGCTAGGGTTGCCTTGGCCACCGGTGCGTGAACCTGGTTTTGGACTGCCACTTAAACTACGGCCACCCGCTAAGTTACCTAGTGGTGCACGGGCGATGGTTTTACCCCAAGAGAAGCGAGCGACGACATCGTCGGTGACATCCACTTTGACATCAAACATCGGTAACAGTAGGTCGTGGTCACCTTCTAAAGTGAGGAAGTCACGAGTATCGCTGCTTTGATACTTCATGATCCACTCAGAAGCACTTTCCCAGTTAACTTGTTGTTCCACCCGTTGCTGCACAGTACTGGCAACATCCGTTTGCTCATAACGTAAGCCCGCATTGATTTGCACAGGTAAGGATTTGACTTCGAGCTCCCACTGCGACTGCACGTATAAGCTGGCTGTTTGTTCTTGTACTGAACTTTCGCTGTCAATGCCATCGAAGTAAGCGTCCGGCACATAGGCATCTTGGCCTAACAGGGCTTCGTTCAAGAAAGCGGTTTGACGGGCAACGGCTTCATCATAGTCGAAGGTGTAATAGTAGTTGGGGCGAAGTGCCGCACCGCCGCCAGTAAACTGGTCAAGGAAGTTGCCGGTTGAACGACGCACAAACATGTTGTCAGGGAAAATTTGAGGGAATTTTAACGTGAAGCCTGGGCCCCCACGTAGACCACTCCACGCGTTATAGCCGCCCATCATTTGGTCGGTATAGGCTGCACCAAATTTGATATTCACTAACGGAATTTCAAACTTGTTGTTATTCCAAGTACCATCAAATTGCAATTGTTCGATTTGCGCTTCGCCTGGTGAGTGGAAGAATTGACTGAAGTTCGAGTCAATTTCACCCGGTGACAATTCGTTCGTCCCGTTACGCCACATCACTAATGCATGTGGTACTTCACCCGTGCGGTAATCATAGATTTTGGTGACTAATTGATCCGAACCTAAAATGACTTGGCCAGAGTTCCCACTGCCTTTGTCGGCACCATTGTCAGTTTTGTTATCTGAATCATGGTAATCCAAGGCAAACGACCAATCGTCATTCATTTCCCAAGCTAAGTTTAAACCTAAGGAGCGGGCTAATACTTCGGTGGTGCCTTTGCTGGCAGTGAATGAACCGTCGTTACCACTGATGTCAGCAAACACAGCTGTGCCGCGCTCATCTAATTCATAGGCATTAATATTGGCGCCGAATTCGTTCCAAATACCCCAGCCGATGCTGCTTGAACCCGTCACCGCACGAGATGCCGTGTAATCAATAGTTCCGACTAAACCGACGATCGGCTCATATTGGAAAGTGACTTGGCCGTTGCTGCGCTCACGTTGCAGATCTTCAATGCCATAGTTCATATCTTTCGGGAAGAAGTAGTTGCCAACTTTATTGCCTTGCGCATCAGTTGGACGACGGTCGACTACTTTATCCGCATCTAACGATGGCAGACCAACGTTGGCTTGCCAGCCTTGGATGTTTGCAGATTGCTTCTGGAAATCACGCTCTTGATGGGAAGCAGAGAAGGCGAAGCCTACTTTGTTGTCGAAAAAGGTGTTGCTGTACAACGCCGCAACTTCCGGCGTGACATCGTCACCCATTTCATTCGAGCTGTCGTACATCGCTTTGCCAGAAACTGAATAACGCTCGCCTTTTTGTGCCAGTGGTTTCGCTGTCACGATATTGACTGTGGCACCCAAACCACCACTTGGATTTTCTGCCCGAGCCGTTTTCTGAATTTCTAATGCGCTTACGCCTTCTGAAGCCAAGTTCTCTAAGTTGTAAGAACGGGTGTAACCAGTGCCTGGCATTTGGCGGCCGTTGAGCGTCACTAAGTTAAACTCAGGACCAAAACCGCGCACAGTGATTTGGCTACCTTCACCATTGGAACGGCTCACCGATACACCAGTGATCCGCTGCAACGATTCGGCCAAGTTGGTGTCTGGGAATTTACCCATATCTTCAGCAGTGATGGCATCAACGACACCGTTGGCTTCACGTTTGACATCCATCGATTTGATCAAACTGGCACGGATCCCTTTGACCTGAATCACTTCAATGTCTTGCTTGGCTTCTTCAGTTTTCGCTGTTTCTTGTGCGTATGCAGCCGAGGTGAAAGCACCCGCTAAGCACAAGGAGATACTCGCAGCGAGCCGAGTTTTATTTAATATTTTCATAGTCTTTACAAACCTTTTATTCGTTGTCGTTCAGTTGTAGCAGAATGCTTTCCTACAACTTCGACTTTATTCAGAGAAAGTAGGGCGTTAGTCTGACTAACGCCAACCTATTGTTTGTACTCTTAGTTCGGCGAAAACTTGACGTTGTCGATGCGATATACGGCGCCATTACCAGTTCCCCACGCAGGGAATACCATGATGACGTCGATGGCACTGACATCTAAGCCTTTGTCCGATAACTCTTTCAGCGAATAGGTATAGGTTTGCCATTGACCTGGAACTGGCGCTTTACCTTCTTTGCTGGCTGCTAAATCAAGTTCAACTGCTGCGCTGGCGTTATTCGATTCGATTTTGAATTTCCAGACTGCTGAGGAATCAGACGGTGGAGTCACAACTTTCATTTCGAAACGTAATACGCCGTCTGGCATTAAAGAACTGACGTCTTGGAATACATTGTCACCCGCTAAGAAACCCATCACTGTTGGCGCACCACCAATCACAAACTGAGCAGTTTTGCCATGGGTATCATCATCATCTTCCACGGTTGGGGTAGAACCACCACAACAATCCCAGATTGACCAACCTTCTTTAGCGGCATCGGTGAAGATGCTAATCGAAGTATCTGGTTGCGCAGATTGCGGCATGAAGATTTTGGCATTGTCGACGCGATACACTGCGCCTTCACCGGTACCCCAAGCTGGGAAAATCATCCCAACATCAATCGCCGACACATCAAGGCCTGCTGCCGCTAAATCAGCAATTTTGAAGCTGTAAGTTTGCCACTGACCTGTGACAGGATTTGCAGCTTCCACTGATTTATTTAAATCAAGCTCGACTGCACTTGCACCGCCATTGGCTTCAATTTTGAATTTCCAAGTTGCACTTGAGTTTGCTGGTGCATTGACAACTTTCATTTCGAATTGCAATAAACCGCCTTCTAACAAGGCTGAAGCATCAAATGGTTTGTTACCGCCGCCGTTCGCTGTGCGGGTGATAAAGCCCATAACTGTTGGTGCAGCACCGATACTAAACTCAGCAACTGCGCCGTGTTCAGCATCATCCGTCGCTTCAACGGGTGTTGAACCGCCACAGCAATCCCACATCGGCCAATCAGCATTTTTGCCATCTTTAAACAGCACTAATTCTGGGAAAGTCAGGTTAGATTGGGCAATTTTGACATTGGTCATTTGATAAACCGCACCTTCACCCACGCCCCAACCTGGGAATACCATCACAACATCGATGGCGCTTAAATCTAAGCCCGCCGCTGCTAAGGTTTTTAATGGGAAAGTGTATGTTTGCCACTGGCCAACCACTGGGGCTTGACCACCTGAGGCTAAATCCACTTCAACCGCAGTCGCACCTTCAGCACTTTCAATTTTGAAACGCCATGGTGCAGAAGAGTTGTTCGGTGCAGATACGAGTTTGAAATCAAAACTTACTGAACCTTTCTCCAGAAGTGGTGAGGCATCGAATGGACTTGCTTCGCCCTCAGGATCTTTGATAAATGCCGAGCGAGAAATGAAACCATTAACAGTTGGCGCACTACCCACACTGAATTGATACACTTGGCCTTTTGCTTCATCAGCGACTAAACCAGGCGTTGAACCGCCGCAGCAGTCCCATGCTGGCCAGCTTGGATTTGGAGCACCATTAAAAATGGTTAAGTTTTTAGCAACACCATTGGATGGTGGCACGGGGATTGGCGCTTTCCCTTCAACTAAGCCATCAGTTGCACTGTCATAACCAGCACGAATAGTTTCACAGCCTTTTCCAGTTTCTGGGTTGGCAGCACATTCATAAACACGCACATAGTCCACTTGGAAGCTTTGACCTTTGGCAAATGCTGCCGCATCAATCCCTAAGTTATTAACGTTTTCTGGCCAGTTACCGCCTACTGCGAAGTTCAAAATCATGAAGAATTTTTGGTCAAATGGTGCATTATTCCATTGAACTTCTTTAGTCCCAGTGGCTTGGTTGAAATATTCAGCAAACCAACCGCGATGTTTTAAACCAATCGCTTCGCCTTTGGCGTTGTAACGGACGTCGGATTTGCGTTGAGTGGCATATAAGTAATCGTTGACGTACCAACGAATTTCGCCTTCCTGCCATTCAATCGCATAAGTATTAAAATCATCGGCCGGGTTTTTGCCATTCGGTAAAGCATATGCTTTGCCGGAATTGACATTTCTTGGCGCTTCACGGCCGTAATGTAAGGTGCCGTAGACTTTAGATTCAGGCGCTTCACCGTTGGTGACAGTTTTTAAGTTCACTGCTTCCATGATGTCGATTTCGCCAGACTTCGGCCAACCACCATACACAGAATCAGTTGGCATCATCCAAAATGCCGGCCAGGCACCTTGGCCTGTTGGTAATTTCGCGCGCATTTCGAAGCGGCCGTATTTGAAATCACCTTTGTTTTTCGTGGTCAGACGGGCAGAAGTGTAGGGCTGTGCTGCGTCAGTCGCCGGCAATGCAACAATATTCAACACGCCATCTTTGATAAAGGCATTTTCTTTCTTGTCGGTATAGCATTGTTTTTCGTTATTACCGCCGCCTGCACAATTGACTTCAAAATTCCACTTTCGCGTGTCGATTGAGCTCGCATCAAATTCATCGCTCCAGACCAGGTTCCAATTGCTGGCGGGCTTACTTGTATCGACTTTTGTAAAGTCGGAATTCGTTTCAGCTCCACCCCCGCAGCTTGCTAAGGTGACGCTGAGTATGGAAGTAGCAAGTACTTTCAAACTAGTGTTTAGGTTATTCATCAGTTTTACCCTGTCGGTTACGAATTATTTTTTATACGTGCTTAGCTCAAATCTGTAAGCGCTTACATAATCTATTTCGGTTTTCTGAAAAGGTCAAATGCTGTAACAAATTAATTTAAGAAAAAGTGTAAATTTTTGCTGCTTTAACATATAGAACACCGCTGCGAATTCGGTTCATTAATTTCAGTTGAATACTAGGTCTATACTGGTTAAGGTAATGCTAATTTATTGAATTCATGCTTGTTTTATGCAGATGGGATTTATGCAGATGGCTTTTATGTCGAAGGGTTTTATGTCGAAAGGTTTTATGTCGATAGCTCCGAGTTTAATTTATCTGGGTTTTGCTTTTTTTTACCTGACTTTTGCCGAGCAATTCTCAGTTGAATTCCAAGCTTTGTTTAAAATTTTGCCTTTGTTATGGCTGTTGGCTGTGTACCTCGGACTGATTCAGTTTGCAAAAGTCGTGCAAAGCGCTGAAAAGCAGAGCACTGAAGTCAGTAAAAATCGTCAGTCGCGAGTGGTGTTCATTGCTTTATCACTGTCGATGGTGGGAGATGTGATTCTGGCCTTGGATGGCAAGAATTGGTTTGTTTATGGGCTTGCTGCATTTTTGCTGAGTCATTTGGCTTACATCATTGCGCTGATGCCGCTAAAGCGATTGAGTTTTATGCGCACTTTTGGCCTCGTATTGTGCTATCTATTGCTTGCATATTCGATATTGCGATTGATGGCACCTAACCTTGGCCCAATGTTGATCCCTGTGTGTTTTTATATCACTGTCATTTTGTTGATGTCCTTGACGACTTGGCACAGCCAATTGAGCAATGCTTGGTTAATCAGCGGTGGACTGTTATTTATATCGTCCGATGCTGCCATAGGCATCAGTCGTTTTTATCAAGCGTTTGCCGGCCAAGGGGAGTTCATTATGATTACTTATTACGCGGCCCAATTCGCCTTGCTGCGAGGCTTTGCGCAACAGAGATTGGACAGAGCGACCGATTTCTCGAAAGGAAATCCCTAAATCACTGAAATTGGTCGACAAAACTAAGTCATTGAGCGCAGTAGCTGATCGCTCTTCACTGATCTTTCGTTAGATTAAAGTTATCTGACTGCCTTGGTGATTGACGGGGTAGAGCTTCGATTTTGTTGGAGATTGTTGATGAAATTTTATTTTGTGGTTGGCGTTGTCACCTTGCTTGGGGCAAGTTTGGCTGCAATCCCGGTGTTCTCAGAGCAACAAAGCACTGAGGTATCCAAAGCAGAAGCGCCAAAAGCAGTGCCTGAAAAAGCAGCGCCTGAAAAATCCGAACCCCAAAAAGCAGAGCAAAAGCCTGCGATAGCGCAGCCTGCTGCAGGCAAAAATGCCGGTCCCAAAATTCCGGTCGAAATTAGTCTTGTCAGCCGGCAGGATGTTCCGGTTTGGCAACGTGGCGTTGGGGTGGTGAAGCCAATCCAACAAGTTCAAATCAAACCGCAAGTGGATGGGATCTTACAAAAAATTTGGGTGCAGGAAGGCGAACTTGTAAAGCAGGGGCAGTTGCTGGCAGAACTCGATGACCGAGCGGCACAAGCGATGTTGGCCCAAGCCGAGGCGCAACTGAAAGTAACCCAGTCTAAATTGCAAGTTGCCGAGCGCGATTTAACCCGTTTTGTTGGACTTCGGCAAAGTGAAGCAATTTCTGCTCAGCAAAAAGAGCAACAACAGGCGCTCGTCAATCAATTAAATGCGGAAGTGCAGCAAGCCAAAGCAGCCATTGCGGCAGCGCAGGTGCAGCTTTCTTTTACCAAAATTCAGTCGCCGGTTGCCGGCATGGTTGGGATCCGCAATATCGATGTCGGTAATTATGTGCGTCCGACTGATAGCTTAGGCTTGTTTAGTGTGATCCAGCAACAACCCATCCAAGTTGAAATGGCGTTACCCCAAGCTGTGGTCAGTCAGTTGCAATTGTTAAAAGTACAAAACACAGGGCCTATTGCTGCAGAGGTGTATCGCGCTGAGGACAATTTCTTGTTGGCGCAGGGACTGCTTCGCGTCATTGATAATCAAATTTTGAGTGGTACAGGCACTATTCGCGTCAAAGCTGAATTTGCTAATGAACAACAGCAGTTATGGCCAGGGCAAACAATCACCATGGCAATTCAAACCAATCTTTACGCAAATGTTCTTACAATTCCGGTGAAAGCCCTTCAGCAAGGACCGCAAGGGAGCTTTGTGTGGCGAGTTCAGGCGGGTGTTGCCAAACCAGCGCCAGTCAAAGTGATCTTTAGCAATAACAACTTCGTGGTGATTGAAGGCGTAGCTGAAGGAGAGCAGGTGGTTACGAACGGTCAAAGTCGTTTACGTCCGGGCATTTCAGTGGATGTCAAAGCGCAAACCGAACAAACAACCTCTGCCGCTATTCAGCAAAATCTGATACAAAATGTGGCCTTTGCTAATAAGTCAACTTGTGCCGTTGTACAAAGGGCTGCCGTATGACTCAACGCAGCATTTTTACTTGGTGTTTGGCTCACCCAATTGGTACTGTTTTATTGACCATAGCCCTCGTTTTAATGGGCATTTTAGCCTTTCCCAGATTATCCATTGCGCCACTGCCGGAAGTAGAATTTCCCACCATCGAAATTGAAGCGCGTTTGCCTGGCGCGAGTGCGGAAACAATGGCGTCAGCGGTTGCCACCCCCTTAGAGGTAGCACTTTCTGCCGTGCCGGGCGTGACAGAGATGACCTCCAGCAGCTCTTTGGGCTCGGTTCGTATTACTCTGCAGTTTGTCCTTGATAAAAATATCGATACCGCGGGCCAAGAAGTGCAATCGGCCATCAACCAAGCATCAGGCAATTTGCCAGATATGCCGAATCTGCCGACTTGGCGCAAAACCAATCCTGCCGATAGCCCGATCCTTATTATCGGCATTACTTCTGAAACCCATTCTGTCAGTCAGGTCAGTGACATGGCTGAAACAGTGCTAGCTCGTCAATTGAGTCAAATTCAAGGGGTTGGCGAAGTTTTCATCGGTGGTCAACGCAAACCTGCCATTCGAATTCAAGCCAAGCCGGAATTATTAGCCGCCAATGGCATTACCATGGCGGACATTCGTTCGGTCGTGCAAAAAGCCAGTGTCAACCAACCGAAAGGGGCGATTTTTGGTGAAAATCGGGTTTCAACTTTGGCGGTCAATGATCAGCTATTCAACCCTGAGGAATATGGTCAGCTTATCGTGCGTTATCACACAGGGACTGACGGACAACAAGTGCCGATTTATTTGCGTGATGTTGCCAAAGTTGCGGCCGGTGTTGAGAACGATTACGTGCAGATTTGGCCCAATGGCGAATCAGGGGTTGCATTGATCATTCGCCGGCAGCCGGGGGCCAATATTGTGGCTACTGCCGATAATATTCGTGCTGCTTTGCCGAAGTTGACGGCGGCACTGCCGGCAGATGTCAAAGTCGAAGTATTTAACGATCGCACTCGCACCATTCGGGCATCCCTCGTCGAGGTTGAAATCACATTGTTGATTGCCGTGGTATTGGTGATTGCCGTGATGGCGTTATTTTTGAAGCAATGGTCGGCGACTTTGATAGTGACTTCGGTCTTGTTAGTGTCGTTAATTGCAACATGCGCCTTTATGTATATTGCCGGGTTTAGTTTAAATAACCTGACCTTAGTGGCGATTGTCATTGCTGTCGGATTTATCGTCGATGATGCGATAGTGGTGATTGAAAATATTCATCGTTATCTGGAACTTGGCTACAGTAAAACTGAAGCGGCCATCAAAGGGGTTAGTGAGATTGGTTTTACCGTAATCTCCATCAGCGTTTCATTGTGTGCGGCTTTCATTCCACTGCTGTTTATGGGCGGTATTATCGGCCGATTGTTTTTGGAGTTCTCACTCACCGCAACAGCGGCGATTGCTATTTCGGTTATCGTTTGTTTGACCTTGGCGCCAACCTTAGCCTCATTGTTTATGAACAAAGCCGATCATCAGCATGAACAACAAGGGATGTTCGCTCGGATCAACGCTCACTATGGGGTTTTACTAAAAGCTGCATTGGCGCGCCCTAAGTTGATGTTATCGGTGTTTATGCTGACTTTAGCGGTGAGTGTGATGAGTTTTATTGCCATCCCTAAGGGCTTTTTTCCGTTGCAAGATACCGGTTTTATCTTGGGGTCAACCCAAGCAGCTTCCGATATTTCTTATGAAGATATGGTCGCTAAGCACAAACAAATGGAAGCTATTTTTAAAAATGAACCTTCCATCACAGGTTTTAACCATGCAGTGGGTGGCGGTAATACCGCAGGATCAGGACGAGTTTGGTTGGTGTTAAGTGATCCGGACGACCGTGATGAGACAGTCAGTGAAATTATCGATAGGTTACGTCCACAGCTCGCCGCAATTCCGGGGCTGCAAGTGTTTTTGCGGGCTTCACAGGATATCAATTTGGGGGCCAACCAAGGTCGTGCGCAGTACCTGTATGTCATCAAAGCGCAGGATAGTACTGAGCTAGCCAAGTGGACACAGCAATTGACGGCTAAACTTCGGCAAAATCCGATGTTTACCGACTTATCGAATGATTTGCAATGGGATGCCAATATCATTCGCTTGGAACTTGACCGTGAAATGGCGGCAAAGTTTGGCTTTAGTGCATTAGATGTTGACCAAGCGTTGTATGATGCCTTCGGTCAACGGCAGATCAATGAAATACAAACTGAAACTAACCAATATAAAGTCATATTAGAGTTTTCCACGGGCCAACGGAATGATGTGAGCAGTTTAAACTATTTGCATCTGCGCTCGCCGCTGACTGGTGAAATGGTGCCGTTGCTGTCATTTACCAAAATTCTGCCCGCTGAAAGTGGCCCTGTAGTCATTGCACATCATGGCATGCAACCTGCGGCAAACATTTCTTTCAACTTAGCGAAAGGGGTTGCGTTAGGGGACGCTGTGACAGCATTTGATGAAGCGCGTGCATCGCTCAACATGCCGGCGGCTGTCAATGGCACTTTCATGGGTGCTGCGCAAGCTTTTCAAGACTCGCTGGCCACGCAACCTTTGCTAATCATTACTGCACTGATTGCGGTCTATATCATTCTTGGCGTGCTCTATGAAAGTTTGGTGCATCCACTCACCATTTTATCAACATTACCTTCAGCAGCGATTGGTGCTATTGGTTTACTGTGGTTGTGGCAGCTTGATTTTTCGATTATGGCGCTAATCGGCATTATCTTGTTGATTGGGATTGTTAAAAAGAACGGGATTTTGATGGTGGACTTTGCAATCCAAGCGCAACGCGAGCAAGGATTAAGTGCTAAAGATGCGATTTACCAAGCCTGTATGATCCGTTTTCGGCCAATTATCATGACTACGTTAGCTGCAATGTTGGGGGCGGTGCCACTGATGTTAGGATTTGGCACAGGGTCTGAACTCAGGGTGCCACTCGGTGTTGCCGTGGTTGGCGGATTGGCATTTAGTCAAATATTGACATTATTCACCACACCAGTGGTCTTTATGATGTTAGACCGTTGGTTTTTAGCCAAAAAACGTCAGTCTGTGCTACAACAATTGGGATGACAATGTGATGCAAATGCAGGGAGTGCATTTGTTTGTGCAACGGTGAAGGGATGATGCAAAACAAAACCAGTGTGCTGATTTTTATGATGCCACAGCGATGCGAGCGAATTTTACTGACAGCGAAGCGGCTGACAACCTCTTGGCATAAAATTCATTTGCTGAAAAATATGCTGCTGTTCGCTTCATTCCTAGTGCCGTTTGTTGTTCATGCACAACAAACGGCCAGCGACAACTCGAGCGTTCATACCACGAATAGCCAGCCCAAGGGCAAGATTACCTGGGCAATCAATCCTGGCCCGCCATTTCATATCGTGGATGGACCTTTGCAAGGTCAGGGATTTTGCGATGGCTTAGTCGATTCACTGATTGAGTTATTACCTCATTACGACCATCAAAAAGTGTTAGTGCCGCAAGGTCGAGTTTTGGCCATGCTGGCAGCGCCCAATAGCCAGATGTGTTTCCCTTGTATGATCAAACGCGATGTTGCCCCTAAAGGGGTTTTATATAGTGAATCAACTCATCAATTTCCAAGACATGTGCTGATTACGCGTGCTGATTTCATTGAAGGGAAACAACCGATTTCTTTGAGCCAATGGCTGAGTGCTGGCCATTATCGCTACGGCTTTCCACAGGGGCGTCGCTATGGCGTGTTAGATCCAATTCTCGAGCAATATAAGCAAACCTTTCCCAAACAGGTTCTCGAGCGAGCAGGGCCTGGTGAGGCCGATTCAATATTATCTTTGATTGAAATTGGTCGAGTTGACTTTACCGTCGACTACCCAATGGTATTGAAATATCATCGCTTAGTGCGAGCGCAGACATCTCAACGATTAGACACATACACGATAGCCGAAAACCAAGCTAATCCGCCAATTCAAGCAATGGGGTGTGCCAATAATCCGTGGGGGCAACAGGTGATTGCGGATATCAATTCTGTGATAGTGCCATTACGAACACACCCAAACTTCTTGCGAGCGAAACAATTTTGGGAATCTAGTACTGAAGTGCATTAACCAGCCCTATTGCAGTGAGCAATAAGGCTGATTACTCTGTTCGAACGCATTAAAATTGATAGATTTGGTCGAAAATTGCATCTTCAGCGAAGTGCGTGTTATGCACTTCGGTCCAACCGCCAAAATCGTTAATGGTGACCATGGTTAAACTCGGGAATTTAGCTCGATACTTTTCAACGACTTTGCTGTCCCTCGGTCGGAAGTAGTGTTTTGCGGCAATTTCTTGGCCTTGGCTGGTATACAAGAATTGTAGGTATTGCTTGGCAACTTCAAGATTTCCTTTGGCGTTGGCATTTTTTTCAACGACTGCAACTGAAGGCTCCGCTAAAATTGAAATGCTTGGCACCACAATTTCCACTTTGTCCGCACCCAGTTCATTGACTGCCAGGAACGCTTCGTTTTCCCAAGACAATAGGACATCGCCGATCCCTCGTTGCACGAAAGTACTGGTAGAGCCGCGGGCGCCAGAATCGAGGACAGGAACGTTTTGATAGAGCTTTGTCACAAATTCACGGGCTGCTTCATCGCTACCGTTTTGTTTCTTGGCATAGGCCCAAGCAGCCAGATAATTCCAACGAGCGCCACCAGAAGTTTTTGGATTTGGGGTTATGACTTCGACACCATCTTTGACCAAGTCGTTCCAGTCTTTAATATTTTTTGGGTTGCCTTTGCGCACTAAGAATACAATGGTTGAAGTATAAGGCGCTGAATTATTAGGTAGTTTTTTTTCCCAATCTTTGGGCAATAAACCTGCAACTTGCGCTAGCGGATCGATATCACCCGCTAGAGCAAGGGTTGCGACATCGGCACGAAGACCATCAATAATTGAGCGCGACTGACTGCCAGAACCGCCATGCGATTGCTCAATTTTTACGGTGTCTCCAGTCTTGGCATTAAAGTCTTTGGCGAATGCTTGGTTGAGATCCCGATAAAATTCACGCGTTGGATCATATGAAACATTCAGCAGTCGGTATTCTTTGGCGGCAAGTGGGCTTGCTAATAGCAAAGCGCTAAGAACAAGGCTAGATATTTTGAGTTTGAACATTTGAACCTCAATGGAGACAATTGTCTTTTAGACATCTGAACTTCTATGAGGGTAGGATAGGAGTTTTTTTAGAAAACAAAAACAACCAAAAATGTATTGTTTATAACTTTAAGTAATTAATCGGCTTGTTGTTCTGAACTCTGCAGATGGATTTAAAACCACATTAAGCAAGCACCGCCCACATTTTTGGCTTTATTCAAGGCTTCATCGGCCTCTTGGATCTGCTGGTCGATATTTAAGTCTTCATCTGCCATTACATAACGAGCGCCGATACTTAAACTGATAAAAAGATCCTCTTTGTCAATCCGTAGTGGTATTCCTAAGAATTCGAGACGAATATTTTCAAGTAACAATGTGACGGTATCAATTTCAATATTGGGCATCACCAACACAAATTCATCACTGCCTAATCGAGCTAATAAATCATCGGGCCTCAACTGACTGTGCAGCCGTTCTGCAACTTGTTGGATCACAGCATCGCCTATATTCAGTCCGTATTGGCGATTGATGGTGCTGAAGTTGTCGATGTCAATAATAGCGAACACTAGGCTTTGTGCTTCCTTTTGTAAGTTTGCGCAATAATCGATAAAACCGCGGCGATTCGCTAACTTGGTCAACGGATCAGAAACTGCCAGATGTTGCAGTTGTTGTTCTACTTTTTGTTTGCTTTCAATTAGATTCACAGCATAGAACAAGGAGGACAGCGCATCTTGCACGGGTTGGAGAAACTCGGCATCTTGCGCATGGTATCCACCAATTTTATTGAATAGTAAAATAATGCCATAAAATGTGGTCTGATCCGCGATCGCAAGCATCATCCCATGTTGCAAATTGAGGGGGAGATTGATGAAATTACTCAACTCATTCCAATCTGTTGCTTCATTAAAAACACAATATTTTTCACCGGATTGTACTGCGACTTGCACCGCAGAAATCTCAATCGGTAAAGATATATCTGTAGTAAGCAGATTACTCACCATCACATCTTCGATGGCTTTGAGCGCAATTGCCTTGATATAAAACTGAGATTTTGACTTGCTAGTCTTCAACTGGCAAATCAAGCCAAACTGGCTGTCGGCGATTGTGAGAAGTTCAGGCAATATTTCATCACAGGCGGAAGTCAGGTTTTGCTGACGCAGGTAACTGGTGTGGGCTTTATTGAGGAAACTCAGCATCCGACTTTGTTTTTGTCGATTGAGTTCCGCGATTTTATTAGCAGAAATATCACGGTGAGTACCGCTTAATTGCAGTATTTTCCCTTCACTATTACGCTTGGCGACTTTGCCGTAGATTTCAATCCAAACCCAATAGCCTTTGGCATGGCGCAAACGGTAGACAAGTTGTAAATTTGCACTCGCCTGTGTGGCTAACGTCTGAAGCGCATTATCAAGCTCATTTAAATCGGCTGGGTGGATTAAACTTCGCCAAAAGTAGCTATGAGGATCATAAAATTCGAGATCAAGCCCCAGCATTTCACACCAACGGCGATTGACTTTCATTTGGGCAGCGACAAGATCAAAAGTCCATGTGCCTAAACCCGAAGCATCCAAAACCATGCGCATTTGCTGGTTCGCATCATTGATTTTCTGCTCAAGAAAATGTTGATTGGTATTATCGGTCAGCAAGCCATGAATACTTTGCAGCTGCCCACTTGCATCAAAAAATGCTTTCGTCAGCAGACGGACCCAGAATTGCCTGCCAGAGCGATTATGGAGCTGGAGATTGATTTGGCCTAAGCTGAGTCCTTGCTCATGATGTTTGAATAAAAATTGATATTCAACTTGCTGATCTTTGTCGATAAAGTCTATTAAATTGTTCTGGAGCAGTAGGTCATTTCTGGAAATTTGAAATAGGCTTTCGATGCTGTTGGAGAGATAAACGCACTTCAGCAATGGTAACGGTTGCCATTTAATAAGCACCGCAGGGCTGTCATCTACCAGAGCGAAGGCCTGCTGTAGCTGTCTTTGAGAACTTAACAATTCAAGGTATGCGCTCACATGGGCAGAAAACTTCTCTAAGACGGCAAATTGTTCCTCGGATAACTCGCGAGGGACCATATCAATCACACAGACAGCGCCAATATTTTGCTGGTTTAACTTTAAGGGAACACCAGCGTAAAATCGGATATGTGGGTTGTCAGTCACTAACGGGTTCTGTGCAAACCTGCTGTCTAAACTCGCATCTTTGACATGCAGAGGCGCTTTTAACGCAACGACTACATTACAAAACGCATCTTCTCGACGAGTGCAGCTAGCTTCAAAACCAAATTTGCCTTTAAAAAACTGTTCATGCTCATCAATGATACTGACTAAAGCCACAGGGAGATTTAATAGCTTGGCAAGGGCAGCCATCAATTCATTTAAACTTTGATTTTCCTCAGCTTTAAACAGATCAAATTCGCGAATTGTCTGTAAGCGTGCCTGTTCAGAATTCATGACAATTCTCCGATTTGAATCATCTTCCTAGCATAGCCGATTAAAAAAAATTTACGAAGAAAGGTCTAAATTGAAAAGGAATGCGTAAATAAAAACAGAATGCATTATTCAAATTTGTTTTATCCACAACCTTAATGGATTAAGCTCAACAATCGAGGTTGTTATGTTGTTCTTCAATCAGCGTGATACTCAAGATAGAACTTCTCTGCCCGATCCTCTGCTACAACGCTGCCAAGATGAGCTCAATGCAGTCAAAATGCACACGGCTTATATTTGTTTTACGCCAGATGGCAAAGTCATTGATGCCAACGAATTATTTTTAAAAACAATGGGATACGCTTTAGATGATATTGTTGGACAACATCATCGCATGTTTTGTACCCAGAGCTATCAACAAAGCACGGAATACCAAACATTCTGGCAGCGATTGGCAGCAGGCGAGCCTTTGAGAGGCACTTATCAGCGAATTGATAAATCC